>JAYVLO010000168.1:0-6311 GCA_043759455.1 Pseudolysobacter sp.
GCGCGTGCGGTCGGCGAATATGGCTCGGTGGTTTTCATCGCCGGCAACGTGCCGTTCGTCTCCGAAATCACGCCGCTGCTGATCATCACCAAACTCGAACAATACGATTACAACGGCGCCGCCGCGATCGCGGTCGTGATGCTGCTGATCTCGTTTTTATTGCTGCTGATCATCAACGCCGCACAAGCGTGGATGCGTCGTCGCAGCGCGAAGGACGCGAGCTGATGGCGACTGTCGCGACAGCGGGGGCGGCCAAACTCGGTCCGCGCGCGCGCCATGCGAAAACCCTGCGCATCGTGCCGACACTGCTGATTCTGCTCGCGCTGGCTTATCTCGGCGTGGTTTTGCTGGTGCCGGCGGCGGCGGTTTTTGTCGAGGCGCTCGGCAAGGGCTTTGCGTACTACTTCGATGCGATTCGCGAGCGCGAAGTCTGGGCGTCGATCAAACTTACTCTCATCACTGCCGCGATTTCGGTACCGCTGAATCTGGTTTTTGGCGTTGCTGCGGCGTGGGCGATCAGCAAGTTCCAGTTTCGCGGCAAGGCCTTGTTGCTGACCTTAATCGATCTGCCGTTCACCGTATCGCCGGTGATCTGCGGTCTGATCTTCGTGCTGGTGTTCGGATTGCAAGGCTGGCTCGGGCCGTGGCTCAACGCGCACGATATCAAGATCATTTTCGCCGTGCCCGGCATCGTCCTCGCGACCTTGTTCGTGACCTTTCCCTTCGTCGCGCGCGAGTTGATTCCGCTGATGCAGGAGCAAGGCAGCGATGACGAGGAAGCCGGCTATATGCTCGGCGCGGGTGGCTGGCAGATATTTTTTCGCGTGACCTTGCCCAACATCAAATGGGCGCTGCTGTACGGCGTGCTGTTGTGCAATGCACGCGCGATGGGCGAGTTCGGCGCGGTGTCGGTGGTATCCGGCCACATTCGCGGATTGACCAATACGATGCCGTTGCAAATCGAGATCATGTACAACGAATACAACTTCGTCGGCGCGTTCGCCGTGGCTTCCCTGCTGGCCTTGCTCGCGCTGCTCACGCTCGCGCTGAAAACGCTACTTGAGTGGAAGTACGGCGACGCGCTGGCCGCACAAAGGCGCAATCCATGAACGAACCGATGCAGGCCCTGCTCTCCGAGTTTGCCGGCGATGCGTTGGCGCACGCCGCATCGGCGCCGCACGTATTGCGGCGCCGATGCGCAGGTGGTCGCATTGCGGGCCGCTACCGCAACGCAATCCGTGGCAAGCTCTGCGTATGAGCAAATTTTGGCTGAACCTGCGCGTGGATCGAAATCGAAATCGCCAGCCGACGAGGTGGGCGCGATGAGCATCGAATTGCGCGGCATCCACAAGAATTTTGGCGGTTACACCGCGCTCGATGGGATCGATCTGGACATTCGCGAAGGCGAGTTTCTGGCGTTGCTCGGGCCGTCCGGTTCGGGCAAGACCACGTTGCTGCGCATTCTTGCCGGGCTGGATTTTCCGGATAGCGGCAGCATGCTTGCCGACGGTCGCGATTTGTCGGCGATCAGCGTGCGCGAGCGCGGCGTCGGCCTGGTGTTCCAGCAATATGCGTTGTTCCGGCACATGACCGTGTTCGAGAACGTCGCGTTCGGCCTGCGTGTGCGACCTCGTCGCGAACGACCGGGCAAGGTCGAGATCACCAAGCGCGTTACCGAATTGCTCGAACGTGTGCAACTAGGTGATCTCGCCAAACGTTATCCGGCGCAGCTTTCCGGTGGTCAGCGGCAGCGTGTCGCGCTTGCGCGTGCACTTGCAGTCGAACCGAAAATCCTGCTGCTCGATGAACCGTTCGGCGCGCTCGATGCGCAGGTGCGCAAGGAGTTGCGCCGCTGGCTGCGCCATCTGCACGAGGAGATGAAACTCACGAGCATCTTCGTTACCCACGACCAGGAAGAAGCGCTGGAGTTGTCCGATCGTGTGGTGGTGATGAACCGCGGCCGCATCGAGCAGATCGATACGCCGGAGCGTGTCTATGATCAACCGGCCACGCCGTTCGTCTACGAATTCATCGGCAGCGCGAATCGTTTCGAATGTCATATCGAACACGGCAACGTGCGCGTCGGCAATGAAATCCTGTGCAGCGATTCGAGTCACGGCGCATTGGCCGATGGCACGGCGCTCGCGTTCGTACGCCCACAACATTGGCGTTTGCTCGCGCCGACCGAGGCCGGCCTCGCCGCTTCGATCAGTCATATTTATGCCGCGGGCAGCGTATTCCGAATAGAGCTGAAAATCGCCGCTCGCGCGCAAACTCTTGAAGCCGAATTGCCACCTGCCGAGCTGCATCGACTCGCGCTGCAACAAGGCAGCAATGTACGATTGCGGCCGTACGAACTCACGTTATTTGCGGCGAACGAGCAGCGGCATATCTTGCGGCCGGAGTGATCTGGCGCAATAACAAAACCGATCACATCTGCCGGAATAGATGCAGATAACTGCGGCTCACCGGTAGCACTTCGGTACGGCCCTTCAGATGAATGTCGGCGGTCTCGTTGGCATCGCGCGTGATGTGACTGATCGCGCGCAGGTTGACCACGACGGCGCGATGCACCTGGGCGAACTGCGTGGTGTCGAGTTGTGCGAGCACGTCTTTCAACGCCATACGGATCAGACCCTCGCTGGTTTTTCCGTCGTCTGCACGCCATGCCACACGCGTATATTTTTCGTCGGATCGCAGGTAGTCGATTTCATCGACGGCGACCAGTCGCAGCGATTGCCCGACCGAAACGCGCAGCCAGCTTAGTGACGTCGATGCCGTGTTCTTGCGCAGGCGCGCGGCGAGTTGATCGAGCAGGGCGTCGGTGTCGATCGATGGTGGCGCGGCGCGCAAGCGATCCTTCAGTCGCGCGACGGTGTCGGTAAGTCGGACGGACTCGACGGGTTTGACGAGATAGTCCAGCGCGCCATGTTCAAACGCCTGCACGGCATAGGTGTCGTAGGCGGTGACAAAAACCAGATGTGCACGCCGGCCGATCAACCGCGCGGCTTCGATGCCCGAGACGCCCGGCATGTGCACGTCGAGAAAACAAATATCGGGCCGCTGCGCCTCGAACTGCTCGACCGCCTCGCGGCCGTTGCGCGCCTGCGTGATCACGTTCAACTCGGGCCATGTCTGCGCGAGTCCGCGCGTCAGTGCCTTGCGCAGCAGCGGTTCGTCGTCGGCGATCAACGCGGTCGGACGCTGGCTTGTCACGTCGGGCTCCTGATCGCCGGAAAATCCAGTTCTGCGCACACGCCATGCGGTTCGAGTGCGGACAAACGCAATTGTGCATCACCGCCGAACACCAGTTGCAGGCGCTCGCGCAGGTTCACCAGACCCGTGCCGAGGCTCTTGCCGACCGCTGCCAAGCCAACGCCGGTATCGATCACGCTGGCAAGGCAGCGACCTTCATGCATGCGTACCCGAACTTCGACGCGGCCACCGTCTTCGGCTGGATCGATGCCGTGGCGCACCGCGTTTTCGACTAGCGTCAACAGCGTCATCGGCGGGCAGAACAGCGCCAGCACGGCATCGTCTGCGTGCAGCGTGAATTGCAGTCGGTCGGGCATGCGCATGTGCATGACTTCGAGATAGGCGCGCACGAGATCGAGTTCCTGCGCGAGTGTCGACGCCGGCTCGTGCAGGCGCGGCACCGCGGCGCGCAGATAAGCGATCAGGCTGTCGAGCACGCTCGACGCATGCGGCGATCCGACATCGACGAGTTCGCGCACATTGGCCAGGGTATTGAACAGGAAATGCGGCTCGATCTGCGCTTGCAGCAGACGCAGCCGCGCGTCGAGCGCCTGACGCTCGAACTCGCTGCGTTCGAGGTCGAACGCCAGCGCTTGCCGCTCCGCCTCACCCCTGATCTGACGCAGCAAAGCCGCGACGACGATCCACGGTGCCGAGAGCAAACCGAGCACGGTCATGCCGCCGAATCCGCTCAGGCGATCCGGATCGTGCCACCAAGCCGGCTGCAGGCCGATCGTCGTCAACGAGTACGCCGCGAACACGGTAAACGGCACCGCGAATGCAACCGCCAGCACCTGCAACGCCCAACGCGCGAACCATGTCGGCAGACGTACGGGCCAGACCTCGAACAGGCCGAACGTCAGCAACAGGATCAGGCCGGCGAAAAGGAAGCGGCCCCACAACAAAACGTACGAGAGTTTCCAGCCCGGCATCAGCAACATGCTAAGCAGCATGGACGCAACAAACACGACCTTGACTCGCCGCCAGCTCAGGATTCGGGCGACGCCTTTCGGATTGGCATTGGCAGCGGCAGAGACGGTAAGCATTACCTAACGATAGCAATGAATGCCAAGTTTTGCGCGCAGGAAACACGGCAATTAGGCCCAAATTCGATGAATATTCGAGTCGCCGTCGCGGTTCGTCGGCGCCGATCGTGGCTCATTCCCAAATTGCCGTCGTTCGTCGCAAATCGATTTGCCGTACACCGCGGGTTAGGCGAGATTTAAACAGCGCAACAGGCGCGGATGCGGCACGAGACGGCGTGATTTTAATCAACAACCCTAAGTTCGATATTGCCGCAACGACGGCGGACGACTGCGCGGCAGCGGGCACCATCGTCCCGCACAAACGCGTGTTGCAGGGGTTCGCGAACAGCGCGCTCAAGGCCGCTGCCGTGTCCTGGTTTGTCGTCGCGGCGATAGGCCAATTGATGTTCGTTTATTACCTGCTTTTTCTCTACGGCGCGGCCGCCGCGCGCGGCGACTGGCTGGTGCTGAACAAGGTCATGCCGCACGGCTATGTGCCGGGCGACAGCGCCGGCAACTTTGCCATCATGTTGCATATTTTTCTCGCGGTCATCATCGTTGTCGGCGGTCTGATCCAGTTGATTCCGATGGTGCGTCAGCGCGCGCCGATGTTGCATCGCTGGAACGGGCGTATGTTTTTACTTGCCGTGTGTTTAACGAGCCTCGCTGGTTTGTACATGCTCTGGATACGCGGCAGCGTCGGCGACCTGATTCAGCATCTCGGCAGCACGCTTGGCGCGTTGTTGATCTGGCTCTGCGCGATCATGGCATTGCGCCATGCACTCGCGCGGCAACTCGTGGTGCATCGCCGCTGGGCGTTGCGCCTGTATCTGGTCGCCAACGCCGTGTGGTTCTACCGCATCGCATTGATGTTCTGGATTCTGCTCAACCATGGCCCCGCCGGGTTCGATCCAGAAACATTCACCGGCCCAACTTTGAACTTTTTATCGTTCGCCCAAACCCTGCTGCCGCTGGCCGTGCTCGAAGGCTATTTCGCGGTGCAGCAGCGAGGTGGCGCAATCGCGCGCATCGGCTTTGCGGCGGGTTTGTGGGTGCTCACGGTGGCGATGGGCGTAGGCATTTTCGGCGCGCTGATGGGCATGTGGCTGCCGAAGATGTAGCAGCGCGAATGTAGATGTCCGTCTTTTTCGTCTGGGCCGGACAGAATTTAGTAGTACTTTTTTGCAGATTTGACCGAATGGGATCGACGGAAATTTTCTGTGGCGAAGTTATAATTTGGCTGGTCTTCGATCTTTTATCAGACTTCTGAATTTTCAAGCGCATTAATGAGTTTTAAGGTAACTTCAATAAGTCGTCGATCATGTGGTATCCCAATTGAAGCCGGATCTCTTGCTCCAGCAAGCTCGGAGACTAGTGTCGTCGCCTCATAGATAATTACCCGGACGTCCTTCCAGGTCATGCTCATTGGGCCAAAGATATCATCTTGGGAAAGGCTGGCGTCGACGTGAGCAACAGCTTTGTGACGAGCAAGTATCAACGGTTCGGCTCTTTGTGCCAAAGCTAGATACGTCAGCTGAAGTCTATGAAGATGCGAAATCTCGTATCTATCTTTTGCGTTCGCAAGATATGTCGGAATAGAGGAGGAATCTTTTCGTCCATCAAACAAATGCGCCAAATACACGAAGAATGCAATGTAGTGAGCATCCTGAGATATTAAGAAGAATTCGCTATGTTTATAAACTGCACTTAGCGGCTTTGGTTTAGCCTCGCTTCTTTGGGCCCACCAAACCTCAAAATGCACCTTTGCTCCGATTGCAGAGCTAATCAGATCTTCGAGAATCTTGGCGTTGTCCATTTCGTGGATACAGCTTTTGAAAATTTAAGAGCTAACCCAACCACGCCGCCACGCAAATACCGCTGCCTGCGTCCGATCATTCACGCCGAGTTTTCCGAGCAGATTGCTGACATGCGTCTTGACCGTTTTCTCGCCGATTTCGAGGCGTGCGGCGATCTGGATATTACTCATGCCTTCGGCGATCAGCATCAGTACGTCGCGCTCGCGCTGGCTTA
>JAYVLO010000169.1:0-34388 GCA_043759455.1 Pseudolysobacter sp.
ATCTGGGTTCCGCGCAATAGCAGGGCATTGCGCGCCCGTGCGTGACGGTGCAGAGCAAAAAAAAGTTAGAAAACTGTCATATTGTGCTGTTAAGCTAGCGTTAATGGGATCCCGCGTGCTGGTGCCAGCGCGCGATGTGGGGCAAAAAAAGCGAAAGATAGACACCATATGCCGGCAGTGCATTGGCTGCGTGCGGCTTTATTTCCGTCGCGCAATCGCGCCGATTTGATTAGCTGAGGATTGAGGGAAAACCGATGAATAAACAGTTGCGAATGAAGCCACTTGCATGGGTGCTTGCGTCGATGTTCCTGGTGCCATCTGCGTTTGCGCAGAACACCTCGGCCGCCGCCAGCGGCCGCGTTACCGATGGCGCGGGGCACCCGGTTGCCGGGGCGAAGATCGAAGTCGTGCACGTGCCCTCCGGCACCAAGTCCACGATCACCACCGATGCCGATGGCCGCTACCAGTTGCAGGGTTTGCGCGTCGGCGGACCATATCGTGTCACGGCTGAAAAAGAGGGTTTAAAGCCGACGGCGGTGCAGGATGTCTATCTGCGCCTGGCCGAAACCACTTCCATCAATCTTGTCGAAGAAACCACTTCGCAGCTCGAGGAAGTGACGGTCAAGGGTAGCGCGCTCACCGCAACGTTCCAAGCTGACAACAAGGGCATGGGCACCAATCTGTCGCACAAGGAAATCGAAGCACTACCGAATCCCGATCGCTCGATTCAGGATATTGCGCGTACCGATCCGCGCATCTCCATCACCGATCGTGATGCCGGCGCAATTTCCGCGAACGGCAAGAATTTCCGCTACAACTGCATTACCGTCGATACCATCAATGCGGGTGACCCGTTCGGTCTGGAATCGAACGGCTTGGCCAGTGTCGGCTCGCCGATCTCGCCGGACGTGATCGAATCCTATGACCTTTCCACCGCCAACTTCGATGTCAGCACACGCGGCTGCGTCGGCGCCAACGTGAACGCTGTTTCCAAGAGCGGCACCAACGATTTTCACGGCTCGGCCTATTACAGCTATCGCAGCAAGGATTGGATGGGCGACATTGCCCCGATCACCGGTGGTACCGAGTTTCCGTATACCGGCTGGGATCACGAGTGGACTTCCGGCGTCACCGCTGGTGGCCCGTTGATCAAGGACACGTTGTTCTTTTTCCTCGGCATCGAAAAAAGCGAGCGCGTCGCGATTGGTACCACTTCTGGTCCGGTCGGCAGCAACAGCACCACGCAGGTGCAGGGCATTCTTCCGATCGATGTGACCAACATCGCCAATGCAGCGACCGCGCAGGGCTTGAATGTGGGCGATCGTACGCTGGCCAACCTGATCGACAAGCGTTATCTCGCGAAGATCGACTGGAACATCAGCGATAGCCAGCGCGCAACGTTCCGTTTCAACGAAACCAAGGAAGCGCAGCCGGTGCCGACCGGAGGTGACACCTCGGTAACGTTGAACAGCAACTGGTACTTCAAGGATCGTGATTCCAAGAATTACGTCGTGCAACTTTTCAGCGACTGGAGTCCGGTGTTCTCCACCGAAGCCAACCTGTCGTATACCAAATATATTCAGTCGCGCGGTCCGCTGACGGGTGTTGCCCAGCCGTCCGTTACGGTATCGAATTCGCCGACCACGTTCTCGCCTAGCGTCACCGTGGGCACAGAGTTTTCGAGTCAGGTCAATCAGCTCAATATCGATTCGAGCTATGCCTATTTCGCCGGTACCTGGCATCTCGGTGAGCACACCGTCAAGGCGGGTCTGAGTGGTCAGCAAGACAAGGTTTACAACGCCTTCATCCAGGGTTACGACGGTAGCTATACTTACCAGGGTCTGGCGAATTTCCAGACCGGCAACTGGCAGGAATACACGATCAAGCGTCCGGCCGCCGGATACTCCATCGATACCGCCGCGGCCGTATTCCAGAAAAAACAGTATGGTCTGTTCGTCGAAGATATCTGGCAGGCCACGGACCGCTTTTCGCTGCAATACGGACTGCGTTTTGACGTGCCCGAGTTCGGCAACGATCCTGTCCGAAATCCGTGCTTTGCTTCTTCACCCGGAGCTGCATTTACCGCGACCAACGCGAACGGTTCCACCTTGTGCACTGCTGCCAATGGTGGCTTCGGTTACGCCAACAATGCAGTACCGCGCGGCAACGGCACCGTGCAACCCCGCGTATCGTTCAACTACGACTTCGATACCGAACGCAAAACCCAATTGCGCGGTGGCGTTGGCATATTCGTCTCCGATGTGCCGACAGTGTGGTACTCGAACTCCTACGGTGGCAGCGGTGTCAAGGTTGTTACCTACGACATCGTGAACACCTCGAGCTCCGCGCCGGGCACACTGCTGTGCAGCAAGGATGGCAAGGCTTTCAGCCCGGCGACGGGTAGCACGTGTCCGGCGGGTCAGGTTAGCTATGTCAAACAGGCGCCGGGCTACAATGGTGCGCAGCCGGTGATCCCGAATACCGGCACGTTGGTGCTGGGTTCCGGCGTTGCCAAGATGGCCGTCGATACCATCGATCCGCATTTCCAGATGCCGTCGACCACGCAGGTGAGTTTGGCATTTGACCGTGAATTGCCATGGCTAGGCATGGTCGGTAGCGTTGAGGGCAGCTACGTCAAAACCAACGAAGACATTTTCTACAAGAATTTGAATCTGGGCGCGCCCACCGGGCGCGGTCCGGACGGACGCAATCTGTACTGGGGTGTTTACAGTGCGGCGGGCGTGGCGAGCGGTACCAAAGCCAATGCCAATTCGGCCTTCGGCAACGTCACTGAGCTGACCAACACCAATCAGGGACAATCGAGCAGCTTGACCTTCGTCGTCAAAAAGCCGCTGTCCGACGACTGGAGCGCATCCGTTGCGGCGATCTTCCAGCATTCGACTGACGTGAATCCGGGTACCTCCAGTGTTGCCAACTCGAATATTCAGGGCAACGTCTGGGTCAATCCAAACACCGACCGCGCAGCGGTTTCCAACTACAACGTGCCGAAGGCGCTGAAGATTTCGTTTAGCTGGCAGCACAAATTCTTCGGTGACAACGAAACCGGTGTTGGCATCTTCGCCAACGGTCATTCCGGCGCACCGTATAGCTGGATCGCCGGTAACGATTTGAACGGCGATGGATATTCGCGTGATCTGATCTACATACCGAAGTCCGCCGCGGACGTGTCGTGGAATCCGAATGTCACCGACAAGCAGAAGCAGCAGTTCATCGATTACATCAACAGCGATTCGTACCTGAGCAAGCATGCTGGCGGCGTCGCCAACCGCAACGGTGCGCACAGCTCGTGGCTAAACCAGATTGATCTGAGCTTCAAGCAGGAAGTGCCAGGATTCTTCGAGGGCAACAAGGGTGAGTTGCGTCTGGACTTCTTCAACATCGGCAACCTGATCAGCAGCAAATGGGGTGTGGAGCGTCGTGCTCCGTTCCCGCTTACGCGTAGTTTGGCCAACGTCACGGGTATCGATCCGGCCACCGGCAAGTACATCTACGACATCAGCGGTAGCGCATACAAGGATGCCAATGGCAATTATGTGCCGCAGGTGTTGAATATCAACGAAGGCCAGACCCCGGGCGCACCGGTGCCATCACAGCGCTGGTCGCTGATGCTGACCGCAAGCTACAAGTTCTGAGTCAAAAGAAATTGCAACAAATTTGACCGGCGCCTCAGGGCGCCGGTTTTTTTTTAGGCCGGCGCCCGGCTAGTTATTGCCGCGAACGCGGGGCCGAGAAATACGCCGTTGATTTTGAACGACGGAGTAGCACAACTACGGCCGATGCTTGCGGACGTATCGCTGGTGTTGGAGCGCGTCCAAAATTGACCAGGGTGCTCAACCTAACCTGCTGAGGATTTAACCAGCAGGACATTGAGGTGGTCACTACGAGTATGTAAGCCAAAGTACGCCGGATGCATTTCCGGGAGAAGACCTCGATCAGCGAGATCGCCAGACAGACCAGTCTCTCTCGCAATACGATCAAGAAGTGGTTGAAGCAGCCGCAGCGCGCCGAGCTGACGTATGTGCGCGGACCGGGCGTAACGAAGCTCAATGGCTATGCCGCTGACCTGCGCCAGGCGCTTGCGACGGATGCGCACCGCCCCATGCGTGAACGGCGCACTCGGCTCGTCCTGTTTCGCCGGATCAAAGCCAAGGGCTACAGCGGTAGCTATTCGCGCATGAGTGTTCACGTGCGCCGCTGGCGCGCCGAGGTCGGCAGCGTGACGGCACGCTCAGCCTATGTGTTTGAGTGGGGTGAGGCCTTCCAGTTCGACACGAGCCAGCAAGGCATCATCATCCGCCGAACGCAGTGCCTGTCTGGCACGTCGCTGCATCACGGCGTGGCACGCCGCCCGGCATCCCGACTTTCCGGGCATGACGATTGCTGAGACACGCGAGTACGAGCTGCCGCACTTGATGCCGATGCCGAGACCCTTCGATGGCGACGTCGAGATATCGGCGCGGGCCTACAGCCTCATGCGCATGGATCTGGTAATCCTCGATGAACTGGGCTATCTGCCGCTCTCACAGGCCGGCGGCGCGCTGCTGTTCCACCTGCTGTCCGAACTCTACGAGCACACCAGCGTGATCATCACGCCCCACCTGACGTTGTCCGAGTGGGCTTCGGTCTTCGGCGATGCCAAGCTCACCACGGACTTACTGGACCGCCGGGCTTGATCGCAGGGATGTCGGTGAATCGAGAATTACGACACACTTTGCGAAGCGATCCGCCCCCGCCGGTCTCCGCCCGCCCACGAAATTTGTGGACGATGTGCCCGCGAACGTGCATCTGTCGCCGCTGCGAACGGACGTCATCGCGGCGATGAAACCGGCGGGAAACGAATGACCTTGAGTATCGAAGCAGTGTGTTGCGCGCGTGTTTTTGCTGCCGCCACGGTCGCAAGATTCCCGGCGAAAATGGCCATCACCTGCTGTGACCTGGCCGCGGACTTGCGCGCGTCACCCGCAGTCGCTATTACTAGCAGGCTACGCGGCGCAAGGGCGCAGCGTTGTGGTCATCAGCACAGGAAAAAATCACCAATGGCAAAAACTACCGTCAACGCCCAGATCTCGCCCGTCGCCGGCATGGATGTGCTTTCGCGTAACGAAGTCTCGCGGCTGCGCGATGCGACCCAGGGCGGACTGCACGCGCTGCTGCGCCGTTGCGCGCTCGCCGTGCTCACCCAGGGCATCGTCAGCGACGACGCGCGCGGCATGCTCGAACGTTATCCCGATTTCGAAATTCAGGTGCTGCAGCAGGATCGCGGCATCAAGCTCGAATTGCTCCATGCGCCGGCGCAGGCGTTTGTCGAAGGCCGCATCATTCGCGGCATCAACGAGTTGTTGTTTGCGGTGGTGCGCGACATCGTCTACATCGCCACGCAGGTCGAAGCGGGGCGTTTCAATTTCGACAATTCACTGAGCATCACGCATGCGGTGTTCGAGATCCTGCGCAACGCGCGCGTGCTGAAACCGAACATCGAGCCGAACCTGGTCGTGTGCTGGGGCGGCCATTCCATTCCGCGGCACGAATACGAATACACCAAGGCGGTCGGATATCAGCTCGGACTGCGTGTGCTGGATATCTGCACCGGTTGCGGCCCGGGCGCGATGAAGGGACCGATGAAAGGCGCGACCATCGCGCACGCCAAACAGCGGCGCAAGAGCAATCGCTACATCGGCATCACCGAGCCCGGCATCATCGCCGCGGAATCGCCGAATCCGATCGTCAACAATCTTGTGATCATGCCGGATATCGAGAAACGTCTCGAAGCGTTCGTGCGCACCGGCCACGGCATCATCGTGTTTCCCGGCGGCGTCGGCACGGCGGAAGAAATCCTCTATCTGCTTGGCATTTTGTTGCATCCCGATAACGTTCATATTCCGTTTCCGCTGGTGTTTGCGGGGCCGAAAGAATCGGTCGCGTATTTCGAGCAGATCGATCAATTCCTGCGCCTGGCGCTCGGTGACGACGTGGCGAATCGCTACCGCATCATCATCGACGATCCGGCCGAAACCGCGCGCGCGATGGCGCAGGGTCTGGAAAAAGTAAGGCTGTTCCGCCTCAACAACAAGGATGCGTTTTTCTTCAACTGGGCGCTCAAGATCGAGCACGAATTCCAGACTCCGTTTCATCCGAATCACGCCAATGTCGCGGCCTTGAACCTCAACCGCAATCAGCCGCGCCATCTGCTCGCTGCGGATTTGCGCCGTGCGTTTTCGGCGATCGTCGCCGGCAACGTCAAGGAAGAAGGCATTCGTGCGATCGAACAACATGGCCCGTTCGTGATCGACGGCGAAGCGGAAATCATGCGCGCGCTGGATGCGACGCTCGCGAGTTTTGTCAGCCAGCACCGCATGAAGTTGCCGAGCTCGAAAGCGTATCAGCCGTGTTATCGGGTCAAGTCGGCTTGAGCGCAGGGTCTGTTGCAATGGACAAGCCACTCGTTTCACTGCTCGTGCGCAGCATGGACCGGTCGACGTTGTGTCGTGCGCTCGATTCTGCTGTGGCACAGACCTGGCCGAATATCGAAATCGTCGTTGTTGCCGCGTGCGGTCAGCGGCATCAGCCGCTCGCAGATAACTATCGCGGACGACCGCTGCGTTTTGTCGTGCCCGATCCGGATCGACGTTTGCCGCGTCCCGATGCGGCAAACGCATGTCTCGACGCGGCAACGGGCGAGTGGTTGAATTTTCTCGATGACGACGACGAGCTGTTGCCCGAGCATGTCGAGTCGCTGCTGACGGCGCCGCGGCGTGCGGATATCCGTTTGTTGTATTCGAGCGCGCGCGTGCACGATGCGCAAGGCAATCTGGTCGGCTACAGCGGGCGCGATGGGTACCACATGCAGCTCTACAATCAGAATCGCAGTCAGCCGGTGGCGACGATTTTCCATCGCAGCCTGATCGATGAAGGCGCGCGTTTCGATCCGACCTTTCCGATTTACGAGGATCAGGATTTTTTCATCAACTGCGCGTCACGCACCGAATTCCAGTGGGTGAAAACCGCCACGTGCATCTGGAACGGCTACATCGGCGATTCCGGTTGCGGCCTCGGTCCGAACGTGGAGAGTGCGGAACAGCACGATCTCTACTACGCAAAACTTCGCAGCAAATGGGCCGCGGTTTTCGAGCGCTGGAAAAAACTGCCGCAGTCGCTGATTTATCTCGGTCAGCAACATCTCAAAGGCGGCGATCTGAAAGTCGCGCTGGGCTGTCTTGAGCAGGCGCTGGTCGAAATGCCAGGCGATTTGAACGCACTGAATCTGTGCGGCATGGCGAATTACCACAACGGCAATTTTGTCCGCGCGGTCGAGCTGCTGCGTGTTGCCGAACGACTCGCGCCGGGCCAGCCGGCGATTATCGAAAACCTGCGGCTGGCACGCGCCGCTTTGGCCAATACGACGTCTGCGAGCAAGCGCGACGGCTGATTGAATCGGCCGCCGCGCTCAGTCGCGCAGCATCGATTTACAGCGTCGCGGCGAGCCGGCTCGCTTGATCGATGGCGCGTTTAGCATCCAGTTCGGCGGCGACATCGGCGCCGCCGATCAGGTGCACGGTTTGCCCGGCCGCCTGCAACTCCGCGAGCAGGTCGCGCCGGGGTTCCTGCCCGGCGCAAATGATCACGTTGTCGACTTCGAGCAATTGCGATTGACCATCGATGCTGATGGTCAGGCCAGCGTCGTCGATGTGCTGATATTCGACGCCACCGAGCATGCGCACCTGCTTGTGTTTGAGCGTCGAACGATGCACCCAACCGCTGGTCTTGTTCAGGCGTTTGCCCGGCGCGCCCGGCGTGCGCTGCAGCAGCCAGACCGTACGCGCCGGCGCTTCAGGTTGTGCCTTGACGCCTTCGACGCCGGCACGCGCGGTCAGCGTTTGATCGATGCCCCATTCCTTGAGCCAGCTTGCAATATCGGTGCTCGGCGCGGGCAGATCCTGCACCAGAAATTCCGCGACATCGAAGCCGATGCCGCCCGCGCCCACGATCGCCACGCGCGGTCCGACCTTGGCTTTCGACGCGAGCACGTCGACATAACTCAGCACCTTCGCATGCTTGATGCCGGGGATCGGCGGATGCCTTGGCGCGACGCCGGTAGCGAGGATCACCTGATCGAAACGGTCGCGACCGAGATCGCTCGCCGCGACGCGTGTACCAAGCTTCAAGGTGATGCCGGTGAGCTCAATGCGCCTGCTGAAATAGCGCAGGGTTTCGCTGAATTCTTCCTTGCCGGGAATGCGTTTGGCCATATTGAACTGTCCGCCGATTTCATCTGCCGCATCGAACAAGGTGACGTGATGGCCGCGCTCGCCCAGCACCGTCGCGCAGGCCAGGCCGGCGGGTCCCGCACCGACCACGGCGATACGTTTCGGCGTGATCGTTGCGATGTAGTTGAGTTCGGTTTCGTGGCAAGCGCGCGGATTGACGAGACACGACGCGACCTTTTTCTCGAACACATGATCGAGGCAGGCCTGGTTGCACGCGATACAGGTATTGATCTCGTCGGCGCGATTTGTGCGCGCCTTGTTGACCCAGTCCGGATCCGCCAGCAGCGGCCGCGCCATCGACACCATGTCGGCATCGCCATTTGCCAGAATGCGTTCGGCGACATCCGGCATGTTGATGCGGTTGGTCGTGATCAGCGGCAATTTTACTTCACTTTTCAGGCGACGCGTGACCCAGGTGAATGCGCCGCGCGGCACGCTCGTGACGATGGTCGGAATGCGCGCCTCGTGCCAGCCGATGCCCGTGTTGATGATCGTCGCGCCGGCCGCTTCGATCGCTTTGGCGAGCAACACGACTTCCTCCCAGCTCGACCCGCCTTCGACCAGATCGAGCATCGACAAACGATAGATGATGATGAAATTCGGCCCGACCGCGGCGCGCATGCGCGTGACGATCTCGACCGGAAAACGCATGCGCTTTGCGTAACTGCCGCCCCAGTCGTCGTCGCGCTTGTTGGTGCGCGCGGCGAGAAATTGGTTGATCAGATAACCTTCCGAACCCATCACTTCGACGCCGTCGTAACCGGCGTCCTGCGCGAGGCGGGCACACCGCACAAACGCGTGGATCTGGCGCTCGACGCCGCCGCTCGAAAGCGCGCGTGGCGCGAACGGTGTGATCGGCGATTTGAGTGCCGACGGCGCGACGTTGAACGGGCTGTAGCCGTACCGGCCGGCGTGCAGGATCTGCATGCAAATCAGTCCGCCTTCGGCATGCACGGCTTGCGAAATCTTGCGATGCCGCGGCACTTCGTGGCGCATGCTGAGTTTGCCGCCGAACGGTGTGAGCCAGCCGCGCACGTTCGGCGCGAGGCCGCCGGTCACGATCAAACCGACGCCGCCGCGCGCGCGCTCGGCGAAGTACGTCGCGAGTTTGCCGTAGTCGCGCGCGCGATCCTCCAGCCCGGTATGCATCGAGCCCATGAGCACGCGATTGGGAAGGGTGACGAAGCCAAGATCGAGCGGGGCGAGCAGGTGCGGATAATTCACGGCGCCATTCCTGATTCAAACGATTGTACGAAGATGCCCGGAACCGCTCGCTGTGGCAAGTGCGTTGAACCTTTCAGCTGGGAGAAATTGATCGGTACGCGGTTTCGGTATGGCCTGAACCGTAGCGATCCGATGTCGTTCTACAATGCCGCACTGAAATCTGCGACACAAAAAACTTTTCTGACGATACGCATTTGAACCACGATTCGCCTTAGCTCGCATTGCAGCCTGCGTTGGTCGTGGAAGACGATAACCGCGTGTAAAAACGCTTGGCACGCGTGTTCATCGCATCGGGTGTTGCGCAATGTGATATCTATTTCGCCGGCGCTCTGGCGCAGGCCAGGCAAGTTTACGCAACGCGGCCATTTACGCTGGCGCGGGTTGATATCGAATTGCCCGACGGCGGCGGCATCGATTTCATCGAGTGGCTGCATCGCCACGATACCGAAACGACCGCGATGGTCGTATCGACCTTCGCTGCGCAGGATCTGATCCCGGCCGCCTTAAAAGCCGGTGCGACCGGATATGTGTTGAAGGAGCGCGACGACGATGAACTCATCGCTGCGCTGCGCGCATCCAGCACGGCGGCGCGCCGGTCGATCCGTTCGTCGCCACGCATATCCTGCGGCTGCTCGCGGTCAAGTCGATGGCAGTCGCAGTACTCGCGGTTTCGCTGGAGACAAGCGAAACAACCGCCGCTCCGCTGACGCGGCGCGAGGAAGAAATCCTGCAGTTCGTGGCCGAAGGTGTGATCAGCCGCGAAATCGGCGAAAAAATCGCACGCTCAACTTTGACCGTCGAAAGCCATATCCAGAACATCTTGCGCAGGCTGCCGGTCAGCACGCGCACGCAAGCAATTTATCAGGCGCGTTCGCTGGGATTGTTGCGCTAGTGCCGCGACGCAATTCGATTTGCGGCAGTCTGCGAACGGGCCTGCACGGGTTGTCGGCCACACTGCTATGGTGGCTGAATTTTCTGACAACCGTCGTGACGGCTCAGACACCCGCGCCGCACCTGCTCGGCACCGCCGAGGTGGCGCGCAGCGCTTGGCAAATCCTGCAGGCGCGGTGCGATGGATGGCAGCGCATATCGATTCCCGATTTCGTCAACGATCGCTGGCCGAACTTCGATGGCGTGGTCTGGTAGCGGCTGGAATGGAACCAGCTCGATCCAACACAGCCGACCGCGTTGAGGCGCGAATAACGCAACATGGCCGGCGCCGTGTACGTGAACGGTACTCTGGTCGGGCGTGATCCCGACCTGATCGAGCCGCTCACGTGCGCATGAAAAACGCCGCGCTAGCGCGCCCGGCAACGGCGCAGGCATGCAGAATATGCAGGCGCGAGCGCGGCGTCTCGGCAGTGAATTTCATCGGGAGTCGGCGCCCGCGGCACGTCTGTTTCGATCAGCGACGCGCTTGCCATCGTACGCTCGGCAAACCCTAATGTATGATTCGCAGCACGATCAACGTCTGGTCGTCGACACCCACACTAGCACCCTGATGCGCGAACAAGGCATCGCAGAGGATCTGCTGCAACCTTGCGGCGTCGGTGGCCTCGCTCTGCGCCACCAGCTCCCGCAAACGCGCCATGCCAAACGGTTCGCCGTCGGCATTGCGTGCCTCGACGATGCCATCGGTATACAACACCACCACATCGTCACGCTGCAGTGCGAGCTCGCTGTTTTGCCAGACATGATCGCGCAGGATGCCTAGCGGAATTGCCTCGCCTTGGCCATGCAGCGTCACTGTGTTGCCGCGTCGATGTAGCAGCGGCGGATGGCCGGCGCTGACGTAATACAACTTGCGCTCGTCGGGCCGATACAGCGTGCCGAGCGTGGTCAGGAAATGCTGGCGCTGGCGTCGCGAAAAGAAATAACGATTGGCGTAAGTGATCGCGCCGGCCGGTCCGGCACCGCCATCGCCCTGATAGGTGCGCAGGATCGCATCGAACTGCACTGCTTCCATCGCCGACGCCGCACCATGCCCAGAAACGTCGGCGATGATCGCCGTCCAGACATCGCCATCGGTGTCGTTTGTCACGCCTTCGACCCGCTCGTTGAGCATCACCAAATCGTAATAGTCGCCGGCCGCGGTATCTGCCGGCTGCCAGTGCACGGCATAGTCGAGGCCGCGAATTTGTATATTTTGCGGCAAAAGCAACTTTTGCACATCAGCCAGACCTTCGATCTGATGCCGGCTGCGCGCCGCTTCGTCGCTGAGTTCACGCAGCGCCAGCGGACGCACGATGTAACTCACCGCAAGGTTGGCCTCGATCAGCATGCGATCCAGATCGAGCCGATCAAAGCGATCGACATCGGTGCTACCCAGTACCAGCCAGTGATGCACATGGCCGGAATCGATAATCGGCAACGCCAGTAACACGCGCGGCGCAAACAAGGCCTGCGCCAGCGGCAGCGTTTGTTCGTCGGGATTGAGCGCGATCAGGCGCGGCGCAATATTGCCCAGCAGGCGCGCGCTGAGCGCATCGTCGAACAGCGGCAGTTTTTGTTGCGTGTCCTGCGCATCGTCTACCGCAAGATATTCGTTGCCGTCCGCGCCGATCACGCCGACCAGCCGACATTGTCCCGGCGCCACGCCGCGCACGAGCAGGACCGCAAGCGTGCAGGCTGGCAACTGTTCGCCGAAGTAGGTGTACAGGCTGCGCAGCGCAGCGGCGGGAATCCCGCTGAAAGCACTCAGGCGCAATAGACGGCTCAGCAGGGAAAGTTCGGCGGGCATGTTGGCGGCAACAGGAGGGCCGCGCATTGTCGCCTTTCGTCGGTATCACGCCAAGCGTTGCCGCGCGTTTTGCCGCCACTGCGTGGCGGTCATCGACACGGCGCGACAACGCCGTGTCGAGCGCAAACATCACCAGCCGGCGAGTACTATTTTTCCAATGCTCTGGCCGGATTCGAGCAGTGCATGCGCCTTGCGCAGATTTTCAGCAGTGATGTTGCCAAGATTCTGCCGTGCCGTCCCGCGCAGTTTTCCTGCATCGAGCAGCGCCGCAATGCGTGTGAGCAGATGCTGCTGTTCGATCATGTCTTCGGTCTGAAATTTCGCGCGCGTGAACATCATTTCCCAGTGGATGCTGATGCTCTTGAGCTTGAGCGGATCGCCGATCGGCAGCGGCGCGCTGGGTTCCACGATCAGGCCGATGCGTCCTTGCGGTGCGATCAGTTTGCCCATCTGCGTCCAGTAGGCGGCGCTGTCGGCAAAGTTCACGATGTAGGGAATCGCGGTGATGCCGAGCGCATCGAGTTGTGGCTGCAGCGGCTGGCGATGATCGATCACATGATCGGCGCCGAGTTCGCGACACCACGCGATCGTATCGGCGCGCGATGCCGTTGCAATCACCGTCAGCCCGGCGAGTTTGCCGAACTGGATCGCCATCGATCCCACGCCGCCAGCACCGCCGATGAGCAGCAAGTTGCGGCCACGCTCGGTGCCATCAACGGCGATGCGCATGCGCTCGAACATCAATTCCCACGCCGTGATCGCGGTGAGCGGAATCGCCGCTGCCTGTGCAAAATCAAGGCTCGCGGGTTTGCGTGCGACGATGCGTTCGTCGACCAGTTGATACTCGCTGTTGCAGCCCGGACGTTCGATTGAGCCGGCGTAATACACCTCGTCACCGGGCTTGTATGCCGTGACCTGATCGCCCACGGCTTCGACGATGCCGGCCGCATCCCACCCGAGTACGCGCGGCGATGCTTCGATCGTGTGTTTCGGCGAGCGCACCTTGGTGTCGACCGGATTGACCGACACGGCAAGCACACGCACGAGCAGATCGCGCGAGGCGACAACGGGTTTTTCGATCTCGGTATCGAACAGCGAATTCGCATCGCTGATCGGCAGATAGTGAGTCAAGGCAACAGCTTTCATGGAAATCTCCGGAATATGGAATCAGATAATTGCGGCACGGCAATCACTCATACACGCCGCAAAAGAATCAGAACGCCGACAACAGCAATCCGCCCTCGGCGCGCACCGCCGCGCCATTCATCGCAGACGCCAGCGGGCTGGCGACAAACGCAACTACGCGCGCGATTTCCTCGGGCTCGATAAAGCGTTGCAGCAACGAGGTCGGGCGTGCAGTCTTGAAAAACTGCTGTTCGAATTCCGCCGTGCTCACGCCCTGTTTCTCGGCGAAATCCTTGACGAAGGTGCCGACGCCTTCCGAACGGGTCGGGCCCGGCAACACCGAGTTGACCGTGACGCGCGTGCCCTTGGTCAGCTGCGCGAGACCGCTGGCGATCGCAATCTGCGCCGACTTGGTCATGCCGTAATGAATCATCTCTGCCGGAATCTGCAGCGCCGATTCGCTGGAAATGAAAACCACGCGCCCAGCGTTGCGCGCGAGCATGCCGGGCAGATAATGCCGCGCCAGACGCGCCCCGCTGAGCACGTTGACTTCGAAGAAACGTCGCCAGTCGTCGTCGCTGATCTGGGCAAATTCCGCGACTTCAAAAATGCCGAGATTATTGATCAGGATGTCGAGTTCGGGCAATTTTTCGAGCACGAGTTTCGCGCCCGATTCGCTGCCAAGATCGGCAGCGATGCCATCCACCTTCGCGCCGGGCACGGCGGCGCACAACTGCGCCAGCGCCGCGTCGACACGCGCCTGGGTGCGGCCATTGAGCGTGACATGCGCACCGTGGCGCGCGAGTTCTTGGGCGATCGCATAACCGATGCCGACGGTTGAGCCGCTGACGAGGGCGCGCTGGCCGTCGAGATTAATGTTCATGGCAGATTTCCTGTGAAGGTGATCGGCACATCATAGGCGTCATCCGTTATCGCAGCTCAACGTGCATCTGAGCAATCAGTACGTCGATCTGGTCGAGAGCGGTTTCGATCTCGCGATCTGCATCGGAGAGCTTACCGATTCGAGTCTGGTCGCGCGGCGCCTCGCGCTGAGCCAACGCGCATTGTGTGCGAGTCCGGACTATTTCAAACGCCACGGTATTCCACGCAAACCTGTCGATCTCGCCGCGCATATTTGGCTGATCCTCCGCAGCACCAC
Source organism: Pseudolysobacter sp. (assembly GCA_043759455.1). Lineage (GTDB taxonomy): Bacteria > Pseudomonadota > Gammaproteobacteria > Xanthomonadales > Rhodanobacteraceae > Pseudolysobacter. The sequence goes on from JAYVLO010000169.1 coordinate 14,534, forward strand.
CGGGCGCCTGGATAGCTGGCCGCTGCGTGATGTGCACGATCAAATCATCAGCGCATCAGCGGAAATTTCGGGAGCAAACTCGGCGAAGTATTGCGCGACGCTACGGTGGTTGGCTGGCGTCGGTATCGGTCTGAGATTGACGCGGGATATCGTCGAAGATCGGCACATGGGCCGGCTGCGCGCAGTGCTCGCGAATTTTCCGGTGCGAGACGTGGTGATCCACGTACTGATACTGCACCGCCGGCGCGTACCGCTCAAGGTGCGCGTATTCGTCGATCATCTCGCCGCGCAGTTCGGCAATCTGCCGTTCCGGGATCGCGGACTCGCCCGGTATTTGCGCGCGCCGACGTTGGCAAAAACGCGAATCCAGGCCTGCAAATAGAGTGGGCTGAAAAAGTGACGGCGCTCACTCGCAATGCATCGCACTTGTATCGAGCACCGGTCAGCGCCATACCCAAATCAGCGGGTCGATATATCGCTGAATTTACCGTCGACTAATCGACGCAGTTGCAGCGGATTTTTCTCCTGCAATTCCGGCGGCAGAAACGCATCGGGAAAATTCTGCAATGCGACAGGCCGCACCCAGCGCAGGATCGCGGCGCTGCCGACCGAGGTTGACCGGCTGTCGGAACTCGCCGGCCACGGACCGCCGTGAACCATGGCGTGATTGACTTCGACGCCGGTCGGAAAACCGCCGAACAGTACACGTCCGGCGCGGCTTTGCAGAACATCGAGCAAGTTCGTATGGTCGCCGAGTTCATCGGCTTCGGCGTGCACGGTCGCTGTGAGTTGGCCGTCCAGATGGGCGGCGAGCGTGATCAATTGCGCGGCAGATTCCGCGCGCACTAGAACGGTGCTCGGGCCAAAATTTTCCTCGGCAAGTTCGGGATGCGCGAGCAAGGTGGCAGCATCGGTTTCGAGCAAGGCTGCGCCGCCGAGGCTGTCGCTAGTATCACGTTGCGCGAGCACATGCACGCCCGGATGTTGTGCGAGGTTTTTGATGCCGTGGCGAAAAGCATCGGCGATACCCGGCGTCAGCATGGTCGCGGTATGGCTTGCGGCGAACAATGATTTCAGTCGTGTGCGCAGACGCTCGTAGTCGGCGCCCTCGGCCGCGAACACTAGGCCGGGCGAAGTGCAGAATTGACCACACGCGAGCATCACCGAGGCATGCAAACCGTCGGCGATGGTTTCGGCACGCACCGCCAGCGCGCCGGGCAGGATGAACACCGGATTGACCGATCCCATTTCCGCATACACCGGAATTGGTTGCTTGCGCTGCATCGCGAGCGCCAGCAGTGCACGACCGCCGCGTTGCGAGCCGGTAAAGCCCACCGCCTGGATGACGGGATGTGTGACGAGTGCCGCACCGACGGTATGCCCTGCATCGAACAGCAACGAAAAAATTCCGGCCGGCAGGCGGCATTCGCGAATAGCCGTCTGGATGGCCAAACCGATGATTTCCGACGTGCCGGGATGCGCCGGGTGCGCCTTGACGATGACCGGACAACCCGCCGCCAGCGCCGAGGCGGTGTCACCGCCGGCGACCGAAAACGCGAGCGGGAAATTGCTCGCGCCGAACACTGCGACCGGTCCGAGTGCTCGCCGCATCGAACGCAGGTCAGGCTTCGGCGGGGTGCGTGTCGCGTCGCCATGATCGATACGCGCATCCAGCCAGTCGCTATTGCGCAACACGCTCGCAAACAGGCGCAGTTGCGAACAGGTGCGCGCGGTTTCGTTGCGCACGCGCGGTTCGGGCAGGCCGGTTTCGCGCGGTATCATTTCGATGAGTAACGGCAGCGCTGCTTCGATATGGCTTGCTATCGATTCCAGCAGGATAGCGCGCTGGGCGCCGCTGCTGCGCGCAAATGCCGCTGCGGCCTCGGTCGCCAGTGTGGTGGCGCTCTCGATATCGCTGCTCGATGCCGAATGGAACTCCACGCCGAATGTCATATTCGCCGTCGGATCGAATGCGCGAAAGCACTTGCCGCCCGCTGCGCCACGTGTAGCGCCAATGATCGAAAGACCGGTCGATTCCGTCATGTGCTACTCCGTTCCTGCGAGGTTTTGCAGGGTCGGAAGTGTGGCGAGCGCGGTCGCGATTTCTGCTTCGGCGCTGACTCGCTCAGCGCCGCTCAACAGCAGGCGCGGCGCACGCACGATCTCGCTGCCCATACCGACTTTGGCCTGCACGAGTTTGATCAGCTGCACGAACTTGGGCACGGTATCCATGCGCAAAAGCGGCAGGAACCAGCGATATAGCGCGAACGCTTCGTCATGGCGCCCGGCGCGGGCGAGGTCGTACAACAGTACCGATTCGGCCGGAAATGCATTGACCAATCCGGCGATCCAGAACTGCGCACCGGCGGCCATACCTTCGAGCAAGGCGTCATCGACACCGACGCCGATGGCGAGGCGATCGCCGAGCAAGGCGCGAATCCAGCTGATGCGCCGCACATCCGTGCTCGACTCTTTTACTGCGGCGAGATTGGCATGTTCGGTCGCAAGTTCGGCGATCTGATCGGGCAGGAAGTCGGTCTTGTAGGCGATGGGATTGTTGTACAGGATGCACGGCAATGGCGTGGCGGAAATTACCGCACTCATATGCGTTTTCATCTCGCGCCAGTCGCTCACATACAGGTACGGCGGCAGCACCATCAAGCCGCGCGCACCGGCGGTGTGCGCGGCTTGTGCCAGCTGCACGGCATCGGCGGTGCTGGTCGCGGCGATGCCTGGAATCACCGGCACATCGACCGCGGCGACGCAGGTTTTGATCAACGCGATTTTTTCGTCGAACGATAACGTGGCGCCTTCGCCGAGCGAGCCGCACGGAATGATCGCGGTCGCGCCGTGTTGCACGAGCCACTGCACATGCTCGCGCACGAAGTGGTGGTCGATCGACAGATCGGTTTTGAATTTTGTGGTGATCGCGGGCATCACGCCCAGGAAATTGAAGCTCATTTTTGGCTGGCCTCGATGGATGGTGAAATCAGGTTGGAAAGTGCCGTCGCACTGAATGGCGGGCGCGTTGACACGGTGTCGCGCCAGCCGAACAGAAATTCGCCAGCACTGCCACAGATGCGGCCCTGGCACGCGCCCATACCGCAGCGGCTGGTCAGCTTGGCTTGACGCATGTTCGGCATCTCGCACACAGCGGCTAGCGGCACGTCTTCGCAGCGGCAGAAAAAAGTTTCGGGCATGGCGAGACTGCGCAGTTGGTTGCGCAGTGCGAAAGTTTTTGCAAGGGATTTTGCGAATGCGTGGGTATGTGCGCGCGCAGCGAATAGCCTAACCGCTTGGTCGGCAGATCCGGCGGCGAAGAAGCCGGCGATGCGGCCTTCGATGAGTGCCTTGTTGACGCCGCCTATGCCGGTGCTTTCGCCGGCGGCGAAGACATTTTTTTGCGAACTGCGCTGCGATTGATCGACGGCAATCGCGCCGCCGGCGATGGTGCAGCCGAACATCTGCGCGAGATCGAGATTCGGCACCAGACCGAAACCACACGCAAGCAGATCGCATTCGATATACCGATGCTGTGTGCCGTGTTTTACCCACACCGCCTTGAGTTGATCCTGACCGTCAGTGCGCGTGATCCAGGCATCGGCATAGTAGGGAATGCGGGCACTTTGCCAGCGCAGGCGCGCGGCTTGTACGAGTTTGCCGGGATGTCGCCACAGGCCGAAGGCAAAGTCTCGCCGCGCCTTTGCGCTGGCCTGTTCGGCGATACACAAAACGCGTGCGCCGGCCTGTCGTGCGGTTGCGGCAACCGCGAGCAGCAGCGGCCCGCTGCCGGCGATGACGATCCGTTTGCCGGCGACATCCAGCCCGGATTTTATCAGCGCCTGCAGGCCACCCGCACCGGTCACGCCAGGCAAGGTCCAGCCCGGAAACGGCAGATAAAGTTCGCGTGCGCCGCCCGCCAGAATCACCTGTTCGAAACGAATGGCGCAGCGTTGTCCACGGACATCGGCAATCAGCAGATTCGGTTCAGGAAGAAATACCGCACGACAGCCGCTAACTCGCTGCACGTCGCGGCTTTCGAGGCGCTGCAACCAGCGACGTGCCGACACTGAAACCAGATCGATATTTGCGCCGCGCCAGATCTGTCCGCCCGCTTGTGGATTGTCGTCGACCAGCAGCACGTGGCGTCCGCATTCGGCGACGCTCACGGCTGCCGCGATTCCGGCCGGGCCGGCGCCGATCACGAGAGTTTCGGTGCTGAAGGTCGGCTCAGTCGACATGAGCGATCACTCGCATGCCGGGTGTGCACAAGATCTGGCACGCGCGCTGATGCGCGAGTCCATCGATGCTGACGCGACACTCGAAACAGACGCCCATACCGCACAGCGCGGCGCGCGGCTGGCCGCTTATCGACCGCCGCCAATGCGTCATGCCGATATTGAGCAAAGCCGCAGCAACCGTGCTGCCGTGGATCACGAGGTGCGCGCGACCATTGACAAAAATTTCGATGTATTCAGGCGGCGGCATTCGTTGCCCCCGATGCAAAACGTGCCGGCCAATACGGCGCCGGTGGAATCGCACACGGGCGATCCAGCAGTTGTGCGGCGATCAGTTCCGCGGTGGCGGTGGCGGTAGTGATGCCGAGGCCTTCGTGGCCGGTCGCGAGCCAGATCGACGTATGCTGTGTGCTCGGTCCGATCAGCGGCAGTCCATCGAGCGTGGCAGGGCGCAAACCGGTCCAGCTGCGCAGCACTTGCACATCGCGCAGGAACGGCAGGAAGCCGACCGCGCGTTCGAGCATGCTTGCCAGCAAGTGGGCATCGATGCTGTTGTCGCTCACATTGAACTGGCGCGACGAGCCGATCAGGATTTGTCCGTTGCGCCGCGGTTGCACATTGAACGCGACCGAGTCGGCGTCGCTCGCATGCGCGCTGTGCAGATAGCCGAGTTCGACCAGTTGGTGGCGCACGCGACCCGGATAACGATCGCTGATGACCAGATGACCCTTGCGCGCGCGCAGCGGCAGGTTTGGCCATAAATCGTCGCTCGCCAAACCGGCAGCGAGCACGATACGTTCGGCATCGAGTATCGAGCCATCGGCGAAATGAATGCGTCCGGGTTCCAGCGCCTGCACACGCTGGCCGAAGCGCATTACCGCGCCAAGCGCCGCCGCGCTGACAGCAAAGTGTCGCGCGGCGGCGGGCGGATAAATCACCGCGTCGTCGCGCACCAGCAAGGCGCCGGACATGCCCGCGATTAGTTCCGGCTCGGCGCTCGCCAGCTCGGCGGAATTCAAAATCCGCGCATGTACATCATGCTGCCGATACATCGCGGCTTTTTCTTCGACGACATCCATTTCGGCGCGATCGGCGGCGACCCACAACGTGCCGCAGGCGTCGTATTCGATATCATCGGGCAGGCGAGTAGTGCGCGCCATCCAGAGCTCGCGCGAACGCGCCGTGAGCGCCCATTGTGCGGCGGAATCGTCCATCACCACGATGTGGCCCATGCCGCAGGCAGTGATGCCGCCGCCCGGAAAAGCGGCATCGATCAATACTGTATTCAGCGCGCCTCTTGCGCACGCTTCGGCGCAGGCCGTGCCGATGATGCCGGCGCCGACGATCGCGACATCGCAGCGCGTATGCACCGGATTCAAATGCGAATGCCCCACGCGAATGGATCGTCGCTGTCGATCAGCAAAGTGCCTTCCGCGCAAATATGTGCTTGCCCCGCGATACGAGGATAAATTCGATCGTCGGATAATTCGATGCTCGCTTCGAACACGCTGCCGATCACGCTTTCCTGACGCCAGATCTGGCCGGGCCGGATTTTGCCGTCGGCGAACAGGCACGCAAGTTTGGCGCTGGTGCCGGTGCCGCACGGCGAGCGATCGTAGGCGTCACCCGGGCATAGGACGAAATTGCGCGCATCGATAGCGACCGTCGGCGATTTTGCGAACAGTTCGATGTGGTCGATTTCAGCGCCATCAACGCCGGTGATGTTGGCGTTGCGCAATGCAGTGCGGATGCGTTGCGTGGCTGTCGTCAATGCAGGCAGATTGTCCGCAGCGATTCGCAGACCATGATTCTCGACCAGAAAAAACCAGTTGCCGCCCCACGCGATATCGCCGGTGATCGTGCCGAGATTTTCCACCTCGACCGACACCGACTGTGCGTAACGATACGAGGAGACATTGCGCACGCTCACCGCGTTCGGCGATTCGAGTCGCGCCTGGATGATGCCCACCGGTGTTTCGATGCGATGTTCGCCGATACCGATACGGCCGAGGTGCGCCAGTGTGACCAGCAAACCGATCGTGCCGTGACCGCACATGCCGAGATAACCGACGTTATTGAAATAGATCGCGGCGGCGACGCAATCCGCATCGACCGGTTCGCACAATAACGCGCCGACCATGACATCCGAACCGCGCGGCTCGTTGACGATGGCCGAGCGATAACGGTCGAATTCGCTGCGCATGCGATCGCGGCGCTGCGCGATACTGCCATTGCCCAGATCCGGGCCGCCTGATACCACCACGCGCGTGGGTTCACCGCCGGTGTGCGAGTCTACAATCTGCAGTTTTTGCGCGTATGTTGGCATGGCGGTAATGGGCAATGAATACTGGCAGGTCAGCTTACGCAACGTTAGCGCTACTGTCTTGTCTGGGCACATCCCTTTGGTAATGGAATTCGACAAAAGCTGATGCAATTGGTCCGCACGAATATGATCGCGTTTCTCGGCATCGCATGTCCGACACGCGACCTCGCGTTTCGACCTGGCATTTACGGTTCTTGGCGCGGGCAAGCCGATACGCGACAATACGCGGCCTTGTCCGGTACGCCATCGCGGTGTGCCATGAAATTTTGCGCGAAGGAATTCCATGTCGAGTCACGATATCCGTTCTGCCCAGCGTCCCGATCCCGACCAGGCCATGGTCGACATCGCCAATTACGTGGTCGATTACAAAATCGATTCGCCCGAAGCCTACGACACGGCGCGCTACATGCTGCTGGATTCGCTGGCGTGCGCGATGCTGGCGATGAAGTTTCCCGAGTGCGTGAAACATCTCGGCCCGATCGTGCCGGGCGCGACTTTGCCAGGCGGCGTGAAAGTGCCAGGCACGAGTTATGAACTCGATCCGGTGCAGGCCGCATTCAATATCGGTACGCAGATCCGTTGGCTGGATTTCAACGACACATGGCTCGCCGCGGAGTGGGGCCATCCGTCCGATAATCTCGGCGCGATTCTCGCCGTCGCCGATTATGTATCGCGCAAAAATGTGCGCGAAGGCGGCAAGCCGCTGACCGTGCGCGATGTGCTGACCGCGGCGATCAAGGCGCATGAAATCCAGGGGTGCTACGCGCTCAAGAACAGTTTCAATCGCGTTGGTCTGGATCATGTGATCCTGGTGCGGCTGGCGTCTGCCGCCGTGACCACCGCGATGCTCGGCGGTGGCAAGGATGAAATCGTCACCGCCGTGTCGCATAGCTGGATCGACAGCGGTGCGCTACGCACATATCGCCATGCGCCGAATGCCGGGCCGCGCAAGAGCTGGGCTGCGGGCGATGCATGTCGTCGTGCGGTGACGCACGCGCTGAACGCCGTGAAAGGCGTGATCGGATATCCATCTGCATTGACGGCGAAGACCTGGGGTTTCTACGACGTCGCGTTCAAGGGCCGCGCGTTCGAGTTCGAGCGTCCGTTCGGGAGCTACGTGATGGAGAACGTGCTGTTCAAGATCAGCTTCCCGGCCGAGTTCCACGCGCAGACTGCGGTCGAGTGCGCGATGACCTTGCATCCGCAGATCGTGAACAAGATCGATAAGATCGAAAAGATCGTGATCGAAACGCAGGAAGCCGGCGTGCGCATCATCGACAAGACCGGCCCGCTGGCCAACCCCGCAGATCGCGATCATTGTATCCAGTACATGGTCGCGGTGCCGTTGCTGCATGGTCGCCTGACGGCGTCTGACTATGAAGATGGCATGGCGAGCGATGCACGTCTTGATGGCCTGCGTAGCAAGATGGAGGTCAAGGAAAATCCGCAGTTCACCACTGACTATTTCGACCCCGACAAACGTTATATCGGCAACGCGGTGCAGGTGTTTTTCGTGGACGGATCGAAGACCGAGCGGGTTGCGGTGGATTTTCCGATCGGCCATCGCAAACGTCGGGCCGAGGGAATTCCGGTCTTGCTCGACAAATTCGCGACCGCGCTGGCTGAACATTTGCCGAAACGTCGCGTAGAGCAGATACTAGCAACCAGCAAACACGCTGAAGAGTTTGATGCGTTGCCAATCAATCACTTGCTGGATTTGTTTGCTCTGTAACTGCTTGTCTGACTGCTAGCTAAACGTGGCTGCGTTCGGTCGTCACATGCCTAGTGTTAAAGAAATGTTTTTGCTACACTGCACAACGATTTCACATTAACAATATAACAATTTGTTAACTCTAAGCCGGTGTCGAATACGCTGAGTTATGCTTGCTTGTCCTACAAGCGCTTGGCCGCAAGCGCCCGAAAAATCAATGTTTGTAAAGGAGAATGCTGATGAAACGTACTAGTTTGTTTGCCCTGATCGCGCTTGCGCTGAGTGGCGCCACAGTTGCCGCCAATGCCCAGAGTTATGATAACTGGTACGTTGCTCCGCGCATCGGTGCCGTACTCCCTGATAGTGATCGGGAAACCAAAGTTGCCCCGCTGCTCGGTATCGGCATAGGGACTTGGGTTACCCCGAATTTCGCTGCTGATTTTGAGTACAGTATTAACAACGGCGAAAACAAGACCAGCTCGCGCGCAGCGTGGGAAGCACAAGGCCTGAACGGCAAGAAGCAGTGGGAAAGCGTTTGGCTTGACGTTGCTGGGCGGTATTTCTTTGGTGACCAAGGCGCACAATGGCGTCCATACGTTGTTGGTACGATCGGCGCAGTGCGTCACGCGGGCTTTTTCTATAGCCCGGTAGGTGTACGTCCTGGTGCGCTCGGCCATCCGACCCGCGGTTGGGATCCGGCAGCCAGCCTCGGTGGTGGTGTGCAGTACAATATGTCCGATCGCATCGCCTTCCGCGGCGAAGTTCAGTATCGGTATGACCGCGACAACAACAGCATCCCGCACCACATCGGTTTCGGTGATGCAATCGGCACCCTCGCTTTGGTCGTCAACTTCGGTGGTGCGCCAGCCGCACAGCCGGTTGCTCCGTCGGCGGCCAAGCCGCCAGTGGCGCCTTCTTGTCGCGACAAAGACAGCGACGGCGACGGCGTAAACGATTGTGATGACAAGTGCCCGAACACGCCAGCCGGTACCCTCGTCGGTCCCGATGGTTGCCCACAGAAGGTCGTCATCGATCTGCGTGGTGTGAACTTCAAGTTCGATCGCCCGAGCACCGTCGAGAAGAAAATTGGCCCGACCTTGAAAGAGCCGTCTGCCGAGTCGATCGCAATCTTGGATCAGGCCGTCGATACTCTGAAGCGTTACCCGGATGTCAAGGTTGAAGTGGACGGTCACACCGACGGTGTCGGTACCGAAGCCTACAACCAGAAGCTCTCCGAGCGCCGCGCCAAAATCGTTTATGACTACCTGACCGGTCACGGCATTGATGCCAGCCGTTTGGATGGTCCGAAGGGCTTTGGCAAGGACAAGCCGATCGACACGAACAAGACTGCCGAAGGCCGTCAGCGTAACCGTCGCACCGAGCTGACCGTAGAAAACCAGTAAGCAAACACCGCTTACCGTGTAATGAAAAGCCCGGCTTATGCCGGGCTTTTTCTTTGGCCGATCACATTAATTACGAATCAGAAATCAAAAAACCGAGGAACTGCCATGACCGAAGCCGATGTCCTGAAGAACGCGTTCGCCATGCCCATCGACAGTCCGGCATATCCGCCTGGGCCATATCGTTTTGTCGATCGCGAATATCTGATCATCACCTATCGCACCGATCCGGCGGCGCTCGCACGTGTGGTGCCGGCCCCGCTGGAAATACTCGAACCGATCGTCAAATACGAATTCATCAACATGCCCGATTCGACCGGTTTCGGCCATTATTGCGAGTCGGGGCAGGTCATCCCGGTAAGTTATCGCGGCGAGAAGGGTGGGTATGTACGGGCGATGTATCTGAACGATCATCCGCCGACCGCTGGCGGTCGCGAGCTATGGGGATTTCCGAAGAAGATCGGTCAGCCGGAGTTGCGGGTGCATACCGACACCATGATTGGTACGCTCGATTATAACGATCTGCGCGTCGCTACGGGCACGATGGGTTACAAGTACCAACAGCTGGATGCGGCTGCTGCGCTCGCCGGACTCGGCGCGCCGAATTTTCTGCTCAAGATCATCCCGCATGTGGATGGCACGCCGCGCATCTGTGAGCTGGTGCGTTACGCGATGCAGAACATCACGCTGAAGGGCGCATGGACCGGTCCGGGCTCGCTTGAACTGCACCCGCATGCGCTCGCGACTGTAGCGGATTTACCAGTGCTCGAAGTGTTGTCGACCGTGCACATGATCGGCGACATGACGTTGCCGTATGGCACCGTAGTACACGACTATTTGAGTAACGGATAGACGGATAGATCGGGAAACGAAGAGCCGGGAAGACGCAGTGATACGATAGGATGCAGAACTACAGCTTGCCGCTACCGGCTCGTCTGTCTATGTCGTCTTGCGGTTTCTTCGTCTTCTCGTGCCCTATTCAAGGTTTGATAAAACGATAGTGTCCGACCATCCACTCGTTGCCGTCGGCATAACCGAACAGCTCGGCGCAAGCCATCCAGAACATGCGCCAGCGTTGCTGCCATAACGCGGCGTTCGGCCCATATGCGGCTTCGAACACCCGCATGACCTGCGCGCGATTCCTGTCCTGATTGACCAGCCACAGGTTCGCGGTTTTTTCGTAATGCGTGCCGGACAAACGCCACTGTTCCTCGATGCGCAGGTCGCGCTGGAAATACAACAGCGTATCCGCAGCCGGCATGAGTCCGCCGGTAAAAAAGTAGCGCGCCATCCAGTCGTTGTCGCCGTCCGTATCGAACGGATACATCAGCTCGCGATGACAGAAAATATGCACGAACAGTTTGCCGCCGGGCTTGAGCCAGCTTGCGACCCGACCGAGTAGCGTCTGGTAGTTGCGCATGTGCTCGAACATTTCGATCGAAACCGTGCGATCAAACTGCTGCTCGTCCAACTGCAGTTGGTTCACATCCTGCGTGATGACGGCCACATTCGCAAAACCGCGTTCTCGGCAACGTGCTTCGATGAACTCGCGCTGCGGTCGCGAATTTGATACGGCCGTAATGTGCGCATTCGGATAATGTTCCGCCATCCACAAAGTGAGCGAACCCCAGCCGCAGCCAAGTTCCAGAATATGCTGACCATCGACAAGCTCGGCGCGCTCGCAATACAAAGTCAGCATCGCCTCTTCGGCCTGCTCCAGCGTTTCATCACCGCGCGGAAAATAACACGAGCTGTATTTCAGGCGTTTGCCGAGGCACAGTTGAAAAAACGCAGGCGGCAATTCGTAGTGCTGCGCGTTTGCGGCATCGGTGTGAATCGCGATCGGACTTTGCCGCAACTCGGCGATGCGCGACTGGAATAAACCATGCGCGCCTTCGAGATCACCGGCGCGCTCAAGATGCAGCCGGTCCGCACATAGACGTCGGATACCCAGGCGCGTCAGCATATCCGGAACCAGACCGCGCTCGCACAAAGCGAGCGCGGAAAAACGACTCGGTTCGGTCGCAGGCAAATCGTTGGTAAGCGTCGTGCTCATGATGAAGGGCCTCGAACCTGCAGGAAAGGTGTAGTAGGAAATTTAGCGAGCAACGAACGCGATCAACAGATTCAACCGACACGTCCACCGGGGAACCACGGAATAAAGACACTGGTCTCACGCTGATATTGCCGATAATCCTCGCCGCGACTGCGCAGCGCCTGACGCTCGACAAACGGAATTCCGGTGACCCAGCACAATGAAATCAGCATCAGTATTGGGCCAAGTAAACTCAGCGACCAGATCCAAACCACCGCGCCATGCGCAAGCAATACGTAACTGAGCCAGTGGGTCCATTCGAAAAAATAATTCGGATGACGCGAATATCGCCACAACCCCAGGCGACAGGTTTTGCCACGATTGCGCGGATCCTTGCGAAAGTTGGCGAGCTGCATGTCGGCCACACTTTCACCGCCAACGCTGACAAACCATATCAGCACACCGATCAGACAGGTAATGGAAAGCTGATTCGACGGATTTGCGCTCACCGCATAAAAAGGCAACGAGAACAGCACAGTCAAAATCGCTTGCCCCTGGAAAAACGCGAAAAATTTGCCCTGGTGTCCGTGCCAGTGTTCGCGCAATGATTGATAACGACCATCTTCGTCTTCGTGCAGTACCCGCGCCAGCAGATGCAGGGCGAGTCGAAAACCCCAGAAACCGCCGAGCATCGCGACCGCAAAACGTGGCACCAATGCGCCATTACCAATCGCTGCATAAAACATCGCGCTGGCGCTCATGCACGCCGCCCAGATCACATCGACAATGCCGGCATTGCGCGTGCGTCGCTGCACCAGCCAGCCGAAGAACATCGCGACACCGGTCGCGAGGATGACGACCGCGATGGGCCAGAGTTCCATCAGCGTGCGCCTGTGCCGTGCATTTCATCTACCAGCTGGCGGTTCACCAGCAGAGACGCCAGCGTGCACAGCAACGGTGTAACCAACGCCCAGATCACCGCCAAGAGCGACAACGTATACAAAAAGTTTCCGCCGAAACTGACCGCGCCAAAACCGCGTTGCGCCGCCCAGTAAGCCAATGAACCACCGATGCCACCGAACAGCGCAGCAAGCACTGGACGCGGACGTAAAAACGCCAGCGAATGATTCATCGTCAACGAAAAACTCGCCCACAGAACCACGATCCACAGCGGCGCGAGATGTGGCCACGGCACGGCGGCGGCATAAATCAACACGCCGGATACGGCCAGACTCGAATCGATCGCGAAACCCACCACCGCGGCGATCAGCAGCAGTTGAATATCGGCGATTCGTGTCGCGCTTTGCGGCAACTGGATCGCGGCAAAGATCAGCAACATCAGCGCGCCGCTCCACCAATAACCGTGACCTGCACCACCGACTGCGGCCAGCCACGTTAGTTGATACAACATCGCGTTGAGCAGCGTTTTCATGATGCGGTTTGCAGGTCCGGCAGATATTGCCCGCGCGACGAACGTGGCTTGGCCAGCAACATGTGTACGTCACCGATCGAACGTTCGTGGAAACCGCCTTCGCAATAGCACAGGTAAAATTCCCACATGCGCACGAAGCGTTCCGGATAACCGAGGGCACGTACTTCCGGCAGGTGTTCAAAAAACCGTTTGCGCCATGCCGCGAGCGTGAGTGCATAACTCGGACCAATGTCTTCGAGGTGGCTGAGTTTCATGTCGCTACTTTTTGCCACCGCGTCGAGCATGATGCTGATCGATGGAATAAAGCTACCCGGAAAAATATGCCGCTTGATGAAATCAACTGCGACAAGCGCTTGCTGATAACGATAATCTTCGATCGTGATTGCCTGGATCAAGGCCAGGCCATTATCCTTGAGCAGGCTTCCGACCTTGGCGAAATAGGTATCGAGATATTGATGGCCGATCGCTTCGATCATCTCGATCGACACGAGTTTGTCGTAAGTGCCTTCAAGGTCGCGATAGTCGCTGAGCAGCAAGGTAACACGATCAGCAAGACCCGCGGCCTGCACACGTTTCGAAGCGAGGTCAAACTGCTCCTGCGAGATCGTCGTCGTCGTTACGCGACAGCCGTGATGTCTCGCCGCGTGCAGGGCAAAACCTCCCCAGCCGGTGCCGATTTCGACGACATGATCGTCGGCAGTCAGCGCCAGTTTCTGGCAGATGCGATCGAGCTTACGGGTGGACGCGACTTCAAGCGTTTCGTCGGGGGATACATAAATCGCCGACGAGTACATCATGTTTTCGTCGAGAAAAAGACGGAACAAATCATTGCCTAGATCGTAATGTGCGGCGATGTTGCGGCGGCTGCCGGCGCGTGTGTTGCGGCGGAAACTGTGCCATGCGCGCATCGCCATGCCGCCGAGTTTGGCGAGGCCGGAATCCATCGCATCGAGCAGATCGCGATTGCGCACGAAGATGCGCATCAGCGAGGTCAGATCGTCGCAATGCCATTGGCCGTCCATATAAGATTCCCCGGCACCGACACTTCCGTTCGCGGCGAGGCTCCGATAGAACTCGCCGTCGAGCACGACGATCTGCGCATACAAGGTGTTTTTGGACTTAACTGCCGGCGTACCGAGTGTGGTACTGCCGAGCGCATCGCTGATCGTGAGCTGACATTCCTGCAGTGCCGCCATCTGTTTTAGCAAGCGCGTACGCAGTAATCGAGCGAGGGTTCCGGGTGTTGTGGCAAGCTCGAATTTGTCGGCATTGGCGACGTGAGTGTTCATGGTTTGCGATCGCTGTGATACGGGTCGGCGGCAGGATTCGGGTGAGAATAAACCGGGTTACGTCGAAGAAAGATGATGAAAGCTTGCCAGTGAATTGCGGCGACGATCTTCATTGTCATCAACGGAAAACGCAGCAGGCAACGCGTCAGATTTTTTGCGTTCAGCGATTTTCTTTTCAGTACGAGCGTTACGTCGAAATCGGATGCGCCGTCTTTCAGTACGTCCATGTGCACGCGCAGCGCTTCGTCCGGAATACCAAAGCGCCACAGATAATCGCGTTGCATCGGCATGAACGGCGAGACATGAAATGCTTTCGCGAAATTCCAGCTGAATACATTGCGGTGCTGTTCCGCCTGCGCTACCTCAAGCACGTAAGCGTGGCGTTCTTGCCATGGCGTATTGGTGATTTCGGCCACGATGGTCTGGAGCGTCTGGCCATCTTCGGCGAAACAATAATAAAAACTCACCGGATTGAAACAATGACCGAAATAACGCAGATGGGTGAGCAAACGGATCGGCCCGCGTGACGTATTTCCGGTGGTCGCAAACACACGTTCGCGCACGGCCTGGTCGAGTGGAATTTCGACGGGGCCGAGATAATCGCTACGCCGAAACTCGGCGAGATTCTTTTCCCCGACCGACCAGAATCGACTCTGCAAAAATAGTTGATCGAGCTCGGCCAGATCGATATACAGCATGCACATCTTGTAGCTGAAATCGTGCGCATGCGGCTTGTAGCGACGATGCCGCACCCAACCTTCGTAGATCGCACTGGCGAACGTCGTGCCCGGCTCAGCAACGACTTCGGCGGCTGTCGCGCGCGAATCCGGCGCACGCCGTGACACGTTCATGGCCAGCGAATCCCGAGTGCGCTGGTGACATCCACCGCGCTGCGCATGCCGTCTTCGTGAAACCCCCAGCCCCAATAGGCGCCGCAAAACCACGTGCGATTGTTGCCTTGGATTTCCGCCTTGCGTTTTTGCGCCGTGACCGACGCGTGGCTGTAGACCGGATGCTGATAAGACATGCGGCGCAAAATCTTGGACGGATCGATTTGCGCGGTACGATTCAGCGTCGTACAAAATGTCACCGGAGCATGCAGCGATTGCAGCAGATTCATGCAATACGTCACCGTACAACTGTCGTCGACAAGCTGCGGAATCGTCGCGTTCCACGCTGCCCACGCCTTGCGCTGACGCGGCAACATACGCTCGTCGGTATGCAGCACGGTTTCGTTGTATTGATAGGGCATCGCGCCGAGGATCGATTGTTCGCGCTCGTTAGCATCGCTCAGAAGTTTCAGCGCCTGATCGCTATGACAGGCGAGCACGACTTGCTCGAAACGCTCGATGCCAGCGCTGCTGTCGATCTGCACGCCTTCGCTATCGCGCCGTATCGCAGTGACGGCACAGTTCGTGCGCGCCTGCACTTTCCAGTGCGCCGTCATCGCTCGCACGTAACTCTGCGAACCACCTTTGACGACTCGCCACTCCGGGCGATTACTGACTTGCAGCATCTGGTGATTAGCCATGAACTGCACGAGATATTTCACCGGAAATTTCAGGATCTGATCCGGCGGCGACGACCATAACGCCGATGCCATTGGCACCAGATGCAGATCGCGAAATGTTGCGCCATAACGGCGCTCGTCGAGATAATCGCCGATGCTGAAATCCGGCGCATCGAGCGCGAGCAGCGCGGGCGCCTCGCGATAAAAACGCAGGATGTCGCGCACCATGCCGAGAAATCGCGGCGACAAAAGATTGCGGCGCTGGCAAAACAACGTGTCCAGATTGTTCGCATTGTATTCGAGGCCGCTGCGCTCATCGCGCACAGCGAAGCTCATCGTCGTCGGCTGCGATTCGACATCGAGCTCGCTAAACATTTTTTGCAGCAGCGGATAATGCGGCGGATTGAACACGATGAAACCGGTATCCACCGCGTAAGTCTTGTGGGCGACTTCGATGTCATGGGTATGCGTGTGGCCACCGAGATAGTCGCCGCCTTCGAACAAAACCACCTCATGCTCGCGACTCAACATCCATGCCGACGCGAGTCCGGAAACACCCGAGCCGACGACCGCGATACGCACGATCAGCGCGCG
Organism: Pseudolysobacter sp.; assembly: GCA_043759455.1. Lineage (GTDB taxonomy): Bacteria > Pseudomonadota > Gammaproteobacteria > Xanthomonadales > Rhodanobacteraceae > Pseudolysobacter. The sequence goes on from JAYVLO010000169.1 coordinate 31,066, forward strand.
CGCTTGAGATGAATCGGCACCGGTTTCAGATCCCAGACCAGGCCGAAAAGCGCGAGCGTGCGCAGCAGGTAGTAGGTGAGATCGAATTCCCACCAGCGAAATCCCTGTCGCGCTGCGCCCGGAAAATAATGGTGATTATTGTGCCAGCCTTCACCAAACGTCAGCAGCGCCAGCAGCCAGTTGTTGCGGCTGCTGTCAGCGGTATCGAACCGCCGGGTACCGATCTGATGCGCGATCGAATTGATCGTCACCGTCACATGGAACAGCACCATCGTCGAGATGAAAAATCCCCAGATCAACAGCTGCGGACCGCTCGTCCCGAGCGCGGGATACGCATGCTGCAAATATTTGCCGAGGAGGAACAACGTCACCGCCAGTGCGATCGGCAAGAGAATATCGAAACGGTCGAGCCAGCGCAGTTCGGGATACCGCTTGAGATCGGGAATCGCATCCCAGTCGGTACGAAACCCGCGCGGCGTCAGGAACCAGCCAAGGTGGCTCCACAGGAAACCGTGCTGAAGCGGCGAATGAATGTCTTTTTCGGTGTCCGAAAATCGATGGTGATGGCGATGATGCGATGCCCACCACAACGGCCCGCGCTGCACGCACATCGAACCGATCGCCGCGAAAATGAACTGCATCGCACGCGAGGTTTTGAATGCCTTGTGCGAAAAATAGCGATGATAAAATGCGGTAATCGCAAACATACGGATCGCGTATAGACCAACGGCAACCCAGAACGCGAACCACGAAAATCCGACCCAGATCACACCGATACACGCCAGATGCAATCCGATGAACGGCAGCACGCGCAGCCAGTCGATCCGATCGAGTGTGGCTGCATCGAGGGTGCTTTCGGTGCTGGTCGCGCTGGAGTCGAACCAGCGCACAACTGCTGTCGAAACGCGACGCCACAAAGGTGGCAATGGATTGATGGTTGGTATCATAAATTGTCTCAGCGAAGGGGCGTGCTGGAGCCGACCAACCGACAGATGGTTTCAGCAATCGAGTGATTTTGCGGTGAAGGCAGTGGGTCTTGTCGTGACCGCGTTTTCGAAATGAAGCAAGGGTTCCAGTCCATGCGATATCTTACGCAGGCGTCGAGTTCGCGGATGCGTTGCGCAATATTCGGCATCTCGACATTTTACGCGCAGCGGAACTGGTTCTGCTGCGATCAACGCAAATGTGTTTCCAGAAATGCGAGCACACGATCTGCGTATTCCTTCGGTGCATATGTGTAGAGGTCGACATGCGCGGCACCTTCGACTGGCCAAAACTCTTTTGGCTCACTCGCCGCCATGAACAGTTGGCGGGATTCGTCGAGGCGGGTATGCAAATCCTGGCTGCCCGCGATAAAAAGTTTAGGCATATGCAGACTTGCGACGTGCACGATGGGACGCAATGCTGAGGCCTCGAAGCCGAGCCTCGGCTTGATCTGGAAAGTCAGTGCCGGCGCGAGAATAGAAGACCATGAGCCCAACCGCATTGTCAGGCGCTCAGCGATGGCATGATCCAAGCTTGGATAGACAGCTTCGACGACGAGCGCATCGATAGCTAGCGATGGTTCGGCAATGATTGCGGCGGCGCCACCCATCGACATTCCGATCACACCGATTTTCGCATCGGGTTGTTTGCTCCGCATGTAGTCGACAGCCGCTCGCGCATCGATGCTCTCAAGATAACCAAACGTGACGTGCTTTCCTGAGCTTTCACCATTCGCCTGAAAGTCGAATAACAACACACTGTAGTGGGCATCGTGCAACAGCCGGGCGCGACTGAGCATGCTGAGTCGTGAGCCATGCAAGCTGTGCAGCAGCACAATCGCGCCAGCACCTTTTTCGCCCGGCAAGTACCATCCATGAAGCAACGATCCCGATCGGCTCGGTATCATAACCACCTCGCCTGCGAGATCGGAGGGCAGTTCCCCGATAACAGAAGGATTGGGTGCCGTCAGATAGCTACCTGCCGCATACATTGCAGCGCCGATCAGGAGTATGAAAATGCTGACGGCGTACGATGCAAATTTGACTTTCTTCGACATCATCAATGCTGCTGGAGATCTTGTTCGATCCTATACTAGAAAATATAGCCAACCCAATATTGACGACTCATTTATGGCACGCAGAAAGTTCAGCAGCGGCAAAACTTCCGCGCAAGCACATAAAGTGCGAGCGGCGGTGCCGAAACCGTCATCGCAAACACCGACATCGCACACCGGCATCACGCGGCATGGGCTTGCGCGCGTTCTGTCGAAACTCGGGTTCTGCTCGCGCACCAAGGCGTACGATCTGATCGCGGATGGGCGGGTGGCGGTGGATGGCGAGGTGCAAACCGATGCCGAGTTTGCGGTCGATATGAGCCGCGCGGAAATCCGTGTCGATGGTGTGGCGATCGCGGCGCAAAAACGCATTTACATGATGCTCAACAAGCCGCGTGGCATCGTTACCAGCGCTGCCGACGAAAAAGGCCGCGATACGGTGTACGCGTTATTGCAGGAGGCGGGGCTGCCGTGGATCGCGCCGGTCGGTCGGCTCGATCGCGCCAGCGAAGGTCTGTTGCTGCTGAGCAACGACAGCGTGTGGGCGGCGCGCATCACCGATCCGTCGACACATTTGGCCAAGACTTACCATGTACAGATCGACCGCGTGCCCGATGACATGTTGCTCGAAAAAATGCGAGCCGGCGTGTTAGACGATGGCGACATGTTGCGTGTGACATCGGCAAGCATGCTGCGCGTCGGCGAGAAAAACGCATGGCTCGAAATCACCCTCGATGAAGGCAAGAATCGGCATATCCGGCGCTTGCTTGCGGCGCTGGAAATCGGTGTGCTGCGGCTAATGCGTGTGGCGATCGGCGAGCTGCCGCTCGGCGATCTCGCGAAAGGCAAATGGCGCACGCTCGACAGCCATGAAGTTGCGCTGCTGGCGGTCGCCACTTCCGATTGACTGATGGATATTCCGCGCTCTCGCCGAGCGCGAAAGCAGCGAGAATTATTTCAGTACGCCGAGTTTTTTGCCGACCTTGATAAACGCCTTGATTGCGCGATCCAGATGCTCACGCGTATGCGCTGCCGACATCTGCGTGCGGATGCGCGCCTGGCCTTGCGGCACCACCGGGAAGAAAAATCCGATCGCGTAAATACCTTCGTCGAGCAGCGCGCTGGCAAAAGCTTGCGCGATTTTGGCGTCGTACAGCATTACCGGCACGATCGGATGTGTGCCCGGGCGGATATCGAAACCGGCAGCAGCAATCTTCTCGCGGAAATAGCGCGTGTTGTCGACGAGTTTGTTGCGCAGTTCATCCGCGCTGCCGAGCATCTCGAA
>JAYVLO010000170.1:0-13599 GCA_043759455.1 Pseudolysobacter sp.
ACGGCAACTTCGCGACCGGCGTGCGACAATTTCAGCGCGTGGTAATCCTCATCGCGACCGGCGATCATGCTCAGATCCATATCGAGCCCGCGACTCACAATCAGCACTTTCGGCGGTGCGTTTTTTGCCATCGCGCACGCTTCATCGACCATCGGCTTGTAGCGGATCACTTTGCCCGCACGCATGCCGGCGTCGGCGCAAATCAGCAATTTCGGCTGCGCGTCGTCGATGCGCAACGCGAGGTTGTGCGCGGCGAATCCGCCGAACACCACCGAATGAATCGCGCCGATACGTGCGCACGCCAGCATCGCAAACACTGCCTCGGCGATGTTCGGCATGTAGATCACGACACGATCGCCCTGCCCCACGTCCAGCGTCTGCAGGATCGCGGCAAATATATTCACCTCTCGATACAAGTCCGTATACGTGTAGGTTTTGCGCGTATCGGTTTCGGTCGAAATCGCGATCAGCGCAGATTGCTCGGCACGTTCGGCAAGATGCCGATCGATCGCGTTGTAGCAGAGATTGGTTTCACCACCGACGAACCAGCGCCGGAACGGCGGCTTCGAATAATCCAGAATCTGCTCGGGTTGTTTGTACCAATAAATCGCCTTGGCCTGCTCGGCCCAGAATTTTTCCGGCTGCTCGATCGACTCGCGATGCATCGTTTCGTACGACATGGCCATTCCTCGTGCGGATTGGCATCAGGTTAGAACATCTGTCGATACGATGCGGCGCGACTTTGGTCTGGGTGGCGAATCATGCTAAGTGCCTGAGTGGCGCATATTGCCGTTGTACGGCATAATCCCGTACAAGGAGATCATCATGACCCAAGCCAATACTGCCGACCGCCTCGAAGTTCGCACCAGCCAGCAAGACAAGAAAATCGTCACGCGCGCCGCCGAGTTGCGTGGCGAAACGGTATCGTCGTTTGCGCGTGCGGTGCTCGTGCGCGAGGCGAAAAAAGTCATTGAATCGGAACAGACTGTGGTTCTGTCCAGCGAGGCAACAAAACGTTTTATCCACGCCCTGGATCGTCCGTTCGTACCGAATGCAGCGCTGCGCAAGGCCATGGCCAAAGCCGACAAACTCGGTTTGTAGCCGTGGCGCTGGCGATCGAGAAACTCGCCGCCAACCGGCACGAGCGCGAGAAATTCAGCTGTGGTGTTGACGAACTCGATCGCTTTATCAAGGAGCTCGCCAGCCAGCACCAGCGCAAACATTTTTCGACCACGTATGTGCTGATCGATGATGTCAGATCCGACGAGATTCTCGGTTTCTATTGTCTGAGCTTCGGTGCGATGAGCCTGACCGATTTATCCGCTGCCGAACAGAAAAAACTGCCTAAACATCCCGTACCCGTGGCACGCATGGGTCGCCTCGCAATCGCTGAAAATTGCCAGAGCAAAGGGTACGGCGCGCTCATGTTGCAGAACGCCGTGAAACGCTGTTTAAACGTGCGTGATGAAATCGCGCATTACGCGTTGGTGGTCGATGCCAAGAACGATGCCGCCGCACGTTTCTACCGCCACTTCGGTTTTGCGCCGTGCAGCAGCGACGAGCTGCAATGGTATTTGCCGCTCGGTAAATAATTAAGTAGCAGGAGAGCGCCACCACTAAACGGGTGTATTTGGAAAGCGTCTTCCGATTTTTATCAAGCGCGTGATCCATGCCGACGACCATTGCCGATGAATCGCGAGGTTCATCTTCGTCGGATAACGCGACTGCGCCGCTCATCCGACCTACGCGCTAAGGCTTGTAGAACTCGGCTATCTGCGGAATGAAGCGCTGCGGATTCGCGCCGGCGAGATTGGTCAACACGACGATGGCCAGCTCATCATCCGGAAAGACAAAAAATGCGGCTCGGGCACCACCGAAACCCGCCACTTGCAGGTGCGGAGATGTTTGCAGCACAGGCCATCCGGCGCCCCATTCGCCGTCCGCGCCGCTGTTCAATTTTTCCGGCACCCACATCTTCCGGACATCCGCTTTGCTGATCAGTCGGCCATTCGACAACGCGATGAGCCAGTGTGCAACCTCATCCGCCGTTGTCTGGATTCCAGCGCCTGCCCAGAGTCCATAAGGTATCTCGTAGATCCACTTCGACAAGCGGCTGGCGTCGTCCGGCGCCGAAGTTCCGCGCGGTGTGGTGGCATAGATGGTAGCCGCATTGGGAACGAGCTCATAACTGTCGCCGAATGTCGACAACGGCATATTTGCCACGGCGAATTGATGCTTTGCAATGTACGTCTCGTAGGGCATCTTGGTCTGTTTCGCAATGAGCTGCGACAACAAAACGTAGTTGGTCTGGTTGTAGGAAAATTGAGCACCAACGGCTGCATCCATTGGCAGTTTCTTCACCGCTTCCCACGCAGCTACTTCCGTGCCGCCACCAATGGGACCTCCCTTCTGATCGACGATGTCGGGCAGGCCCGAGCTATGGCCGAGGAGTTGACGAATGCGGATGCCGCGCCAAGCCTCAGGCAGGTCTTGCAGATAACGCGAGACAGGCGCATCCAGATCAACCAGCCCGGCTTCGGCAAGTTGCATCATGGCGACCCCGGTGAATGACTTGGTCGCAGAATTGATCGGGAACAAGGTAGTTTTGGAGGCTGGCACGCGGTTCTCGACGTTGGCCAGTCCATAACTTTCCGACAACACGATTCGGTTACCTTTGACGACAGCAACCTGCAGCCCGGGGATGCGTTGCTCCTTCATCTTCTGCTGCAGCAATTGCCGCGTCATTCCATTGGCTTCGTCCAATGTTCTTGCCGCAGCGCCAACAGCAGGCAACCACAACAGGGCGGCGATGATGATCGTTGTGGCGCAGTACTTTCCAGACAGCATTAATGTTCCTGAGGCGCATTCGCCAATGATGTGATGGTCAACAACCGCGTAGCTTGCGTTCTCGTATTTTGCTGGCCCAGTGCCAAATGGGCTAAGGAATTAATCCGTGCGCGGCAAAGCCGAGGACAGCCAGTCGCGTAGGGCGGAAAAGCGCCGGTCGCATTGAACTAATGGTTAGGCGACAACCTGCGTGACATGAGTGTGAGCCAAACGACAGACCGAAGCTGCCCAGCAGTCGGAGTGGATAGTCCCAATGGCATGACCATTTGGACATGTGGCATTCAACTCCGCTCTTGGTTGGAGTCCGCAACATCCGTAGCGGGCATTGGCAACAACCAGATGCCGCACTTCCGCAATGCCTAGAAGGTAGTCGTTTGCCTCAAACGCGACCAAATCGCCGTCAGCAGAACCATACGTGTGGCCTGACTTGCGGCCCGTGACAAAATCTCGGTACGTCCATGAAAAAGCCACCTGGATGAAGTTGCCACGTGGCACAGCCGGCGTTTCAACGTCAAACCGTAGTTCATCCTCGGGCATTTGACTCAGGAATTCGGTGAGTTCAACACCGCACGTGGCACAGGAGAAAAATGCAGATGGGAGCATGTTTGATGGCGCCTGACTCTTGAGCTAAGAGGATGCCGCGAGAAATTGAAGTTTCAGGCCGCTGGCGAACACCACGGTATCGTCGCTTCCGAATGTACCGCTGACCGCGCCTGCGCAGGTCGGTGTCGATGTCGTGTTGCCATTGTCGATAGACGTTAGCGCATCGCGCAGGTTGCAGAGCGTCGACGCGGCATTGTCGTCGGCACTATTGACGGTGATTGTTGCAGCGTGCACACCAGTCGCAGCAGTGAGAGCGAGAGTGATCGCAATTGGCAAACCAAGGCGGGTGCAAGTCGGTTTCATCGAAGTGCCTATGAGTGCGGACCGATGCCAATGGTGGCACGGATCCATCGGTGCTCCCAAACATTAGCCAAAACGTCGCGGAGGTTTCCTTCTACCGCGTACGCTTAAGCCCCGTAGATCGAAAATCGCCACCACAAGGATGGTCTATGGCTAGCGCCTTGTGACAACCGCCGAGCGCGTGATAAACGCTGAAAGCAGTTACAAGCGCCGCATGAAATTTCGGTCATCGTCGGATAGCGCGACTAACGCCGCTCATCCGACCTACGTATGACGCGGTGGGATTGGGTTGCCGCAGGTGGGGCAGAAGGTGTCGGAGTGCGCGACCTCGTGGCCTACCGGGCACTTGGCGGCGCTCAGCAGCCACGGCTTGCGGAACGCCGAGAACAGAATGCAGAAGGCCATGCCGTAGAACAGCATCCAGTGACCGGAAAATCCGCGCAGCGTGGATGGCGAGATCCCGCTGCCGTGGCCTCGGCTGGATTGCTCACCAGAAAACGCGATGAAGAAATTCAGAAAGGCATAAGCGAACAGCCCCATGACCGCATAACGCATCCAGTCCGGACAGCCGGCCAGCATCTGCTTCCACGAGCGGCGCGTGCGCTGCCCGCGGTTGAGCCGCACCGAGACAAGCACCGCCGGCAACCACACCACGAAGATGCCGATATGCAAGCCAAATACCGACTCGCTACCGGGAGGTAGCAGCCCGGCAAGCGCGAAGACATGCACGATCAGGCTTAGCAGAAAGCCGATGGCTGCTAGCGCCATGAGGGGAATCAGTAGGTTGATCATTTATTGTCTTGCCGAATATCTGAGTTGGCGCGCCATGTAATATCGTGGGAAATTTTGACAAAACATTACAGCCCTGTTGGATAGTTAAATGTAGGCCGGAAAAGCGAAGCGCCTTCCGGCAGTTGCAAAATGCGTTATCCACGCCGAGTGCAATTGCATATGACACGGAAATTCAATCATCGTCGGATAACGCGGCTGCGCCGCTCATCCGACCTACCTCTCACCGACCACAAGAATATCCGACGTCCCAGCCCAATCAGACGGATAGATTCCCGCCGCGACATAACGATGAAACGTCGAATACGGCCAATCCGAAACCCGCTGCACAAGTCCATGCTTGGAGGGATTGATATGTACGTAATCGACATGTGCAGCGTAGTCGCGATCGTCGCGAATCGTGTGCTCCCAGAATCGACGTTGCCAGATACCACGATCGCCTTTGCGCAGCCGTACCGCAGATAAGCGCTCAGTTTTCGGCAAGGTTTTGGCAAAAGCAATTTTGATCGCTTTCCATCGTGATGAATAATCCGTATCGCCCGGCGGCAGTGTCCAGACGCAGTGCGTATGGTCAGGTAATACCACCCACGCATCGATGCAGAAAGGTTGCCGCGCGCGCACCTGTCGCACTATTGCGCGGAAAGCGTCGATATTTTCGGTCAACAATCGACTGCTTCGATCAAGCAGATTGACCGTGAAGAAATACGTCCCGCCGGGAACACGATTGCGCCGATATTTTGACATGCGTCTATTGTTACCTATCGACCCGCGTCGGTAGGTCGGATGAGCGGCAAAGCCGCGTTATCCGACATTGAAGCGACGAGTTTGAGTTTGTAGCTGTCGGAAGGCGCTACGCTTTTCCGACCTACGCGCTGCGCCTGCGTGAGCCACGTCGTGCGCGTGCTGGCGGCGTCGCCGGTTTGTACGAAGGACGGATAAAGCGATACTCCGATATTTGCGGGCACGCTGATCGTGGCCCAGTTCACGCCGCCATCGATGGATTCGGAGATGCCGGGATAACCATGAAATCCCGCGAGCAGATGCTGGCCATCGTTCGGATCGACATCGAGTGCATACACATCATTGGCAAAATAATTGTTGCCCGCCGCGGCGGCGGCCGTCGTGTTGTTCACCGCGTAGGCAACCCAGCTCACACCGCCATCGACACTTTTCCACACACCCGCAGCGGCATCGCCGGTGGCCGTCCATAAGGTGGGTGGTGTGGCCGGATTGCGGCTGGCATTCGGGTCGATTGCCGCGGTCCAGAGTTTGCCGCCGTCGAGTGCGGCGCCATTGCTGCCGGTGTTGACCTTGGCCCACGTCAGGCCGTAGTCGGTGGATTTCCAGACACCCTGATAGCAAGTAAATGCGTACAGATCGCTCGGCCGCGCTGGATCGGCGAGTACATCCTGCAATCCGTAGTTATGGTTGTTGAACGACGATCCGACCAGATTGATTGCTGCGGGCGTGACGTTGGTCCAGCCGAGCGGCGCGGATGCATGCGCGCTGATCGTCGGCAGTCCGCAAAAAAACATCGCGCCGAAAAATAATATCGGCGAGGAAAGACGCTGGCGAATGTAGTGGCCGCACATGGGCGGTCACTCTAATCCATCACCGGATGCGATACACCTGGTGGAACATCACGGCTGCCGAATACAACCGTGATGTGCAAAACGCTTATTGCCGGATAAACAGCGTCAGCGGCAATTTCGCCCACGTTGGCAACGGCATCGAGAGATCGGTCGTACCGCCGACCAGCATCGCCTGAATCGGTTGCGTCGATTTTCCGCTGCTCAACGCCAACGCCAGATGCGTGACGCTGCTGGCGAGATCACTCCAGCTACTGCGGCTTTCCTCGCCATTCGCCGCGATGCTGACCACGCGCATTTGCAGCGTGTTGCCGGGTTGCATTACCTCAACGCGGAACGTATCGCGACCTGATGCATTGACCGCCTTGAACCACGTTGCCGGCATCGCGCTGGCGCTCGAAATTGGCGGCGGATTCAGCGTGATACTGCCGACATCATCCAGGCTACCGGCTTCGGTAAATTCCGTCGCGGCATTCAACGCACCATCGCCGCCGACTTCCAGTCCGTTGCGGAAGACCACCACCTGGACCGTGGCGGCAGTGGCCGCGTTGTTGGCCGGATTAGTGTCGTGCGCGGCGGTGATCGATACCGTATCGGCAACCTGATCGCTCGACAATCCCGGGCTGTTCAGCACGCTGGTCGAGACCACATACGTGACGCTGCCACCGGCAGGCACGCTGACATTGCTGTCGCTCAGATTGCCGCTGGTATTGGCGCATACCGCGCCGCTGCTGCCGACGCAGAACGTGGTCACGCTGCCGATGTTCAACGCGCTCGCCAATGTATCCTGCACGCTGATACCGCTGGCATTCGACGGGCCGCTGTTACTCACCGCGATGATATAATTCAGCGTGTGGCCGTACTGCACATAATTGCGGCTCGGCGTGATCGCTACGGCAAGATCGTATTGCGCCGCACCGGTTGCTGCGAAGTTGACCGGGCTACCACTCAATCCGGTCGCGCTGGCGCTTGCCGTATCGCTGGCAGTCGGATCGGCCGACAAAGTCCACGCACCGACACTGGCGATACCGCTGGCGTTGGTGATTTGCGTAGCACCTGTAACCGAACCCGAGTTGCTGCCGGTGGCGAAGGTCACACTCACGCCAGCGACCGGATTGCCGCCCGCATCGGTAGCGATCACTGCCGGCTCCGTGGCCAGCGCCGCACCGGCAATGCCGGTGAAGCTGGTCGGACCGAACGCCGCAATACTCGTCGCCGGGCCGGCATTGACATTCACCAGCAGCGATGCGCTGGCGTAATTGGTGCTGCTCAGGCCATCCACCGTCGCGACCACCTGGTAGGCGCCCGACTTCGCATAACTCAACTGCAACTGCGTGGTCGCGTCATAACCCACGCCGATCGGGAAACCGGTTGGCGGACCGAACGTACCGCAAAGCTGGGCGTTGGCGTTGCACAGCGCAAGCGGAATCGATTGATACATGCTGCCGTCGAAATACTGCACGACCAGATCGCTGGCGCCGATGCCGCCGCTGCGACTGATGACAAAATGCACGAGCGTGTTTTCCGTGGTCGCGCCACCGGCGTTGAGGATGCGCGCGCTGTAGCCGGTGATCGGCATGGCGACATTCGCGGTTTGCGGGCCGGCCAAGGTCAAGCCGATTCTGCTTGCCGATTGCACGACATTGGTGCTGTGACTATCCACCGCATAAACTGTGTGCGTACTCACGCCGACCACACTGCCGGCGGCGTTGTAATTGGTACCGCTCGCGCCGTTCGCGTAGTTGAAGGTGTAGCGGAACGACGTGGTCACGTCATAACTCTGCGCGATCGCAAAACCGCCGACCGGGCCGTAATCCACAACCAGTGCGCCGCCGCTCGATGTCAACGGCAACGGTTGATAGCTGTTGCTGCTCGTATCGTAATACTCGGCGGTGATATCACCGGCTTGAATGCCGCCCGCGCGGTCGCTGCTGATCGCGAAATGGACGACCGAGTTCTCGGTCAAGGTCGGTCCGGCATTAGCCACTTCGCCAGTAAAAACAGTCGGCACGCTGGCCTGCACGTTCGTCAGCGGACCATCAATCTTGAGCACCACGCCGGCACCGAGGCCGTAGTTGACAAGGCCGAGCGCGGCGTTGTCGTTGATATCGTAAGTACGCGCGAACAACGCTGCGCGTTGCGTCACATCCATTGCTGCAGGAACCACGCCGCCGAACTGATTGTTGGCGGCTTCCACATTCGCGCGGAATGGACGCACCTGCGTATTGGCAAGGCCGCCGGGCGCGTTGACGTCGTTGTAATCGAGGAAGGCACACAGCGGTGCGGTGCCACCCGGCCACGTGCCGACCACGTTGAGGTTGGTATCGCAGTGCTGATTGATCAGATTGAAATACAGCAGATGCGCGGGATCGAACACATTGGCATCCGCAGCCTGGCTGCTGCCGAACAACAATACGCCGAATGCGGCGGTGCCGTTGGCATCGTTGTCGTCGATGAACTCGACCGCACGCCCGGCGTCATTCACACCGCTGCCGTTGAAGTTGTTGCGCAACACCGTGATCGACATCGGATACGGTGCTTGCGGTGGCGTATTCTGGTTGATGTTCTTGTTGCTCACGACCAGGCTGACAAAATCGGTCGCGCCGGCGAGAGGCGTGAAGGTGTTGCCGGTAAACGTGATCAGCGGGAAGTTCTCAACGGTCGCGCCGCGATAACCCTTGGCATAACCGAGCAACTGATTGTTGCTGACCGTGACCGGCACGCTTTTCGAATTGTCGATCAGGCGCAGGATCGAAATATCGGCTTCAAGCTGGGTCTGAGTCAAACCCAGCGCGGCGGAACCCGACGGTGCAGTGATGACATTGTTGCTGATCGTGATCGGTGCGACGCCGATGTTCGGCGCATCGAATTCCAGGCCGCCGCCATTGAACGCATTGTCACTGATAACAAGCGCTGTCGGGCCACCGGCTACGGTGTTGGCGAAACGCACGATCGCATCGTGATTCAGGCCGACGCTGGTATTTCCGGTGATCGTACCGATGCCGCGATCCATGGCGATACCGGCGCGGAATCGAGTCGCATTCGGGGCCGTGCTGGCGCTGATCGTGTTGTTGCTGATCGAGACATTTTGACCATCAGTCTGCGCCAAGCCCAGCGAGTTGTGAGCCGGATCGATATTTATCGAAATGCCATTTGTATACTTATAACTGGCCGTGCCGCTGGTCGCGCTGGCAGTCTGCACGATCTGGTTGTCGTGGATATTCAAACCATCGATCGCGCCATTGGCCAGGATGCCCTCGGCAGCGTGTTTCTTGTCGACGGTAAAGTGCAGGTGATCGATGGTCACGTTTTTGACGCCGTTGACCACCAGCACCGGTTGATTCGGACCACCGGTGAGGCGCGTGAGGGTCGGCGGATTGCTGGCATCCGCCGCGGTCAGGCGCAAGCCGGTCTTGCCGACAGCGATCAGCGGTGCCTGGTCGAATGTACCCTGCTCGATATACACCGTGCCGCCGGCGTTGACCGCTGCGATACCGGCATTGATTAGCGAATTGCTGACGGTACATTGCGCTGCGGAGCACGCCCCGGTGCCCAGCTTGCCGAACAGATAATTTGCCGCAGCGCGCACGAGGACCGAATCAACGCCACCGATTCCGCTGAAGCTCGCTGTCGCCGCAGCGCCGGACAAGGCAAGCTGATGCGCCACGCCGCTGTAGGTGTTGCCCGAGCCGATGCTGATGACCGGCGAGCCGGCAACTTCATTGGTATCTTCAACATAGATTGCGCCAAGCGCGATGTTGCTGAAGGCGATGTTCTGCACCAGCGCGCCATTCAGCGGACCGGTGTAATTGCTCGCATCCGTCGCCAGCACACCGGCATCGACATTGCTCACCGTGCCGCCATTGATCGCGGTGGTCGCGCTCAGGCTGCTGGTCCAGTTGTTGAGCACGTAACCGACGCGGATTCGCGTGTTGGGCAGTGCGCTGGCGTCGATGTTATTACCGTTGATCACGACGGTTTGGGCATCCTGCATCGACTCGATCTGCATGCCGTTCCATTGCCCCGTCTGCGCGTCGTTGGCCGCAGCAATCAGGGTGTTGCCGGAAAAGGAATAGGTGCTGGCCGAGGCGTAGAACAGGTTATGAAAAATCGCCGTGCGGGTAGCATGGATTTCATTGCGCAACACGGCTGGCATTTGCAGACCGGGATCAGCTGCATAGTTATTTCCGGTCTGAATGCCCACGCGCACCTGATCCATCAGGCTGTCGCTGATCTGCGCGTAGAAGTTATCGCCAGTATAGATGCCAATGCCCCAGGTCGAGGGGTTGCTGATATTGCTGAAACGACTGAACTGGACAAGATTGTCGCCACCTGGCGTATTCGTATTGCCAACGGTGTTGTCGGCCAATATGCCCGACCCGCCGACATTGCGAATCACCACATTTTGTACGGTGATATTACTGCCGAGTGCAAAAATTCCAGAATCCACATCAGGATTGGTACCGTTCAAATTGATCGCGCTTCCCACCGATGGCGAGAACAAATTGTGGTTGTCGCCGTCAATAGTCAATCCATCCAGCGATACCCCCGAACTATTGATCTGCACGACCGCGCTTTCCCCAAGCGTGTCGAGCGTCAGGCTGGGATCGACCACTGCCGGCACGAGGATGGTCTCGCTGGCATCGCTGCCACCGCCGATATCGCGCGTTCGTGCATCGCTGCCGGTCTGCGCGCCTTCGATCGCAACCGGTTTGTTGATGACCAGGTTTTCGCCGGGTCCGCTGTTCTCGGCATACGTGCCTGCGGCAACGTGGATCGTGTCGTAGGGATTCGCTTGAGCGATCGCATAGGTGATGGTTTTGCATGGCGTTGCCAGCACATTGCACGCGCCGCTGTCGGTGCCGCTGGTGGCGACATAACGATCAAAATCAAAACTGGTTTTGATACTGCTGCCGGCGGCGGGGACGACACTGAGGTCATCGATGTACACGCCGTGCGGGCGATTCGTGACCGAGTTGGTTCCATACGGTTGCTGCGAACCGGTATCGGCATTGCCGGAGATGCGAAAGCCGGCATAGTCGCTCGCCACTACGGTGCCTGCGGCGTTGCCATAACGACCGTCGAAAAACGCGGCTTCCCACGAACCGATATTGCCGCTGTCGAACACGACATTGCCGCTGCCATCGAAAATCTGGTAGTGAATCTGGTCGTTGCCGATGTGGCACACCGTGGCTGTGGGACACAACGCTGGATCCGTGGTGACGGCGCCCGGGCCATTCACGAAGGTCGCGTCGATGTGCGCGCGGTACCACACGCCGCGTAGCAGCGCCGGAGAATAATGATCGACAAAACTGGCGTCACCATCACCCGCCGCGTCGTTGCCCGAAACCACCTCGACGGCATCCACATGAAAACAGCCATTGTTCGAAGGACAGCCATTGCCGCCCGCACCACCGGGGCCGGCGGATTCATCGAACATGCCGAGATAGGTCATGCGATTGCCGGGGGCATCACTGATCGTGGTGGAGACGGCACTGCCCGGTTCGGGGTGTGCATCGTCGGGTGCGGCGCTGCGGAACCAGAAATCGTAGACCACGTGATTCGACAATGCGGTCTGCGTGGTCGCGCCGGCACCATCATGATTGGTTGCGGATGTCTCGCCGACCGAGCCGAATTGCGGGCTCAGGATCTCGTTGACGTAACCGCTGTGGAACCAGTTCGAGACACGCCAGGAGTGGCCGCCGCTGTGGGCAATGCCGGCGGCGATTTCTTCGTCGACACGCGTTGGCGAATCGATACTCTGCCAGCCGCCCTGGCCGTTGAGCGAGGCATTCAGCAGCCGGTCGTCGCTGGCTTGCCAGCCGCCCGCAGGCGCGGGACTCGCTTGTACCGCGACGAACGGACCGACTTCGCGCGCATGCAAAGCGCCCGCACCGAATGTTTCCGCATGGACATCGACGACAAACGCGATGCACAAAACCAACGGCCACGCAAAGTCCTTACGTATCGAACGAATCGACGATGTCATGCACTTCCACCCCTGTAAATGCTCGCGAGCTCGAGATATATCAGCCGATTTTGTGAACCAGCCTTGGTATTCAAGCCAACATAGTGGCGATAAGTGTGAACCTTGTCGCGGTTATTTGCAAAATCTAAATTACAAATTCCTCTTTACAAATATAAACAAAGTCAGTTTTAGCATCGCTAAAAAGATTTTTTCCGCTCGAATGAGTACGGATTTGTGTTGGATGCCAACAAGGGCTGGCGGGCGGTTCGCCGAGACCGACGCGATCAGACGGCGCCAATCGCCACATGTCGTGGCTCGGCGGCAATGCGTGCGAGCCAGTCGCTGATCGCGGGATAAGCTGCAAGATCGAACCCCCCATCGGCGGCGCAATGCGTGTAGGCATACAGCGCGATGTCGGCAACGCTGTAGCGCTCGCCGACAAAATACCTGCGCGTGGCGAGATGTTGCTCCATCACCGCGAGTGCGTGATTTCCACCGACACGCAGACGCGGTAAATCCGCGCGGCGTATATCATCCTCGCGCAAGAACGCATCGATCATGCGCGCCACGGCGATGTGCGGCTCGTGACTGTATTGCTCGAAAAACATCCACTGCAAAACTTGCGCGTGTTCGTAGCGATCGTTCGGCAACAGCGCAGAACCGGCGGCGAGATAACACAGGATCGCATTCGATTCCGGCAGATATTTTCCCGGCGCGATTTCGAGCAGCGGCACCTTGCCGTTGGCATTGCGCGCGAGATATTCCGGCGTATGTGTTTCGCCATGCAGCGAATCGATTTCGACCCAGCGATACGGCAATTGCAACTGTTCCAGCGCGAGCTGCACCTTGTAGCAGTTACCCGAAAGTCTCATGCCGTAAGCGATGAACATGCGCGACTCCGCAGTGGAACAGCGATCTGGGAATAACGAAATCGGACCGACGTCAGCCAGCCCGATTTTTTTCTCGCGTAAAAGACTGGCGAACTTAGTGCCTGCGCGCCGCCTCGATTTCCTTGGTCAGACGCTCGGCATGGTAGACGTTGCGCAGCGCCTCGATGATCGCACCGCTATGCACGGCGACGGTGCGATTGGCGCTTTCGTCGTACCAGAAATCGCCGCCGAGCGATTCGATATTGCCATCGAACACCAGGCCGACCACTTCCGCATTGCGGTTGATTACCGGGCTGCCCGAATTACCGCCGATGATGTCGTTGGTGGTGACAAAATCGAAACGTTGATTCAGATTGAGTTTCGGTTTGGCATCGAGCCACGATTGCGGCAACGCGAACGGATCAAAACCAGTCGCACGCGCAAACGCACCAGCGATATCGGTGAACGGTTTCACCCACTCGCCTTTGAGCTCCCAGCCTTTCACTTCGCCGAACGAGAAACGCTCGGTAAAGGTGGCATCGGGATAGACGCTGGTGCCGTATTTCTCGAAACGCGCCGCCGCGATCAGCTCGGAATTCTTGTCGACCACGGATTCGACTTCGTTCTCGTACTG
>JAYVLO010000171.1:0-2555 GCA_043759455.1 Pseudolysobacter sp.
TGGCGAGTCATAGGTCTTGGTTTCTCGGGCTACTACCTCGCGAGTTTTCTCGACTTTGCCGGTCTCGAATACATCACCGCGACGCTCGAGCGGCTTATCCTGTATCTCACGCCGACACTGGTTTTGCTGATCGGCATACTCGTTTTCAAGCGCCGCGCGAGCCGACGCCAGATCATCGCGTTGTTGATTAGTTATGTCGGCGTGGCCGTAGCGTTTTCGCACGATCTGCATATCGGTGGATCGGATACCGCGCTTGGCAGTCTGATGGTTGTTCTCAGTGAATTGAGTTATTCGATTTATCTGGTCGGCAGCGGTCAATTGGTCGCACGCGTCGGCGCCATGCGTCTTACCGCTTACGCCAGCAGCGTCGCCTGTCTATTCTGCATCGCGCAGTTTTTGCTCACGCATTCGTTCTGCGTGCTGATGCACTTGGCGCCGGATCTGTACTGGCTTTCCGTGCTCAACGGCACCGCATGCACCGTGTTGCCAGTGCTCGCGGTGATGCTCGCGATCGCGCGCATCGGCTCCGCGCTCGCCTCACAGATCGGCATGATCGGCCCGGTCTCGACGATCGTCATGAGCACGCTGCTGCTCGGCGAATCGATGGGCCTCTGGCAAATCATCGGCACCGTGCTGGTGATGAGCGGCGTATTTATGGTGACGTTACCGAAGAACTCTTGATCGAGTCGAAGCATCGCAGGACAGCCAGCGCACGCGCTGAAATATTCAGCAAGATCGCCGCGATATTGTCGAAGCGCCGCCGCAGCGTGAATTCGTGTGCGGGCAACTCGGCCAGGACTCGATCGACCGCGCGCGCAATAGTGCGTCGCGTTTCGGTATTGCTTGCGATCAATTTATCCTGCTGCGGAGTCGTCAGCATAACCACGACCGCCACCGAGTCGGCGCGCGCCAACGCCGACGTGACTTCCTCGCCGAGCTTGGCATCGGCGGCGGTCGTGATCGGAGTCGCGGCGCATGCCGGCAAACAGAATGCGCCGACTGCGATCGACATCAGCAATACCCAAACAGACAAATTTCGCATCGTCATTTCCTGCGATTCAAAGCAAAAATCGCACCTTTCGAAGAGTGTAAAACTTCTTCGATCAGACTTCGATGGATACCAGATCGCCCTTGGTCTCAAGCCATTCTTTACGATCCGACGCTCGTTTTTTCGACAACAGCATATCCATGATCTTGTGCGTGCCGTCGTCCGGTTCAACGGTGAGTTGCACGAGGCGACGCGTGTCCGGAAAAATCGTCGATTCGCGCAACTGCGATGGATTCATTTCGCCGAGACCCTTGAAGCGCGTCGTGCTGACCTGGCCGCGAATTTTTTCGCGTTCGATGCGTTCCAGCAAAAGGCGTTTTTCTTCTTCGTCGAGTGCGTAGAAAACTTGTTTGCCGACGTCGACACGAAACAGTGGCGGCATCGCGACAAAGATATGTCCCGCACGCACCAGTGCCGGAAAATGTTTCAGGAATAACGCTGACAACAACGTGGCGATATGCAACCCGTCGGAATCCGCGTCGGCAAGAATGATCACCTTGCCGTAACGCAGACCGTCGATCTTGTCCGAACCGGGATCGCAACCGATGGCCACGGCCAGATCGTGCACTTCATTCGAGGCGAGCACGGCGCCGGATTCGACTTCCCACGTGTTGAGTATCTTGCCGCGCAACGGCAGGATGGCCTGGAAATCCTTGTCGCGCGCCTGCTTGGCCGAGCCGCCGGCCGAATCGCCTTCGACCAGAAAAATTTCCGTGCGCGACAGATCCTGCGAACTGCAATCGGCGAGCTTGCCGGGCAGGGCGGGTCCTTGCGTGATCTTCTTGCGGATGATTTGTTTCTCGGCCTTGAGCCGCGTAGCTGCACGCTCGATCGCGAGCTGCGCAATTTTTTCGCCGAGTTCGGTATGCTGGTTGAGCCAAAGGCTGAACGCATCGTGTGTGACGTTTTCGACAAACGCCGCGGCGTTGCGTGAGGAGAGGCGCTCTTTGGTCTGCCCGGAAAATTGCGGATCGCTCATCTTCATCGACAGCACAAAACACAATCGATCCCACACGTCCTCCGGCGCCAGCTTGACGCCGCGCGGCAGCAGGTTGCGGAAATCGCAGAACTCGCGCAGCGCTTCGGTCAGGCCGGTGCGCAGGCCATTCGCATGCGTGCCGCCTTGTGCGGTCGGGATCAGGTTGACGTAACTTTCCTGCGTGGGTTCGCCTTCGGGCAGCCACGCCAGCGCAAAATCTACGCCTTCTTTTTCGCGCTGCGTGCTCGAAACAAAAATTTCTGGCGGAAGATAATCGGTATCGCCGAGCATCGATTTCAGATAGTCGCGCAAGCCATCTTGGTAATGCCATTCGCAACGTTCTTCGCTGGCCTCGTCAAACAGTTTTACCGTTAGCCCGGCACACAGCACTGCCTTTGCGCGCAGTACGTGTTTGATCTTGCCGAGCAGAATTTTCGGTGTATCGAAATATTTCGGATCGGGCCAGAAACGCACCGTCGTGCCGGTGTGTTTTTTCGGCGCCGTGCCGATCACCGTGAGATCGCTGCT
>JAYVLO010000172.1:0-18765 GCA_043759455.1 Pseudolysobacter sp.
GGGCTGCAGGACGAAAAAATCTATATCGAGGTTTCCAACGCCAAGCTCGCGACACTCGGCGTGAGTTTCGCCCAGGTGCAGCAAGTATTGCAGAGCCAGAATGCGGTCACCGCTTCGGGCAGTTTCGAAACCGCGAGCGATCGCATCTACATGCGCCCGAGCGGCGCATTCGATACGGTCGAGGCGATCCGCGATATTTCGATCCGGGCGAATAACCGTCTGTTTCGGCTCGGTGACGTCGCCGAGGTAAAGCACGGTTATACCGATCCCGCGCAGCCGCGCATGCGCTTCAACGGCAAGGAAGCGATCGGCATTGCGGTGTCGATGCGCGATGGCGGCGACATCATCGAACTCGGTCACGCGCTGCAGGCGGCGCGTCCGCGTTTGCAATCGACCTTGCCGGTCGGACTCGAACTGAATCAAGTTGCCGACCAGCCGAAAGCAGTGCACGAATCTATCAGCGAGTTCGTGCGCACGCTCGGCGAAGCGGTGGTGATCGTATTGCTAGTAAGTTTTTTCTCGCTCGGCCTGCGCACCGGTCTCGTGGTCGCGCTGACGATTCCGCTGGTGCTGGCGATGACCTTCGCCGCGATGAAATATTTCGACATCAACCTGCACAAGATTTCGCTCGGCGCACTCGTGCTGTCGCTCGGACTGCTGGTGGACGACGCGATCATCGCCGTGGAAATGATGGCGATCAAGATGGAGCAAGGCATGCAGCGCATCCCCGCGGCTGCGTTCGCCTACAGCTCGACGGCGTTCCCGATGCTTACCGGCACCTTGGTCACGGCGGCGGGATTTCTGCCGATCGCCACCGCGCGCTCGTCGACAGGTGAATACACGCGCGCGATTTTCCAGGTCACCGCGATCGCGCTGTTGTTGTCTTGGATTGCCGCCGTCGTTTTCATTCCATACCTTGGTTACAAACTGCTGCCCGATCGGGATGCCGCGCCCAGCGACAGCGCGTTTGCGCGATTCGTGCGACGCCTGCGTGCACGCCTGCCGCTGTGGCTCGGCGGTATCAGCGCTAGCGAGGCGAATACGCCGATCGACGATCCATACCAGAGCGGTTTTTATCGGCGCTTTCGCAGCCTCGTGGCGTGGTGTGTGAGTTATCGCAAGACCGTGATCCTGGTCACCGTGCTGACATTTATCCTGTCGCTGGTCGGCTTCGGTTTTGTGCAGCAACAATTCTTTCCGGATTCGACGCGCACCGAATTGCTGGTCGATCTGAAACTCGCCGAAGGCGTGTCGCTGACCGCCACCGCCGAGCAGGTAAAGAAGCTCGAAGCCTGGCTGGCGAAACGACCCGAGCTTGAAAATTCGGTGGCCTATGTCGGCTCCGGCTCGCCGCGTTTTTATCTGTCGCTCGACCAGCAACTCACGCAGGCCAGCTTCGCCGAATTCGTGCTGCTCACGCGTAATCTGGAAGATCGCGAACACTTGCGCAGCGATCTGCTGAAACTTTTCGAGCAGGATTATCCCGAGCTGCGCGCGCGCATCGTGCGCCTCGAAAACGGCCCGCCGGTCGGTTATCCGCTGCAGTTCCGCGTGTCCGGCGAAGAGGTGCAGACCGCACGCGGCATCGCACGCCAAGTGGCCGATGTGATGCGCCAGAACCCGCATACACGCAACGTCAATCTCGACTGGGAGGAACCTAGCAAGGTCGTGCGACTGGTGATCGACCAGGCGCGCGCGCGGGTGCTCGGCGTGAGTTCGCAGGATCTGTCGAATTTCCTGCAGAGTTCGTTATCCGGCGTGCCGATCAGCGAATTCCGCGAGCGCGACCAACTTATCCAGGTGCTGTTGCGGGGACCGGCTGAGGAGCGCGCACAACTGTCGTTGCTGTCCAGCCTCGCGGTCCCGACCAGCAACGGCAAACCGGTGCCCCTGGCGCAGATCGCGAACATCGAATACGGCTTCGAGGAAGGCATTATCTGGAAACGCAATCGCCTGCCCACGGTCACCGTGCGCGGCGATACCGACGGCGTATTGCAACCGCCGACCGTCACGGCGCAGATCGAGCCGGCGCTGGAAAAAATTCGTGCGTCACTGCCGACCGGCTACCTGCTCGAAACCGGCGGCACGGTGGAAGAATCGGCCAAGGGGCAGAGTTCGGTAAACGCCGGCGTGCCGCTGTTCCTGCTGGTGGTTTTCACCGTGCTGATGATCCAGCTCAAGAGTTTGCAACGCGTCTTGCTGGTGGTGCTCACCGCCCCCCTCGGCCTGATCGGCGTGACGTTGTTTCTGCTTATCTTCAACGTGCCGTTCGGTTTTGTCGCGATGCTCGGCACGATCGCGCTATTCGGCATGATTATGCGCAACTCGGTGATTCTGGTCGACCAGATCGAGCAGGATATCGCGCTCGGTCACGAACCGTGGAACGCGGTGATCGATGCCACGGTGCGGCGTTTCCGCCCGATCGTATTGACCGCGCTCGCGGCGATCCTGGCAATGATTCCGCTCGCGCGCAGCGCATTTTTCGGACCGATGGCGGTCGCGATCATGGGTGGTCTGCTGGTTGCTACCGCACTGACTTTGCTGTTCCTGCCTGCCCTGTATGCGGCGTGGTTTCGCGTGCCGCCGCCGCACCAGCGCGACGAGCAACATTTGCTTACAAAGTTGATTCCGAAGGCGCATTGAAATGTTTGCTTTTCACCCCGATTTAACATTAAACGCGTCGCAGCGAGTGGCTGTCTTGCGCGTCAGCGCTTCTTCTTCTCCACTGTTGCCAGGGAATCAAGCCATCATGGGATCCGCCTACCCGCTCGCTCTAAGCGAAAACTACAAACAGGCGCAACGCGCCTTTGCTGCACTGCTCGAACGCAACACCGATTTCGATCTGCACGCCGATATGCAGCAGCTTGCCGCCGAGCGCAGCTTGTACCGCCTCAGCCGCAGCGAACTCGGCACCCTCGCGCGCTGGCTCGGTTGGCAGATGGTGGTGCGCACGCGCGCCGCGCAACGTATCGGCATGAACGTTTTATCGACGGTCAATGCACGTCTGGAAAATGCGGTCGAACGCGAACTCACGCGCTTGCCAATGGCGCAGACCACGCGCAATTCGGTGCCGATGCGATTGAGCGCATAAAAGTTGCAATGACTTCCGGCACTTTGGCAAAGGCGCGCGACAAGCGACCTTTAGCCGCAGTGGGCAAAGCCCGCAGCAGGTTTCGCCACGGGCCGAATGTCTGGAACAGGCATTGTCACTGCAGCGATGCAACCAAGCCGCGCGAAGAGGCATTCATACACCGGATGCCGTTTGTTTCAACGTCGAGTTGCCCAGAGTCGGGCGTGGCTTTATGCTTTTAAGCCTTTTTGCCCTGGCTGGAATTCAACCGCATGTCCATGAACATTGAATTGGCGCGTTTCAACATGGTCGAGCAGCAAGTGCGTCCGTGGGAAGTTCTCGACGCACGCGTACTCGCCGTACTTGCCGCAATGAAACGCGAAGACTACGTCGCCCCCGAACATCGCAATCTCGCTTTCGCCGATTTGTGTCTGCCGCTGGCGCATGGCGAAGTGATGCTGAAACCGGCGCTCGAAGGCCGCCTGTTACAGGCGCTGGCGCTCACCGGCAACGAGAGCGTGCTCGAAATTGGTACCGGCTCGGGTTTCGTCACCGCATGTCTGGCGATGCTCGCTGACTCGGTCGCTAGCATCGAGCAGCATGCCGATCTCGCCGCCACCGCGCGTACGCGCCTGGATCAACAAGGTATCGCCAACGTCAGCATCGAAACTGCCGAGGCAGTGCTGGGTTTCGATCCGCAGCGCCAGTTCGATGCGGTGGTCGTGACCGGCGCCGTATCGACCGTGCCGCAGCGTTTCCGCGACTGGGTCAAGCCGGGCGGACGTCTGTTTGCGATCGTCGGCCAATCGCCGGTGCAACAGGCGATCCTGTACACGCGCATCGATGCCCAGCAATGGAGCGAAGAAAGTTTGCTGGAAACCGATATTCCCTATCTCACCAATGCCGCGCCACCGAAACACTTTACGCTGTAAAGCCCAGGCTCGGCAGCAATCCACTGCCCTCAGGATAAAACCCGACATGTTCAAACGACTGCGCCTCCAACCGCTCACTCTGACCCTCCTGTGCGCCAGCCTGCCTGGCTTCGCCGCTGCTGAAGATCTGCTGCAGGTGTACCAGATTGCCCGCAGCGCCGATCCGACCCTCGCCACGGTCGAGGCGCAAAAACGCAGTGTCGATGAAGGTGTGGCGCAAGCGCGCTCGGCGCTGTTGCCGCAGATCATCGGTAGCGCCGGCATTTTGCGCGACGACAGCAGCCAGAGCACGGCTGGTTTAAGCGTGATTAACGGCCAGGTCGGCACCGGCCGGTTCGGCTCGAATGCACTCACTTACAGTCGTCGGTATCAGCTGCAAGCCAATCAGACCTTGTTCGATTTCAGCAAGTTTTCGCAACTGCGCGCGAGCCATGCCAGCGCCGAGGCCGGCGAGAGCAACTACACCGCCGCCGAGCAAGGGTTGATCCTGCGCGTCGCCACGAATTATTTTGCCGTGCTGACTTCGGAAGACGCATTGCTGTTCGCCCAGGCCAACGAAAAAGCGCTGGCACGCCAGCTCGATCAGGCCGAGCAGCGTTTTGAGGTCGGCTTGTCGGCGATCACCGACGTGCATGACGCGCGCGCCAAACACGACTCCGCCGTTGCCGGCACCATCGATGCGAAAAATGCGGTGGACGACGCCCGCGAAGCCTTGACCGAAATCATCGCCAAGCCGATCGGCGAGCTGAAACATCTGCGCGACAACCTGCCGATGGAGGCGCCAACGCCGAGCGATCCCGAAGCATGGGTTGCACTCGCGTTAAAACAGAACCCGGCGCTGGCCTCGAGCCAGCACAGTGTGGATGCCGCCGAATTTTCGATCCAGACCCGGCGTTCCGGTCATCTGCCAACGTTGAGTGCCTCGTTCACGCGTTCGCTTGCGCCGAGCTGGGGCGATGGCAGCCAGTTCGATTCCAGCGGCAGTTTTTCCGGCCATAGTAACGGCCTGAGCGGCGATACCAGCGTCGGCGTTACCTTGAACATTCCGATCTTCAGCGGCGGCTTCACCACATCGCGCGTGCGCCAGTCGATTGCCGATCGCGATACCGCACAGGATCAATTCGAAACGCAGCGCCGCACCATCGTGCACCAGACGCGCACCGCATATCGTTCGGTGGTGGCTGGCATCAGCGAGGTGCAGGCGCGCAAGCAGGCGGTAGTTTCGGCACAGAGCGCACTCGATGCAACCCGTGCGGGTTTCGAGGTCGGCACACGCACGATCGTCGATGTGCTGTTGAGCCAGCAAGGCCTGCTGCAGGCGCAAAGCGATTATTCGCAAGCGCGCCACGGCTTCGTCATCAACGGCCTCAAGCTAAAGGATTCCGCCGGCAGCATCGCACCGAAAGATCTCGAAGCGGTGAACTCGCTGCTCGAATGATCGTGCATGCAACGCTGAATTGGATCTGCAATCTTCTTCAGCGTTTGCGCTGACGAACAGAGGCTTTCAGGCCGCCGGGCGCCGTGCCGTGCAAGGCATCTTCGATGATCGCCATGCTGCGGTCGACCGCGCCGCTTTCGCGCTGAAAAACCTGCCGTGCCGCCTCGCCCATCTGTTCGCGTTCTTCGGGATGCGACAACAGATGCAGCACGGCATCGCCGAGCATCTCGGCGTCGGCGATGCCGATCATCGCGCGCGCCTGCGCAAGGCTCGCCACGATTTCCTCGAAGTTGAACGTGTGCGGACCGACGATCACCGGCACCGCCAGCGCGGCCGGTTCGAGCAGATTGTGGCCGCCAACGCGATCGAGACTGCCACCAACAAACGCGATGTCCGCCGCGGCGTAGTAGTTCAACAGCTCGCCGAGCGTATCGACCACAAACACCTGGCTTGCGTTGTCCGCGATGTCGTCCTCGCCGCGCGTGCGCGTGGCGAACCCGAGATTACGAAACGCCTGTGCCACCGGCTTGAAACGTTCGGGATGGCGCGGCGCGATCAGTAACAGCGCATCGGGAAAACGCCGCAGCACTTCGGTATGCGCCTTGAGCACGGCGATCTCCTCGCCTTCGTGCGTGCTCGCGGCGATCCACACGGGCCGGTGCGCGCCCCAACCCGCACGCAGATCAAGACCGCATTGCGCGAGTTCGGGCGGCACCGCCATGTCGTACTTCAGATTGCCGACCACACGCAGGCGCTCGGGTCGCGCGCCGATGCTGAGCAGGCGTTCGGCATCCGGCTGAGATTGCGCGGCGACAAAACTCACGCTGCGAATCGCCATGCGCACGAGCGGCCGAATCGGGCCGTAACCTTTCAGACTTCGCTCGGAAAGCCGCGCGTTGGCGACCACGATTGGCACGCCGGCGCTATGGCATTCCATGAACAAATTCGGCCAGATTTCGGTTTCCATGATCACCGCGAGCCGCGGTTTCACGCGCGCCAGAAAACGACAGATCGAGGCCGGCAAATCGTAGGGCAAATAAACATGGAATACGCGCTCGCCGAACACCTTGCGCACGCGCTCCGATCCGGTCGGCGTGACTGTGGTGATCACGAACGTCGAGCCGATATGCCGGCGCATCAGCGCCTCGATCAGCGGCACCGCAGCGTTGACCTCGCCCATCGAGACGGCGTGAATCCAGATGCTGTCGTGAAAGCGCGGGTCCGGGAAAAAACCGAAGCGCTCGCGCCAGCGCGAGAGGTATTCGCGGTAACGAAAACCGCGCCAGGCAAGGCGATACACGATCACCGGCGTCAGCAGGTACATCGTCAGCGTGTAGAAGAAGCGTGTGAGCATGGAATTCAGCATAGATGGCGCGAGTATAACGGCCATGCACCCGCGCATCGTCGGCGGATTCGCAGCGGCCACGCACGCAACGCGCGCGTCCGCATACAATCGCTGTATGCCTGCCGCCGATTCCACACCGCCCATTTCGATCGCGCCCGTTTCCATTACGCCCGCGCCGCCGTGGCGTGCCGCCCTGCTGTCGCCACGTTATTGGCCGAGCTGGCTCGCGCTCGGTGTCATCTGGCTGATTGCGCGTTTGCCGTATCGCGTGTTGTTCGGCCTCGGGCGTGCGCTCGGCACGCTGTTGCCGGCGCTGCTGCCGGCGCGCAAACGCGTCGCGCGCCGCAATCTCGAAATCTGCTTTCCGGAATTGTCTGAAAAAGAACGTGCGGATTTGCTGAAAGCGAATATGCGCGATCTCGGCCTGATGCTGGTCGAGTTCGCGCTCGCGTGGATGGCCTCCGCGCGCGCGATCGCGCATGTGCCGGTGCAGATCGAAGGCCTCGAACATCTCGAAGCCGCACGCGCTGCGGGGCGCGGCGTGTTGCTGGTCGGTGCGCATTTTTCGCATCTCGAACTATGCGCGCGGCTGGTTTCGCAGCGCATCCGCATCGCCGGCATGTATCGCGTGATGGATGATGCCGCGTTTGAGTGGGCCGTGTTGCGCGCGCGCCTGCGCTACGCCGAGGCGATGTTCACCAAGGAGCAGATTCGCGCCACGGTGAAGCATCTCAAATCCGGCGGTACGATCTGGTACGCACCGGACCAGGACATGCGCGGCAAGGATGCATTATTCGCACCATTTTTCGGCGTGCCCGCATCGACCATCACCGCCACCCATCACCTGGCGCGATTGTCTGGTGCCGCCGTGATCGCATTTTTTCATCGCCGCCTGCCAAACGGCGGTTATGTGATGCGGCTCGAAGCACCGCTGCTCGATTTTCCGAGTAGCGATGTCGCTATCGATATCGCACGTATTAATGCCGCGATCGAACGCATGGTGCGCGAGGCGCCAGCGCAATATCTGTGGGTGCACAAACGTTTCAAGTCGCGCCCGGAACAACACCCGCCGTTGTATTGATATTATCGGCGCAGACATTGCGCGACTGGGGATACGCGCTCGATACTGCCGCTGTCGCGCGGTTTGATCGAAAATGTCCCGTCGCAAGCCCGTTCGTCGTAATGCTGGTTTCGCAGGATGGAAACATCGCATCGGTCCGTTGCGGCACGATCCGGTCTCACAGGGGAATAACGCATGAGCTTTTTATTGTTGGTCGTCGGCGCGATTTTCGGCGCGATCCTGTGCGGCGGAATATTTCACAACGAGGCGTGGGGCGCCGGCCTGGTGTTCGGCGCGATCAGCGGATTGTTCGTCGCACGCTGGCGCATTCTCGCGACTCGCGTGAGCCAGCTCGAACGTGACCTGGTTGCGCTGCGCAACGCGCGCATCAGCAAAGCGATGGATGCCGACAAGGCGCGTATCGATGCCACCGCGCAATCGGTGACATTGCGCGACGAGCCCCCGACCGGTTTCGATTTTCCATCTTCAATTCCGTCTGCGAATGCGACCACGCCGATCCCGGCCCGTGTTTATATCCCGCAAGCGCAGACCACAACGCCAGCCGATCGTCCCGCTGCCGGCGCGCCTGAGCCCGATGCACCTATGACGTCGCAAATTCCAGACCGCGTTGCGACACCGGCATTACCACGCCCGGCCATCCGCCACGAACCGGATTCCATCGAGCGCGCTATCACCGCGATCAAGCGCTGGTTCACCGAAGGTAATGTGCCGGTCAAGATCGGCGTGCTGGTATTGTTCGCGGGGGTTGCCGCGTTGATCAAGTACGCTGCCGACCAGGGCTGGCTGAGTCTGCCGATCGAACTGCGCCTCGCCGCGATTGCCGCAGTAACGCTCGCCGGGCTGGTATTTGCGTGGCGCAAGCGCGAGCAGAATCGTTCGTTCGCGCTGAGCTTGCAGGGCGGCTGCATCGGCATCCTGATGATGCTGGTGTTTAGCGCGTTCCGCGTCTATCAACTGATTCCGGCCGGTGCGGCGTTCGCCTTGTTGCTGATCCTGGTCGCCGGCATCGGCGTGTTGGCGGTATTGCAGGACGCGATTGCGCTGGCGGTACTCGGCATCATCGGCGGATTCCTTTCGCCGATTCTGGTGTCGACCGGCAGCGGCAATCATGTCGCCCTGTTCTCGTATTACGCGTTGTTGAATGCGGCGATTCTCGGCATCGCCTGGCGCAAACCGTGGCGTGTGCTGAACCTGATCGGCTTTGCTTTCACCTTCGGCATCGGCATCGCCTGGGGCGTGCTGATTTACCGGCCGGAAAACCTCGCGAGTACCCAGCCATTCCTGATTCTGTTCTGGCTTTTTTATCTCGCAATCCCGGTGTTATATGCGCTGCGTCAGACGCCGGATCGTCGCGATTTCATCGACTCCACGCTGGTGTTCGGCACGCCGTTGATCGGCTTTCCGCTACTCGCCGGATTGCTGCACGGCGATCAACTGACACTGGCTTTCAGCGCGGTGATCGCGGCGGCGGTTTATACGATGCTGGCGTGGGCGCTGCTGCGTCGTTTCTCGCTAAAGTTGCTCGGCGAATCGTATGCGTTGCTCGCGCTGGGTTTCGCCACGCTCGCGGTGCCGCTGGCGTTGTCGGCACGCACTACGGCATGCGCATGGGCGCTCGAAGGTGCGGCGCTGGTGTGGCTCGGATTGCGCCAGCAACGGCGTTTGCCGCGCTGGATCGGTTATGGACTGCAGCTCGCTGCGGCGTGCTCGCTCGCGTTGCATTTCAATCCCGGCTATGTGCCGGCGCACGACACCCAGGTGATTTTCAACGGCACGTTTTTCTGCGCGCTGCTGATCAGTCTCGCCGGTTTTGTCAGCGCCCGTTTGTTGAGCCTGCGCGACAGCAAGGCGCCGCTCAGTCACGCGATGTTCTGGTGGGCGCTGGGCTGGTGGTACCTGCTCGGTGGCAACGAAATCCATACCTTCGCCGCGGACAATCTGAAAACGCTGTGGGCGTTCGGTTTTGTCTCGGTCAGCGCGTGGATCGGCGCGGAGTTGTTGCGTCGCCTGCGCTGGCAGGATTGTGCGTTACCGGCGGCGATTATTTTCCCGCTGGCGTTGCCGATGATCGGCATCATCGCGTTCGAGCAGCACGGTCCGCTCGAAGGTTACGCGATCCCGGTGTGGGCGATCTGGCTGCTGGCCGCGCTGCGTTGTCTGCATAACCTGCAGCCGGCGCTCAGCAAGGGCATGGGCGTGCTGCAATTCATTTTCCTGTGGACGTTGGTTTTGCTGCTCGGCGCCGAATTCGGCCATCTCGCCGATGTGCATTTTTCGCTCGCGCCGATCTGGGTCGTGCTGGCCGGATTGCTGCCGTTCGCGACGCTGTTCTGGCTGACCATGGAGCGCAAATCGCTGGTGCATTATCCGCTGCCGGCGCTGGATGATTCGTTGCGCACGGCATTGCTCGCCACGCTCGGTATCGTGCTGGGTTTGTTCCTGTTGCTCGGCCTGTTCGTCGAAGGCCACGCCACGCCACTGCCCTATGTGCCGCTGCTGAATCCGCTGGAACTTGCGCAGTGTCTGGCCGCATTGTTGATGTTGCGCTGGTATCGCAGCGCGGATCACGGCAATAGCGGTTCGGCGATCTCGCAGGAGGCCGGCCTGCGCGCGTTTGCATTGTTCGGTTTTGCGCTGCTGACCTCGATCACGTTGCGCAGCGTGCATTTTCTCGCCGATATTCCATGGAACGAGCGCATGTTCGATGCCACTGTCACCCAGGCGAGTCTTTCGCTGGTCTGGAGCGTAGTCGGCATCGCGGCGATGTTGTTCGGCGCGAAGCGCAAGATCCGCGGCGTGTGGATCGGCGGCGCGGCCTTGATGGGCGTGGTGTTGGTCAAACTGATCCTCGTCGATCGGCATCATCTCGGCGACTTGCCGGGCATCGGGTCCTTCCTCGCGGTCGGCATCTTGCTACTGGTGGTCGGCTATTTTGCACCAGTGCCGCCGCGCCAATTGGCGATCAAGGAAGGAGAAACCGCTTGAAGATTTCCGCGCCGGCGCGCGCGCCGATTCGACAGGCGGTGTTGGCAGTCGCAATGCTGCTGGCGGGCGCCGTGGCAAACGCCGCGACGCCCGACGATTTTGCCTATGGCTGGCCGCTTGCGACGGATGCACAAAGCAGCGCCTACCAGATCGAACTCACGCCCGAGGTTTATGCCGCATTGGTCGATCCGCAATTGCGCGATCTGGCGGTCTTCAACGCTGCTGGCGATACCGTGCCGCTGCAATCGGTCGCACCATACAACAGCCGTGCGATCCGCCACGAGGGGCTTGCACCGCTGCCGATCTTCACTATCGCGCGTGATACCAGCGACGACGTCAATGACGATATTCGCGTGCAGATCGAACGCGATGCGGATGGCCGCTTGCGCCGCATGCAGACCGAGGCAGGCAAGACCGGCGCCGCAAGCAAGCGCACCGACTATCTGCTTGATGCCAGCGCCATCGCCGCGCCTATCGAAAGCTTGTGGCTGCGTGATCTCGCCAACGCGGCGCCGTTGAATGCCCAGTTCGCAGTGGACGGCAGCGAGGACCTGCAACACTGGCGCGTGCTGGTGGACGCAGCCAGCGTCATCGATCTTCATCAGGGCGATGCCACGCTGGTGCGCCAGCAGATACCGCTGCCCGCCACGAAATCAAAGTACCTGCGGCTGCGCCGCCTCGATAACGGCCCCGCCCTGCCCCAGGAGTTGGCCGTGACCGGTCGCGTCGTATCGCTCACTACACTCCAACATCCCGCGCGCACCTGGATTGACGTGCCGCTCACTTCGCAGGATACGAATCTCAACACCGCGACCACTGTCTCCGGTGCGAAATCTGGTCGGGGTTACGTGTATACCTTGCCGGGCTCGCTCGATATCGAGGCGCTCAGGATTGCGTTGAGCGAAGACAATTCGATCGCCGAACTGGCGGTTTTTACGCGTCCTGGCGGCAGCGACGCTGCAAAAGCCTGGAGCCCGCGACTGCATCTAACTGCGTTTCGTCTGCGTCAGGATGGCGCGCTGCTGAGCAACGATGAAATATCGCAAATCTCAAGCGCCCGACCGCGCGAGTGGCGCATCGAAACCACGCAGCCTCTCGGCGCCGCACCGACCTTGCGGATCGGATATCGGCCGGATCGCCTGGTGTTTCTCGCCCAAGGCGCACCGCCGTTTCGTCTCGCCGCCGGCCAGTACGGCGGGCATCGTGTGGACTATCCAGTCGATGCGGCGCTCACTCAGTTGCGCGCGACGCTCGGCGCGGACTGGCAACCGCCACTGGTCACGCTGGGTGCACGCCAGACTCAACGCGGCGCGGCAGCAACCACACCGCCGCCACCCGAGCCTGCGCCGTATCCGTGGAAATCGTGGCTGCTGTGGGGCGTGCTGATCGGCGGCGCGGCATTGGTCGGATTCATGGCCTTGCAATTGCTCAAGGATGCGCAGCCGCCGAAACCGTAGAACATCCGAATCCGCGCGAACGGGGAACGTCAAAAATGAGCGGTCATTCCAACGAAGGCTGGAAAGACGAGCAAGCGCTGGGCGACCCGTATTGTCCCTGTCCCCTGTTCCCTGTTCCCCGCAAAGCTCGCGCTACGTCATTCATCGCGCTTGCGTCGCCGCGCCTCATGCAACTTGGCGTATTTCAGAAACACGTAATACGCGCCGGTCGCGGCGCTGATGTAGCCGGCCCAGCCGTTCAGAAAATAGCGCTTGAAAATGTATTGGCGCAGAAAAAATATCGGCGGATAAAGCAGCATGCGGGCGGTGGCGAAACGACTGCCGCGTGCGAGTTTGTCGGCGACCAGTCCGGTCGAATAATGATTGATTTTGTCGACTTTGGTATGGATGTCGGGCTCGCCGTAATGCAGCATCTGCGCACGTAACACGATCACCTTGCCATCGACTTCGGGCGCCGCATGCACCGGTACCTGATTGAGCCTGCCGCGGCGTTTGTCGAACAGCCGCAGATGCGCATTGACCCAGCTCCAGCGATGCTGGAAGGTCCAGAACATTTGCTCGCGGCGCGGCAGTCGAAAGCCGGCAACCTGGGGATTTTCTAGGGCTTTTTCGATGTGTTCGCGCGCGCCATCGGCCAGCGCCTCATCGGCATCCAGCAGCAAGATCCACGGATGCGCGGTCTTGTCGACCGCCGATTGTTTTTGCGCGCTGTAGCCTTTGAACGGCTCACTGAAAATGCGGCAATGAAATTTTTCCGCAATCGTGAGCGTCGCATCGCTGCTACCGGAATCGAGCAAGACGATCTCATCGGCCCAGGCTATGCTCGCAAGACAACGCTCCAAGGTTGCCGCGTTGTTCAACGTCGTGACGATGGCGGAAAGCGGTTCACGCGGCATGGCTTGCGACCTCGTGCGTTTCGCTCTGCAATGCGGCGCAATACAAGGCCAGCAGCCACCAGAACAACAATCCCCACCACGCCGAATAAAACGCGAGATGAGTGTTCAATGGGAAACACATTGCGACCAACGCGAGCGCCGGCGCGAGTGCGCGCCAACGTGCCGCAGCATCGGCGCGCAACCACGCGCGAATCGCGAAGCAGGCACCAATCAACCACGCGAGCACGCCGAGCAGGCCGGTCTCGCTGTACAGTTCGAGTACCAACTGATGCGCATGCGCTGCGCCTTCGTGCGTGACCGGATCGACGAAAAAATCGCCGGGTTCGGCGTACGCCGCGTACGCATAACGAAAGCCGCGCACACCGACGCCGTTGAGCGGATGCGCCGCGCCCATCGCCAGCGCGGTATGCCAGATGCGCAGGCGTCCGGCAGAAGCTTCATCGACCGCGCTGTGCGTGCCCTGCAGCACCAGCAACGAGCGCTGCATGCGCGCCGCAAAACCCGGCGATGTTTGCCACGCGATCGCCGCCACAAAACATGCACCCGCCAGCGCTGTCGTACACCACAATATGAATCGCAACGGCGCGCGTGTTTCGCGCCACAGCATGATTAGGCAGACCAGCGCAAAACTCAGCCAGCTCGCGCGTTCGCCCGCAAGCAGGATCGGCACCAGCAACAGGAGCAACGCTGCGATCAAGCCGAGCCGCGAAAAACGTGCGCGTGCTTCGAGCAGCAGAAACGGCGAAAGTACCGCCAGCACCGGGCCGAGCTTGAGATTGTCGGCACCGAAAATACCGGACAGATGTTCCTTGTCTGCGGCGCCGCCGACACTGAGACCGGTAAGGATCTGCAACCACGCATCCAGCACCCAGAGCAGCACGATCAGCGCAATCACGCATTGCGCGCGTGGCCAGATATTCGTCTGCCGCAGCGCATATCCAGCGAACAGTGCGAACGGCAGAAAACGCAGATCGACCGCGACCGTCTCCCAGCTTTTTGCCGGCACCACCGAATCGAACGCGGAGAAAAATGTTGGCAGCCAATAACATCCGAACAGCAGCAGCACGAAGCCGAGCGAGCCGGATTTTCGCCATGCTCCAGATTGGCGCAACAGCAGAATCACACCGCCGATGGCGGCGAGGCTGAGCGGCACTTCGGCGCTGCGCCCGAATGGCAGCAAGACCGGCACGAGCAAAAGCAGGATCAGCGGCCACTGCGTGCGCAGAAATTGCGTCATCGCCCGACCTCGTTCGCGAGTTCGGCGTAAACCCGCAAGGTCGTGGCCTGCATGTCGGCAAGACAATATTTTGCCATTGGCGGCAAGCTCGGCGGCATGCGCAGCAGCGCGATCGCACGTGTCGATAACGCGGCTCGATCCCGCAGCGGCACGGCGCCTGCGGGAAACAATTGGGCGAGCAATTCGCCGACGCCGCCGTGCGCATAACCGAGCACAGGTCGGCCCATGCTCAAGGCCTCGACAACGGTACGGCCAAACGATTCGGGCTTGTTTGAAAGTTGCAGCACGAGTGCGGAAATCGCATACACATCACGCACATCAGCACGTGGCGCGGTGATTGCAATGGATTCGCTTACGCCACGCAGCGAAGCGAGCTGTTCGAGTTCGGCGATGTAGGTTTCGCGACCGGGTTCGCGCGCGCCGAGCAGGATCAGGCGCGCAGCAACACCTTGTATCTTCAGGTCGGCCAGCAGTTCGATCGCATCGTGATGGCCTTTGAGCCGCGTGCCGCGCCCGGACAAGGTCAACAGCGGCGCACCGGCGAGCTGCGGAAATTCAGCGAAGAATTTTTCGCGCCATGCCGATGCAGGTTGATGACCGAATGGAAATTCGGCAGGCGCGATGCCGCGTGGAATCACACTGAGGCGTGCGGGGTCAGTCTGCGGATAATGCCGTAGCACGTAGTCGCGCACAGTATCGGAAACGCAGATCACGCGCTCGCCGCGCATCATGATCGCGCTATAGCGGTTCGGCGAATTCAGTCCGTGCACGGTTGTGACGAAATGCGGGCGCGGACCAGACATGCCGCGCAGCGCGCGATAAGCCAGCCATGCCGGCAGACGCGAACGCGCGTGCACGATATCCGGTTTCAATTCGGCAAATAGCCGTCTAAGCGTCCAGATATGGCGCAGCGTCGCGAGCGATTTCCTGCCTACTGGCAAGGTGATGTGTTCGCTGCCCTGCGCAAGTAGTTCTGGCAATAACCGGCCGCCAGCGGAAATCACGATGGAACGATGTCCGGCCGCGACCAGCGCCGCGCCGATCTCAAGAGTGGAACGCTCAACGCCACCGGCATTCAGCGCAGGCAGCAGTTGCACCACGCTGAGCATATACGCCGACACGGGCCGCTGAATCAGCCCTGCAACACGTATTGCGCGCCGCAGTAGGGGCACTTGACGCTGCCGGTCGCCTCGATCGCGAGATACACTCTCGGGTGCGAATTCCACAGGCTCATGCCCGGCATCGGACATGACAGCGGCAAATCGGTGTGCGTCACCTGGTATCGGTTTTCGGCATTGGCGGGGATCAGATTCGCGGGGGCGGAAGTCGCTTGCGGCATGGGTCTGCACCGATGGGATAGTCAGGCTGCGAAGTATAGCAGCCGCCTGTCCGGACGAATTCAGTGCGGCTTGTTCGGCAAACTCGCCGGATCGAAACCAGCGATTTCGAAATTCACCACATGTCTGGCCGTTGCACCCTTGAGCTGGGTATCGATATGCACCCAGCGCGCCTTGGCCAACTTCGCGATAAAACCCTTGTTGTCGTCGATGAAAATCGCCGGCTCGCCGGTCGGTGGAATCGTCGTCGCCATGCGTTGCGCGGGTTGATCGTCGAAACGCACGCTGGCCGAACAATCCGCGCTACATTGGAATCCACCGGATTCCAGCAGCAGGTACACACTCTGGCCCCAGCTTGGATGCTGGCGCAACACGAGCCGCAAGCGCTGCGTCTTGCCGCCGGCACTGACGTCATCTTTGGCATACACGTACGCGGAGTATTGCGTACCGCCGGCCTCGGGCGCGGTGTTGTAGGTCCATAACCGTGCGGTGCGTTGCGTTTCTTTTTCGACTTGCGCGCCGTTGTTGACCTGATCAATGCTTTCCCTGACTTTTGCTGCAGCCGCACTGTCTGGATATTTCGCCAGCAGCTCTTTGCCGAGTTGCGCGGCGAGATCGTTCTTGTTGCTGCTTCGCATTTGTTCATACAGCGCGAGATCCTGATACGCCCTGGTATTGCGCGCCGTAGCGGCAGCGTGAGCTGCCTGCGCCGCATCGACGGGCGGCGGCGAGCCGGAACACGCGACTAGTGTGGCAAACATCAAGATCAAAAAGGCGCAGCGAAGAATCATGGCATGGACCGAATAGAAAATGGATCGCAAATCATAACCCGCCACGCAGTGCATTTTTGTGCATCGGATATTGTGTTTCCGGCAAATGCAGCACATCATTCTTTGGTCTTCGCGCCATCCTTCGGGTGGTGGTTACGATAGGCGCAAATCTTTGGGGAGTTTGTATGAATTGGTACATCGGCGTTTTAACGAAATTTGCAGATTTTTCCGGGCGCGCGCGACGCAAGGAATACTGGATGTGGGCGTTGTTCTATATTATCGGTGTGATCGTACTCAGCATCATTGACGGCATGCTCGGCATGCGCGGCGCAAGTGGCTTCGGTCTGCTCAGCGGTCTGTTTATGCTGCTTAATCTGGTGCCGAGCATCGCAGTCGGCGTGCGCCGCCTGCATGATCGCGACATGAGCGGCTGGTTTATGCTACTCGCCCTGGTGCCTTTGGCGGGTATCGCTCTGTTCGTGATCTTCTGCCTCGAAGGCACGCGCGGCAGCAACAAGTACGGCCCGGATCCGAAGGGCATTGCCGGCTGATCTTTTGCCACGCGAAGTCTGAAAAACAAAACGGCGACTCGGGCTACGAGTCGCCGTTTTTTTGTGCGCTGAAAAAAATCACACGCCGATCGGATTGGCCTTTTCCGGATCGATGCCGTACAGCTTGATCGCCTTGCTGACATCGGCCTTGGTCAACTTGCCTTCGTCGGCCAGGGCCGCAATCGTGGCGTGCGCGATGTAGAACCGGTCGACCTCGAAGAACCGCCGCAGATTGGCGCGTGTATCCGAGCGACCAAATCCGTCAGTGCCGAGCACGGTGTATTTCTGCGGTACGAACGCGCGGATCTGGTCCGCATAATTGCGCACGTAATCGGTGGCCGCGATCGCCGGGCCCTGACGACCTTCCAGACACTCCGTGACGTATGCCTTGCGCGGTTTTTTCGCCTCGGGATGCAGGCGGTTATCGCGCTCCGCATCGAAGCCGTCGCGACGCAACGCGTTGAAGCTCGGGCAGCTCCAGATATCGCACTTCACGCCGAAATCCTTCTCCAGCAATTCGGCCGCGAAAATCGCCTCGCGCAGAATCGTGCCCGAGCCGAGCAGCTGCGCCTTGAGTTTGGCGGGGCCTGCATCCTTGAACAGGTACATGCCCTTGACGATGCCTGCCTCGGCACCCACCGGCATTTCCGGATGCGCGTAGTTTTCATTCATCACGGTGATGTAGTAGAAACAATCTTCCTGCTCGGTGAGCATGCGACGCATGCCGTCCTGCATGATCACAGCGACTTCGTAGGCGAACGTTGGATCGTAGCTGCGGCAGTTCGGGATCGCGCCCGCGAGCAGATGCGAATGGCCGTCTTCGTGCTGCAGGCCTTCGCCGTTCAAGGTCGTGCGACCCGCCGTGCCGCCAATCAAAAATCCGCGCGCACGCATGTCGCCGGCGAGCCAGCACAGGTCGCCGATGCGCTGCATGCCGAACATAGAGTAGAAAATGAAGACCGGCAGCATCGGCAGATTGTTGGTGCTGTAGCTCGTCGCCGCGGCCAGCCAGCTACCCATCGCGCCAGCCTCGGTGATGCCTTCCTGCAGCACCTGGCCGGTTTGATCCTCGCGGTAATACATGAGTTGATCGGCATCGACCGGCTTGTATTTCTGGCCGAACGGCGCGTAGATACCGATCTGCCGGAACATGCCTTCCATGCCGAACGTGCGCGCTTCGTCGGGGACGATCGGCACGATTTTCTTGCCCAGATTCTTGTCGCGCACGAGCGTCGTAAGGATGCGCACGAATGCCATGGTCGTCGAAATCTCTCGGCCCTCCGAGCTTTTCAACTGAGCCTCGAATACCTCCAGTTTCGGCACCGGTAACGGGTGGAACGCCTGGCGGCGGCGCTGCGGCAGGAAACCGCCAAGCGCGGCGCGGCGCTCGAGCAGGTATTTCATCTCAGGCGAATCCGGAGCAGGCTTGTAGAACGGCAGTTCTTCCAGCTTGTCATCAGGAATGGGAATGTTGAAGCGATCGCGCATCTGACGGATCGAGTCGATGTCCATTTTCTTCTGCTGATGCGTCGTGTTCTTGCCCTCACCGATCTTTCCCATTCCGTACCCCTTCACGGTCTTGGCTAGGATCACGGTCGGCTGGCCCTTGTGCTTCACGGCCGCGGCATAAGCGGCGTAGATCTTGTGCGGATCGTGGCCTCCGCGA
>JAYVLO010000173.1:0-12375 GCA_043759455.1 Pseudolysobacter sp.
CTGCTGGCGAATATCGGGGCGTATATTTTTGTCTCGCTGCGGTTTCGCCCGACCGTGCAGGAGCGTCTGCATGCGGCGCCATTTCTCGAACCCGAGCAGCATCGTCCGCTGGCCAGCGTCAGCGAATGGCCGGGTCGCGTGCGGGTCGAAGATCTGCGTGCGATCGCGAGCCGCATCGTCGGCGAACGCAGCGTCGCGCGTGCGTTTGACGAGTACCGCGAACTCAGCGGACAGGCCATCAATCTGCACGCGGCGGCCGACAGAAATCTGCTGCAATTCACCGAGCGTCTGCTCGCGGGCGCGATCGGCGCGGCGTCGGCGCGACGCATGCTGACCAGTGCACTGCGCGGCAGCGGCATGGATTTGTCCGAAGCCGTCGCGTTGCTCGACGAAGCCTCGCAGGAGCTGCGCTTCAATCGTGCGTTGCTGTCATCGACCCTGGAAAACATCGCCCAAGGCATCAGCGTGGTCGACGCCGAAATGCGCCTCGTCGCATGGAACCGACGGTATCTCGAAATGTTCGGTTACCCCGATGGCATGGTGCATATCGGTCGCTCGGTAGCCGACCTGATTCGCTACAACGCCGAGCGCGGCGAATGCGGACCGGGCGATATCGAGCGCCACGTGATCAAGCGCATCGACTACATGCGCCAGGGATCGCCGTATGTGTTCGAGCGCGTGCGTACCGACGGCAGCATTATCGAGATGCGCGGGCGACCGTTGCCGGCGGGCGGATTCGTCACCACCTACACCGACATCACCGCGTACAAGCACGCGGAAAACGGCTTGCGCGAAGCCAACGAAAATCTCGAGCAGCGCGTCGACCAGCGCACCCAGGAACTCTCCGCCGCCCTCGGCGCGCAACACGAGGCGATGCAGCAGGCGCAGGCGGCGAACGAATCGAAAACCCGCTTTCTCGCCGCCGCCAGCCACGACTTGTTGCAACCGTTGAACGCGGCGCGCCTGTTCACTTCGGCGTTGCGTCATCAGCCGACCCTCGATAGCGAATCGGCCCTGCTGGCACAGCGCATCGACACCGCATTTAAGGCGGCGGAAGATCTGATCGAGTCGTTGCTCGAAGCCTCGCGCCTCGATGCCGGGAAATATTTGCCGGAGTTTTCTGCGGTGCCGCTGGGCGAATTGCTGACTTCGATCCATGACCAATACGCCGTGCTCGCGGCGGCGCGCGGTTTGCGTCTGCGTGTAGTGTCGACTCGCGTTTATGTGCGCAGCGATGCGCATCTATTGCGTCGCATCCTGCAGAATTTTGTCTCGAACGCATTGCGCTACACCGGAAGCGGCACGGTGCTGATCGGCACACGGCGTTGCGGCGACCAGCTGCGGATCGAGGTTTGGGATACCGGTCCGGGTATTGCGCCGGAACAACGTGCCGCGATCTTCGACGAATTCCAGCGCGGCAAACAAGCGTCGCCGTGGGGTGAGAAAGGCCTCGGCCTGGGCCTTGCTATTTGCCAACGCATGGCGCGCATGCTCGGACACAATCTCGACCTGCGTTCGTGGCCCGGCAGCGGCAGTATGTTCAGCCTGAACTTGCCGATCGTGCACGCCAGCGCGATTCGCACTCGCGCACCGCGAACCGCGCCGGAGGTTGCCGGCTTTGGCCTGACCGCGCACGTGCTGTGCATCGACAACGACCCGACCATTCTTGAAGGCATGGCCGCGCTACTTACGCGCTGGGGCATCAGTTGCGATCTCGCCGGCAGCGAGATCGAAGCGCTGGCCGCCGTCGCTTTGCGTCGGCCGGATATGGTGCTGGCCGACTACCACCTCGGCGAAGGCCCCGACGGACTCGATGTGCTGGCGGCAATTGCCGGCGCACTGCAACCGCCGCCGCCGGGCGCGCTGATCACCGCCGACAACAGTCCCGAACTAAAAGCCCGCGCCCGCGGCCTGGGTTACGCGCTGTTGCGCAAGCCGGTCAAACCCGCAGCGTTACGCGCGGTGATCGCGCAACTCGGACGCAGCGCGCGCGCGCAACAACCTGCCGCATAGCCTTACGCCCCAGCCTGCATCGCCAGCGCCAGCTCGGCGTCAAGATCATCACCCGGTGTGGCCCGCAGCCGCGCCAGGTCGTCTGCGTTCCAGCCACGCAGCGGTCGGCCTTCGTACAGCAGCGCCGCACGGTCGGCATACCGCGCGACGATATCGAGCGCGTGCGTTGCGAGCACGACACGGCAACGGCCACTGTCGACGCGCGCGCAGATGACGCTTGAGCACCAACGCGCTGGCTGGATCGGGACCGTTGAACGATTCGTTGAGTACGATAGCGCCAGTTGCGCGAACCACGCCAGCAGCAGCGCATCGACCACCAGCCGCAGACGCCGCCGTGACGGTGCGTGCCGGCATTGCAGGGCGATACTCAAGGCGTTCGCAATCACGTCTACCTGCATACGCGGCAGTGCAATCGCTGCCAGCACGCCAAGCCAGCATCCCAAGCCGAGCGGTACGGTGTGCAGCGGACTGCCGAGCGGCACCAGCAACAGAATTGGCAGCAGCGGCCATGTCCAGATAGGAACCGCGCAGATTCTCGCGCCAGACGGCGAATAGCCAAAATAGCAGCGGCCGCAGATCGGCGATGGATAAACGCTGTCGGTGCACGGTCTGCGGTCGCGGCTTACGCCGTGGCGGCGCATCGTGACGTGCTGAAGCAAGGTTGCCGAGGACGGCCGCCGCGAGGAAAAACTGCGACACCTGGGCCTGTAATTCGAGCATCGGCCCCACCTCCACTCCGGTACGATTAAACAAGAGCAAGTACGCCAGCCGCCGCCCGGCGCCGAGCGCCACCCGCCGGCGTGCAGTCAGCCGCACGCCATGCGCCAGGCCAAGCGGGGGCAGCGGTGCCGCGGCGAGCCAGCTTCGCGCGAATGCCGCACGCGCATTTCGCTGCATCACGACGCCGAAACAGGCGCCAGCGCCAACACCGCGCGGCCATTGCAATACCGTAGCGATGGATGTGAGCGGAAGCTGCTCGGCGGTCCGAAGCGCAAACCCCACCACGACCAGCATCAATACCAGTCACGCTATCGCATGAAACAGACGTTGGCCAGGGCTCGCGCGCCACTCGAGAATCCGGTTGCGCACGATGAACGCGTCGGCCTGCCGCAGCGCATTGTGCTTGATTAGGTTGGCGAGGGTCGAAGGCATCGTCGTAACGGCAAGGTTACGAGGTTGGTTGCACGCTTTCCGACCGAAGTTCCGTGCCGACTCAGGCGCTGTCGGCAATCGCAAAATCCTCGCCATCAGGTATCGCTGCGGCGCGCCCATCGAGGGTGAGTTTACCGATTAGCAACACCACCTGCGTGCGATTGCTGACGCCGAGCTTGCGCATGATCGCGGTCATGTGCGCCTTGACCGTGGCTTCGGAAACCTGCAGCTCGAACGCAATCTGCTTGTTTAGCAGACCTTCGCTGAGCATGCCGAGCACGCGAAATTGTTGCGGGGTGAGTTCCGCGACACGCGCGGCAATCGCCGCCTCGTCGGGTTTGAGCGCAGCGTCGCTCGGCGTGAGGTTCAACGGCAGCCAAACATCGCCATCGAGAATCGCGCGCACCGCACTGACGATGCCCTCGACCGGCGCCGATTTCGGAATGTAACCCGATGCACCGTGCGCCACCGCGCGCTGGATCACTGCGCTTTCTTCGTGCGCCGAGACCACAACAATCGGCAGGCCGGGATGTTGTCCACGAATATGCGCGAGTGCGGAAAATCCGCGTGCACCGGGCATGTGCAGATCGAGCAACAGCAGATCGGCATCGGCGTGCGCTTCGATCAACGTGAGCAAACTCGGCACTGTATCGGCTTCAAGCAATACCGCATCGGGCAGCGCTTGCTTGACCGCGCGCTTGAGGGCGTCGCGGAACAGCGGATGATCATCGGCGATCAGGATTTCACGCATGACTTGAACGGCTGTGCCAGAGAACTTGCATTGCTTGCCTGCGAAACGGGGAATGAATTTTTTTTGGATTCATCGGATCATGCGCTCGTTGACCAGACTCGCGACCACGCCCGGATCGGCCAGCGTGGAAATATCGCCGAGCTGGTCTGGCTGGTTTTCCGCGATCTTGCGCAGGATGCGGCGCATGATTTTTCCGGAGCGCGTTTTTGGCAAACCCGGCGCCCACTGCAGGTAATCGGGCGTCGCGATCGGGCCGATTTCCTTGCGCACCCAGTCGCGCAATTCCTTGCGTAAATCCTCGGTCGGGGTGACGCCGGTTTTCAGCGTGACATATGCGTAGATGCCCTGACCCTTGATGTCATGCGGGCAACCGACCACCGCCGCTTCGGCGACTTTCGGATGCGCGACCAGCGCGCTTTCGACTTCGGCGGTGCCGAGGCGATGCCCCGAAACATTGATCACGTCATCGACGCGACCGGTGATCCAGTAATAGCCGTCTTCGTCGCGGCGCGCGCCATCACCCGTGAAATACGTGCCGGGGTAGGTCTTGAAATAGGTGTCGATAAAACGCTGGTGATCGCCGTACACCGTGCGCATCTGGCCGGGCCACGAATCGGTGATGACCAGATTGCCTTCGGCTGCACCTTCGAGCTGCGTGCCGTTGACATCAACGATCGCCGGTTTGATACCGAAGAACGGTTTGGTCGCCGAACCGGGTTTTTGTGCGATCGCGCCCGCCAGCGGCGTGATCAGGATGCCGCCGGTTTCGGTCTGCCACCACGTATCGACGATTGGACAACGCTCATCGCCGACCACACGGTGATACCACTCCCAGGCTTCCGGATTGATCGGTTCGCCGACGGTACCG
Source organism: Pseudolysobacter sp. (assembly GCA_043759455.1). Lineage (GTDB taxonomy): Bacteria > Pseudomonadota > Gammaproteobacteria > Xanthomonadales > Rhodanobacteraceae > Pseudolysobacter. Next base: position 4,785 of record JAYVLO010000173.1, read on the forward strand.
AGTAGCCGTAAAGACGTCCGCTTGGTTCCCTTCACCGGCGCTTCGCCATCGCGCATCAACGCGCGGATTGCGGTCGGCGCGGTATAGAACAAGGTCACTTGATGTTTGTCGACGACCTGCCAGAAACGGCTCACGTCGGGATAATTCGGCACGCCTTCGAACATCAGCGAGGTCGCGCCATTCGCCAGCGGCCCATACACCATGTAGCTGTGACCGGTGACCCAGCCAACATCGGCGGTACACCAATACACGTCGTTTTCCTGCAGATCGAAAACGCACTCGTGGGTGTAACTTGCGTACACCAGATACCCGCCGGTGGTGTGCAGCACGCCTTTCGGTTTGCCGGTCGAGCCCGAGGTGTAGAGGATGAACAACGGATCTTCGGCGTTCATCGGCTCCGGCGCACATTCGGCATTTTGTGCTTCCATCAGCGAGTGATACCAGCGATCGCGCGGCGCCTGCATCGCCACCGGCGAGCCGGTACGCCGCACCACGATCACCGTCTCGACGGTGTTGGTGCCGGGTCGCTGCAAGGCTTCATCGACGTTGATCTTGAGCGGCACTTTCTTGCCGCCACGTAAACCTTCGTCGGCGGTGATGATGAGTTTCGAGGTGCAATCGACGATGCGTCCGGCCAGCGAATCCGGCGAAAATCCGCCGAACACGATCGAATGCACCGCGCCGATGCGCGCGCACGCCAGCATCGCGACCGCCGCTTCGGGAATCATCGGCAGATAAATCGTGATGCGGTCGCCTTTCTGCACGCCGAGGTTCTTCAGCATGTTGGCGCACTTGCAGACTTCGGCATGCAGTTCGCGATAACTGATGCGACGCGATTCATTTGGATCGTCGCCTTCCCAGATGATCGCGATCTTGTCGCCGTTTTTTTCGAGGTGCCGATCAAGGCAATTGGTGGCGACATTCAGTTCGCCATCGGCGTACCAGTTGATGTGCAAATCGTGCGCGTCGAACGACGTGTCCTTGACCTGCGTGTAGGGTTTGCTCCACTGCAAACGCTTGCCGATACGGCCCCAGAATGCGTTCGGATCGCTCACGGACTCATCGTACAAACGTTCGTAGTCGGCGGCCTTGATATTCGCCTGCGCGGCGAACTCGGCGGAAACGGGATACAGCTTGGACACAACCTTGCTCCTGAAATATTACTGTCACGCAGTGTCGCATGACCTGCCTGCACACTAGCGCGAGTTGGCGGCATACCAATACGACCTTAGTCGAAAAAGCGGGGGTTTTCGACCAATGGCCAATAGTGCCAACGCGTTACGCAGCGCAGTCTCTGAACCTCGTCTAATAATCTGCTGCGCTCGACGGCTTGCACGCCACCAGCTGCAGGAAAAGCGATACAAAAACAAAGCACGTCGATAACAGCGCTGCGTCAGACACACATCAATCGGGGAGTACAGGCATGGCAAACTCAAGCACGCAGACCGGCGGCGCACTTACCACCGGGCATAAACGCGTCATTTTCGCGTCCAGTCTCGGCACCGTTTTCGAGTGGTACGACTTCTACCTGTATGGATCGCTCGCCGCGATTATCGCGAAGCAGTTTTTCTCGGGACTGAATCCGACCAGCGCATATATTTTTGCGTTGCTTGCCTTTGCCGCCGGTTTTGCGGTGCGCCCGTTCGGTGCGTTGTTGTTCGGCCGTTTCGGCGACATGATCGGGCGCAAGTACACCTTCCTGGTCACGATCGTGATCATGGGTTCATCGACCTTTCTCGTCGGTTGCCTGCCGAATTACGCCAGCATCGGCGTCGCCGCACCGATCATCCTGATCGCGCTGCGCCTGCTGCAGGGCCTGGCGCTCGGCGGTGAATACGGTGGCGCTGCCACCTATGTCGCGGAGCATGCGCCTGCGGGCAAACGCGGCCTCTACACCAGCTGGATTCAAACCACGGCAACGCTCGGATTGTTCCTGTCGCTGGTGGTGATCCTGATTTGTCGCCTGACCCTCGGCGCGGCGTTCGACGATTGGGGTTGGCGCATTCCGTTCCTGATTTCCGCAGTGCTGTTGATGGTGTCGGTGTATATCCGCATGCAACTGCAGGAGTCGCCGCTGTTCCAGCAGATGAAGGCCGAAGGCAAGTCCTCGAAGGCGCCGCTGACCGAATCGTTCGCACGCTGGGGCAACGGCAAGGTCGTGTTGCTGGCATTGTTTGGTGCGACTGCCGGCCAGGCTGTGGTCTGGTACGCCGGCCAGTTCTACTCGCTGTTCTTCCTCACCCAAACCTTGAAGATCGACGGCACCACGGCCAATCTGCTGATCGCAGGTTCGTTGCTGATAGGCACGCCGTTCTTCGTATTCTTCGGCTGGTGGTCGGATAAAATCGGGCGCAAGCCAATCGTGATGGCGGGTTGCCTGATTGCCGCGCTGACGTTTTTCCCGATCTTCAAAGGCCTCACTCACTACGGCAATCCGGCGATCGAGCAGGCGCAGGCAACCAACCCGGTCAGCGTCGTGGCCGACCCGGCGACCTGCAGTTTCCAGTTCGATCCGATCGGCAAGAAAGTATTTCTGAGCTCATGCGATATCGCCAAAGCCAAGCTCGCCAAAGCCGGCGTGCCGTATGAAAACACGGTCGCCCCAGCGGGCAGTGTCGCCACAGTCAAGATCGGCCCCAACACGCTCAGCGCATTCGAAGGCCTTGGTCTGGATGCGCCCGCGCTCAAGGCGGCGCAGGACGGATTTGCCAAGCAGATGGATGACGGCCTGAAAGCGGCGGGTTATCCGGCGAAAGCCGATCCGACGCAGATCGACATCGGCATGATGTTGCTGTTGCTGACGATCCTCGTGATCTACGTAACGATGGTTTACGGCCCGATCGCGGCCTGGCTGGTCGAGTTGTTCCCGACGCGCATCCGCTATACCTCGATGAGTTTGCCGTATCACATCGGCAACGGCTGGTTCGGCGGATTCCTGCCAACGACCGCGTTCGCCCTGGTCGCGCTGACCGGCAATATCTACTACGGTTTGTGGTATCCAGTGATTGTGGCGACGGGCACATTTATCATCGGCACCCTGTTCCTGCGCGAAACCAAGGACGTGGATATCTCGAAATAACAGGCGCTTTTCTTAATATCGGTGCCGATGGCTGGCACCGATCATTTTTTCGGGCCATAAAAAAACGCCGCATGATGCGGCGTTTTTTGTGACCAAAACTTTACCGTATAGCGACTGGCTTCAGGCGCGCTTGATCAGACCGATCAGGAACAGCAGGATAATCGCGCCGATTGCGGCAAAAATGATTTCGCCGACAATGCCTGGCAAGCCCAGATTCAAACCCAATCTGGGGAACAGCCATCCGGCGAGAAACGCGCCGACGATGCCGACCACGATATTGCCGGCCAAGCCGAAGCCGTGGCCTTTCACGACCTGTCCAGCTAGCCAGCCGGCAATCGCACCGATTAACAAGAAAATGATGAGAGCTTCAGCAGTCATGCGGGTATCCCCAAGAGGCTCGATCGGATGATCGCGTTGGTATTCTGCACCGAGTGGGCGATGCTCGGCTAGCGAAAATTTTTGATCCGCGCGTGGCGCACGCGCCTACGGTTGCGCGCGCGGGTCTGGCGTTTTGGCCACGCTGGCGTCTGCTGGTTGCGCTGCCTTGAGCTGTGCCGCGCGCGCCTGCAGAGTCGCTGCACGGATCGATGCGACTTCGCGATCAGCCAGTAACATCGCATCCGTGCGTGAACTCGCACCCATGCGGCTATCGAGCACCTGCAGAATCGTGCCGATCACGCCGATCGCTGCGAGTACGAGCCCGATCGCCAGCACGCCGGGCGAGCGCGTGGAAAACGCAATCGCAAATCCGGCAATTAAAGCAGCAATGAGAAACCAGCGCATGAGGACCGATCCAGGTTGGGCGACGCGGCGATAGTCTAAACGGTTTTGTGATAAGCGCCGACGCGCTCGACTTCGTTCTTCGAGCCAAGAATCACTGCGATGCGCTCGTGCAGCGATGTCGGCTGCACATCGAGAATACGCTGATGCCCGGTGCTCGCCGCGCCGCCGGCCTGCTCGACGATAAAACTCATCGGATTGGCTTCGTACAGCAATCGCAGTTTGCCGGGTTTGGAACTGTCGCGGGTATCGCGCGGATATAGAAAAATGCCGCCGCGCGTGAGAATGCGATGCACATCGGCGACCATCGAGGCGACCCAACGCATATTGAAGTCGCGTTCGCGCGGCCCGGTGGTGCCGGCCACTAGCTCGCTGATATAACGCTGCACCGGCGCTTCCCAATGACGCTGGTTCGACATGTTGATCGCGAATTCGCTGGTCTCCTCCGGAATACGCAGATTCTGCTGCGACAGGATAAAACTGCCCATTTCGCGATCGAGCGTAAACACGTGTACGCCATCGCCGAGCGTAAGTACGAGCAGCGTATTCGGCCCGTACACCGCATAACCGGCGGCAACCTGCTTCGCGCCGGGCTGCAGAAACGCCTGTGCATCGGGTTCGCTCACGCCGTCCGGGCAACGCAGCACCGAGAAGATCGTACCCACTGAAATGTTGACGTCGATGTTCGACGAGCCATCCAGCGGATCGAACACCAGCAGATATTCGCCCTTCGGATAGCGGTGCGGAATCGGGTGTGGATCGTCCATTTCCTCAGACGCAAGTGCCGCCAGATGGCCGCCCCATTCGTTCGCTTCGAGCAGGATTTCGTTCGATAGCACATCGAGTTTTTTCTGCACCTCGCCCTGCACGTTCTCGCTGCCTGCGCTGCCGAGCGCGCCGCCGAGCGAACCCTTGCCGATCGCGATGCTGATCGATTTGCACGCGCGCGAAACGACTTCGATCAGTAGGCGCAGATCGGCGTTGATCAGGCCTTTGGCGCGTTGTTCCTCAAGCAGGAAACGAGTGAGCGAAACGGGTTGCATGGATGACTCCGCAGGATGGGATGCCGAGCATTGTCGCGGCTGCTGCGACGAAAGCAAGTGTACCGTTGCGATCGATGATTACGCGACGATGGCACGATGCGACAATGGCGGATGTCAATCACGCTGCGATCTCAATCCGGAGTTTTCTCGTGCTTGCGAACAGGCGCATTGCTGTTCGCCTGTCTGATCGCCGGTTGCGCACGCGTGAGCCTGCCGCTTGAACACCAAGCCTACGTCTGGCAAAGAGTGTGGACGCCTGCGGTCATTGATGCCGTGCATGCCGCGCCCGCCGATTTTTCCGCACTGCGTGTGCTCGTCGCGGAAATGCGGATCGATGGCGAATTGCAACCGATGAATCCCACGCTTGCCGCACTCGCGCAAACCGGTTTGCCGGTCACCGCGGTCGTGCGTATCGATGGCCAGCTTGCACCAGCGAGCAGTGCTGTTTTGTTGCCGATCCTGACTTCGCTGCAACAACAATTTCGCCATGCCGGCATCGTTCTGGGCGGCATCGAGATCGACCACGATTGCGCCAGCGCGCGTCTGCCGCAATATACGATCTTGCTGGCCGAGCTGCGCCAGAAACTGCCACCCGATCTGCGCTTGTCGATCACCGCGTTGCCGACCTGGCTGCAAACCGGCGATCTCGAAACATTGCTCGCGCCGATCGATGAAGCGGTGTTGCAAGTGCATGCGGTGCAGAGTCCCGAACGCGGTTTGTTTTCGCGCACGCAAGCCGCAACGTGGATCGCCGCTTTCGCCGCGCGCAGCAACAAACCGTTTCGGGTCGCACTGCCGGCGTACGGATCGCGTGTGGATTGGGATGAAAACGGTCGGGTGGTTGCAGTCACCAGCGAAACCTCGCCATCACGCGCGGGCATCGAGCAGCGCGAATTGCGCGCCGATCCGCGTGAGGTTGCCGCACTCCTGCAAGCGCTGCAACACGATCCGCCGCCGCATCTGGTTGGTATCGTCTGGTTTCGTTTGCCGACTGCGGACGATCAACGTGCGTGGCGTAAAAGCACTTTGCACGCAGTGATTGCGGGACAACCGCTGCGCGCCGATGTGCGCGCGCAATTGTCGTTGCGCCAAGCGCCGGGCCTGTACGACGTGCTGCTGGAAAACCGCGGCAATCTCGATGCTGATCTGCCCGCATCGATCCGCGTGACCGCATCCGACTGCAGTGCCGACGGACTCAACGGTTATGTTTTACCGGACGATGAAACGTTGCCCGCAGAAAATGCTGTGCGCTGGAAATTGCAAAAACCCGCGCGCCTTGCGACCGGCCAGCAGCGTATTATTGGCTGGTTGCGTTGCGCGGATTCTTTGTCGGGGAGTGTCATTCATGTCGAGCCGTAAACACCTTTTTTGTGCGTTAGCCCTGTTGCTGGGCACGGCCATGCCTGCGCTCGCCTGCGGCCCGGATTTCCCGCACCAGTTGCTGACCGATCGGCGCGATACCTTGCTGGTATTGCCGGAAGGTACGTTCGACTTTGAAGTTTCGCGTTTGTCATCGGCGCCCACGGACAAATTCAAGGCGATCGAAGCCGGTCCGTGGGAACAACCGACCGCGCTGCGCGACAAGGTCGATCACGACAGCCTGCGTTCCGAAGAAGTGGAAAAAGTGCTACGCGCGCGCAGCCAGCCCGATGCGGAAAAAGCCTATGCGGAAGGCGCCGGATTGACCGAGGAGTTGCGCGCCTACACCGCCGGTGCGGTCGCGTTCAGCACCGGCCAATATCCCGCCGCGCTGAGCCGCTTCAATGCCGTGCTGGCGTTGCCCGCGACCGAGCGCGCGCGACGCGGCACCTGGGCGGCGTACATGGCCGGTCGCAGCCTGGCCAGACTCAATCGCAACGACGATGCCGCCGCCGCATTTGTCCACACGCGCGAACTCGCACAACAAGGCGCGGCCGATCCGCTCGGGCTGGCCGTGGCCAGTTTCGGCGAACAGGCGCGGCTGCATCTCGATCGTGGCGAGACCAGCAAAGCCATCGCGCTGTATGCCGAACAAGCGGCGCACAATTCCACGTCGGGTCGCGCCTCGTTGTTGCAGATCGCACGCAAGCTGATTGCACAGCCGCAGCAGTTCGATACCCAACTGAACGATCCGCTGACGCAGCGATTGCTGATTGCCTACGCCTTCACGCGCAGCGCTGAGCTTTGGCAAAATACGATCGCTGATAATTCACGAAACGCTTTATCCGAAGAAAAAATTGCTCCTCGGTCGATTGAACGCATGCTTGCGAGTTTTGAAGCGCGAGGCCTTGATAAATTGACAGGTGTAGACAGACTTGCGGCTGTTGCATATCGCGCCGCCAAATACGATCTCGCGGAAAAATTTGTTGCTCATGACGACAGCCCATTGTCATCATGGGTGCGTGCAAAACTAGCGTTGCGTAGGGGCGATGCAAATGCCGCAGCACAAGCGTATGCGAAAGCCGCCAACGGCTTCCCTCAGAATGAAGACTGGGGAAACTACGGGCTAAGCGTCGGCCGCTCGGAAGAGATAAAACCCGCGTGTCGCGTCAACGGCGAAGCCGCCACGCTCGCGTTGTCGCGGCGCGATTATCGCGAGGCGATGGATTTGCTCTATCGCGCCGGATCGGACTACTGGACCGATGCGGCCTATGTCGCCGAACGTGTGCTGAGCATCGATGAGCTCAAGGCGTACGTCGATGCCAAGGTG
>JAYVLO010000174.1:0-11736 GCA_043759455.1 Pseudolysobacter sp.
CACAAACGCGAGTTACCGCCATGTCAATTTGCCGACATGCATAGTGATCAACTCGTGCCTCAGCGATGTGCATATACAGCGCTGGATTTCGGTGCCTCAGGATATGCGTTCGAATGAAAAAAACTTCATCAACGGATGCGATTTTCGGGGGATGCGCGCACGCAGAATCTCCGCTCCGATCGCGCTGAAAGCAATGCCGTTGCCGCCATACGCCATCGCAAAATGCACACGCGGGCCGTGCTGTGGATGCGGACCGAAAAACGGGCGGCCATCGGCGGTTTCGGCAAAGGTTCCGGCCCACGCGTAGCCTTTTTCCAGGACGAGATCCGGCAGCAGTTTTTTCATCTTGCGCATCAGCGTTACGGATTTTTTCGGTACAGCGGCATCGCGTTTCTCTGCTCGATCGGTTTGATCGTCCTCGCCACCGACCAGAATGCGACCTTCGCTGGTGCTGCGCAGATACAAATGCGGCCGTGCGGATTCCCAAATCAAGGTATCGCGCAGCACTCCCAAACCGCCGCATACCGGCTCGGTCACGAGCGCATAACTGCTGTGATTGGTCGCGAGGCGCTGGCGCAAATATTGTTGTGAGTCATAACCGCCAGCGCGGATCAACTGTTTGCAGCGTAAGTTCGCATCATTGTCGGTGCGCACCAGCACCTGCTGCGATGTCGTTTGCCAGTCCAGCATCGTACTGCGATCGAAAATGCGCACGCCACGTTTTTGCAACCTGCGGAGTATCGCGTAAGTAAGACGATATGGATCGACCTGCGCTGCGGTAGCTGTGAGCAAAGCCAGCGGCGCATCAATCGCTAAACGCGCCGCGAGATCGTCGTGTTCGAGTGTCTCGACGGCGAAGCTGTGGCGCCGGCGGAATTCAGCTTCGGTGCGCAGGCGGTCGACGTGACTCGCACGACTCGCGTAGTACAAGCTTTGCATTTTTCGAAAACCGACCCGACCACTTCTAGCGGCAATTTCCGTCAACGCATGAATCGCTTTTTCGCAGGCGCGATACGCGAGCACCGCATAATTGTGACCGAACATTTTCGCCAGCGCGAGCATCTCGGTATCGATCTCGTATTGCAACAACGCCGTGCTGGCCGAGGTGCTGCCCCAGCCGACATCACGTTTGTCGAGCACCACGACATCAAGGCCGACATCCGCCAATGCGAGCGCAATCAGCGCACCGTTGATGCCGGCGCCGACGATCGTGACATCGCAATCGACATCGTTTTGTGACGGCGGGAACGCCGACGGCAAACCGTTGCTTTCCGTCCAAAATGGATATCCACTTTTCAGATCCATGGGAATGATTGGTTTTTTTTTGCAACACGTTGCGGATGAAGCGTGGGCGGGCACAGAGCATGCCAATTTGTTCGTCGGAATCCGCGGGTCGTGAAATCGCCGCAATCTGACGAGGACATAAAACGCTATGTCGAACTATTGGATTTTCCGTCAGATTGGTCGTATTTCGTTTTGCATTACACGGTGCAAGACGCATGGCGAATTGCATTCCGCAAACTGTGGCAGGCCCCTCTGCGAGCCGCTGCAAGCTAGTAAAAGTGAGGCTTTCAGTGTGTTGGAACAATTGGCACGCGGCTTGCCAATGCTTTGCGTACCCAAAACGTTTTCGTCGCGCCGAATACTGTGGGCGTTTCGATATTCATCACAGAGGTGTTACCCATGGCCGCCAAGAAAGAATTTATCAGCGACATCAAATTGATTCGCAAACGGGCTCGCGAACATATGCTGCAAGGCGCCGTGACGCGGGGTTATTCTGCCGACCGAAAAGCCGTGCTCAAGGTGTTGAACGAAGCGCTGGCAACCGAGATTGTTTGTGTATTGCGTTACCAACGGCATTACTACATGGCTTCCGGTATTCATGCGAAAAGCGTGGCCGCGGAATTCCTCGAACACGCAAAGGAGGAGCAGGGCCACGCCGACCAGATTGCGACGCGCATCGTGCAGCTCGGTGGTGCGCCGGATCTGTCGCCGAACGGTCTGCTCGCGCGCAGTCACTCCGAATACGTGGAAGGCGGCGACATCGTCGAGATGCTTGAAGAAGATCTCGTCGCCGAACGCATCGCGATCGATACCTATCGCGAAATTATTCAATACCTCGGCAACGACGACCCGACCACGCGCCGCATGATGGAAGGCATTCTCGCATCGGAAGAAGAGCATGCCGAAGACCTGAGTTCGCTGCTCGAAGAACTCGGCAAGAAGGGCGAGCCGGCGAAGAAGCCGCTCAAGAAATCATCTGCAAATTGAGGGTTGTCTGCATGTCAGCTTACGAACATATGGCGGTAAGACTGGGCCTGCGATCGGATCGCTGGTCATCGTTGCGCACGCATACCACCCAAAGCAGTCGCGATCGTGTCGTGCATTTGCCGCAACTTGCCGCTGCGCCGTTGCGCTCACATGAGCACGAGCACGGCAAGGCAAAACCATTGGCAGTCGCGACGATAACGGCCGCCAGCGTGCGTGCGGGCATTGCCGAGAATTCAAACCCAACCACCAACCAACCAAGGACTACGCGTATGTCGGAATATAAAACCTCAACGGAATACGCGCTCAGCGAAGACGACAGAACCTCGGTCGCCAATGCGAGTGCATCGGGCGTTTCCTGGGCGGCGATTTTCGTCGGCGCGGCGGCTGCAGCGGCATTGTCGCTGGTGTTGTTGATCCTTGGCTTTGGCCTGAGTCTGTCGGCAGTGTCACCTTGGTCCAACACGGGCGCAAGCGCCACGGCGATGGGTGTGTCGACCATTGTCTGGCTCGCATTCACGCAGATTGCAGCATCGGCGATCGGCGGTTATCTGGCTGGACGCCTGCGTGTGAAGTGGGTGCGTCTGCACACGGACGAAGTGTATTTCCGCGATACCGCGCATGGTTTCATGGCATGGGCGGTCGCATCGCTCGGCACCGCTGCGTTGCTCGGCTCAGCCGTCACCGGCATCTTGAGCAGTGGTTTGCATGCGGGCGCCGCATTGGCTGGCGGCATGGCTGCAGGTACTGCTACGGTCGCCACCGCGGCGGCCAACAGCGATGCCGCCAAGGATGGGCGTCTCGACTACTACATCGATTCGTTGTTTCGCAAGGATGCAACACATTCAGGTACGACAACCAATCCGGCGACGCGTGCGGAGGCCGTCAAGATATTTGCCAACGATATCCGCGGCGGTAGCTTGCTGGCTGAAGACAAGCAATATCTCGGCAGCGTGATTGCTCAGGAAACAGGCGTGGCGCAGAGTGATGGTGAACAACGCGCGGGTGACAAATTTGCGCAAGTGCAAAAGGCAATTGGCGATGCAGAAAATTCCGCCAAACAGGCCGCTGATACGGCTCGCAAGGCTGCCGCCAATTCATCATTGTGGATGTTCGTCGCGCTCGCGCTCGGTGCATTTTTCGCGAGTCTTGCAGCAACGTTTGGCGGTCGCCAACGCGACAGTCGCGCCTAATCTTGATCACCTAATCGATTTATCTGTTACCTGACCATGAGGAGAAATTTATGCGATCCATTTTATTGTTATTGCTGGGCGTGCCAATTCCGATCGTGATCCTGATCGCGCTTTTTATCCGCTGATTCAATAATAAAAACGGCCCCTTGACGGGGCCGTTTTTACACACGATGGACCATTCCGTTTGGCCATGGTGTGGCGGTTTGCTGCGCGGCATTTGAGTTTTCGCATATTTCGTTCGATTCCAATGCGCCATGTCCCGGAGAATTGAAATACGTGCCGCAGACAAACTCGCGCGGGCCCAGGCCAGTGCAGTGAGCTTGCGCTACAGCAGCGATATCGAGCCGGGTGTGCGCCGCCGTCCCACGACAAACATTTTCGCCGCCTCGACCGCAACGGTGCGGCGATCAAGGATCTGGCGATACTCGCGCGGATTGCCCATCTCGCCATTCCGCCGGCAGATATGGATGTGTGGATTTGCGAATCCGCGCGCGGCCATCTGCCGGCGACCGGACGCGACGCGCCTGGACGCAAGCAATACCGCTGTCACGCGCGTTGGCGCAACGTGCGCGACCGCGACAAATTTGCGCGTGTGGTCGAGTTCGCCGAGCGGCTGCCGCAACTGCGGCGACGCTTGCAACACGACTCGAAAAGCGTCGGCCTGGGCCGCGACATTGTGGTCGAGCGGGGATCAGCTCACCGGGCGCGTCGGCAATTCGAAGATGAAATCCGATCCGCCGCCCTCGCGCGGTTCGTAGCCAAGACTGCCGTGCATCGCATCGGCGAGCTGTTTGGCGATCGATAAGCCCAGGCCCGTTGATGACTCGCCCGAGGTCGGTTTTGCGGTCAAACGTACGTAACGCTGGAACAGCCGTGCGCGATCGGAATCGTTGATGCCGGGGCCGCGATCAAGTACGTGGATGCGCACGCAGCCCGGGCTGCTGCGCTCCATCAATACCCGAACCCTGCTGCCGGGCGGGGCGAATTTCATCGCGTTGCTTAGCAAGTTTTCGATGACGTGTTCGCACGCGAGCGGATCAGCAAACGCCTCGATCGCTTCGGTTGGATCGAGCTCGACGCGAATGCCTTTTTCAAGGCCATACATGTTGTAGCGCTCGACCACTTCGGCCAGGCGCTCATCCAGCGCAAACGGCTGAAATGCATCGAGACAAAGCGTATTGGCCGCCGCATTCCGATTCAGGAAATCGTCGATGAAGGCCAAGGTGTGATCGGTCGAATCGATCAGTGAGGCCAGCAAATCCTGGGTGCGTGGATTCGCCAGTTCGGGATCTTCTGCGAGCATCTGCACGCTGAAGCGGATGGAGGCCAGCGGGCTTTTCAAATCGTGCGCGACCATGGCCGTCAGGTCGTCGCAATCACGCACTTTATGCACCAGATGATCGCGCGAAAATTTAAGTTCCAGATGGGTGCGTACGCGCTGCAATAATTCGAGCGCGCGAATCGGCTTGATCAGAAAATCCACCGCACCGGCCTGGAAACAACGCACCAGATCTTCTTCCTCGGTGGTGCCGGTGACGAAGATGATCGGGATCGCCGCGAGCTCCGGATTTTCGCGAAAACGTCGGCATAACGCGACGCCATCCATGCCCGGCATGCGCAGGTCGAAAATCGCCAGATCGGGTTTGCGTGCCATGCAGCGCTCAAGTGCCTGCGCACCGCTGGTCGCGGGCAATACGTCGTAATTGTTTTCGATCAGCAAGGTGCCCATGTATTGCACGTTGCCGGGCTCGTCATCGACCACCATCACCAGCGGGGCGCGACGTTGTTTGCCTGCGGGTACGGGCGTTTTGGTGTTGGGCATTTATGCACCTGATCCGAGTGAATGGAATTGCTCGACGAATGCCGGAAAACGATCCACCTCACGTTCCATGGCGGTGATGTCAAAGCGGGTTACCGCAGTATTCAAGCGTTCACGGTAGTCGGTCAACTCAGCAACATCCACCTGCGTCGCAAGTTTCTTGATACCTTCCAGAAAGACCAGCACATCGCGATGCGACAGACTGTCGCTGGCTTGTTTCCAGGCGTGCAGATGCAGCACCTGCAAACCGGCATTCAGATTATCCAGCGTGGCATGCGGAATATAATTCTTGTCTGCCGCTTGCGTCGGCATGCTGAGATCGCCGGTCTTGGCCGGAAACCGGCGTGCCATAACTCGGGCGATTTCTGCAGCCAGCGCTTCGACCGAGATCGGTTTGCGCACATAACCGTCGAACTGGCGACGCAATTCGATTTCTTCCTCACGCATGCTGGACGCGGTGACGGCGATCACGGGGGTGTTGTTGAATTGCGGCAGCTCGCGCAATTTTTTCAACGCGCCGCGACCATCCAGCCGCGGCATGCGCACGTCCATCAGAATCAGGGTAGGGCGCTCGGCCAGCGCCAGCGCGATGGCGTGCTCGCCATCGACAGCCAGCACGATTTTCTGCGCATACGCTTCGAGGATATCGACCAGCAATTCACGGTTCAATTGGACGTCATCAACAATCAGAATTTTTTCGATATTCAGCGAAGTCAACTGATCGAGTGGCAGGTGTTTTTGCGTTGAGGGTTGCAGCGCCGCGATCACCTTCACGTTCGGCAGTATGACGCTGAAGGTCGAACCCGCGCCGAGTTCACTTTGCACCTGCAGCTCGCCTTGCATGAGCTCGACCAGTCGCTGCGTAATCGCAAGTCCGAGGCCGGTGCTCTCGTGCGTGTCGCTGTCGGCGCGGCTGCCCTGATTGAACGGAGCGAAGATCGATGAAATATCTTCCGCGGCAATGCCGCGCCCACTATCGACCACGTTGAAAATCAAGCGTACCTGTGCAGGATTGTCGGCCATCGTTTCACTGCGTGCTTCCAGCGTGACCTGCCCATCCTCGGTATATTTCACCGCGTTACTGAGCAGGTTGACCAGAATCTGGCGCACCCGATTGCCGTCGATCGAAACAAAATCGGCCAGCGTATTTTCGATCTGACTGCGCAGCTCGATGCCTTTGTCCTTCGCCATCTGCGAGAACATGGCGATCAGCGAATCGACCAGATCGGTCAGATTGATCGTATCGTAAGCGAGCTCGAGTTTGCCGGATTCGATCTTCGAGAGATCCAGTACGTCGTTCACCAGGGCCAGCAAACCCTTGCTGCTGAGGACGATCGCGTCGACGTAACTGCGCTCCTTGTCGCCGGTCACGCGCTGCGCGAGCAAGCGGCTGAAACCGATGATTGCGTTCATCGGCGTGCGGATTTCGTGACTGATGTTGGCGAGGAACTGGGTCTTGCGGCGGTCGGCTTCTTCCGCGCGCTCTTTTTCGATACGCATCAATTCGCTGCGTTGCTGCGACTGCAATCCGCGCCGCACAAACCACACGCCGATCATGCCAGCCAGCATCGAAATGATACTGGCGCTGATGATCGCGATATTGGTGTAGCGCAATTGTCCGAATAGTTGTTGCCGCGCAACTGCCGCGCGGGTGATATTGACCTCTTGCAAGCCTGTCAGCGAATGACGGAAGTCGTCCATCAATATCTTGCCCTGATCGGTCTTGATGATGGCGTAAGCTGCTTCGGGGGATTGGGTGCGATAGGCAACGATCGTCGCCGCCATTTCTTTGCGCTTGAGCTCTACCGCGTGCTCGATCTCACCGAGCAGGCGCATATCATCGGGCATGTCGTGCAAAGCGGATACGATCCCATCGAGGCTGGCCTGCAGTTCCTTTTCGGCGCTCTGGTAAGGCTCCAGGTAAGTTTCGTTACCGGTTATCACGAACCCGCGTTGGGCGGTTTCGGCATCGAGTACCAGTTTTTCCAGCCCGTCCAGAGCGTGGTTGATACTGGTGGCTTTTACCCGCGCACTGAATAAGGTATTGCATGATGTCGTGCTCGCAATCGAGATGATCGCGGAAATCAGCAGCAGTAGGATCGCTACGCTGAGCGACGCCGACGCGATGCGTCCAATGGGTCTTGCGGAAGCCTCGGGCATTGCGCTATCGCTGGCGGGCTGAAGGGGGGCAGCTTATCCCAAATCCAAATGAGCAACTACGATGGCGGATTTCTCAGTCGATGGAAGCAGTTGTGTATATCAGTCGCTTGCAAACATGCGCTGCAAAAAAACCATCGGGCGCGAGATACAGCTCGCTCCCGATGGTGCTGGCTGGACGCCTGTCAGCGGTATTAACCGCCGCGATTCTGCGTCGCCGCTGCGGTGCGTTTGGCCTGATCAAGATCGGCCTTGGCGTTTGAGAGAGCGAGTTCGTAGGCAGTTTTTGCCTGCGTGTTGCATGCATCTTTCGCGTCACCGGCAAGGCCGGCGCAGCGCTGCTGTTCTACCTTGTAGTCGCCTTCGGCCTTGGTTTTAACGACATCGTATCGAGCGTCAGCGGCGTCGCGCACGTAGCTCGCGCTGGCTTTGGCGACATCCTTGCCGGCAGTGTTGGCCGCATCGACTACATCGGCGCGCTTTTCGGCAACCGCATCGCGCGCTTGATCCTGAGTTTTCTGCAAATCACGCGCGGCGTCGGCTACTACCTTGGCTTGCTTGTCCTGCGCGAGGCGCAGATTTTCAGTAGCCTTGGCGTTGGCGGCAGCGACATCCTGCTGGGTCTTTTCAGCGGATTGCGGGCCGCACGCGGTAAGGGCAAGGCAGGCGGTCATGGCGGCGGCGAGTAACGAGATATTGGTCATTTTCATTGGCGAGTTCTCCGTGGGTTTATTGCAGAATATTTTTCCTGCGTCTGCCCCGCTCGTGATAGTCCAAATTTCATCTGCGGGGCAAAAGCTGCGAACGTGCTGGTCAGGCTTTTAATCCATCATCGACATTTTCAGGTTGCGCATCTGATCGTGGCACATCCGCACTTTCGGCAGGTATTGCGCGATTACCTGCTTTACGCCGGAATCGTTGACATCTTCGGACGCTTCCTGAAAGGCATGCAACAGCCGATCTTCGGATTGTTCGAGCTGGGCCACGTAGGTCACGTCTTTTTCGTGCGTCAGCCGAGCGCGAACATCGGTATACAACTCGCGAAAACTGCCGGCGAAAGTACGATCATTCGACGGCTGTTCGCCGTGAGCGCGGACATGTTGCGACAGCGCGCTAATGAGCTGCACCTTGGCATCGGCAATCGCGCGAAATACGGTTTTCAGGTGCGGGCTTTTCACCTGGCCGATCGCGTCGGAATAAAAATGTTCGCCGTCGCGAGTAATCTCGATGAGCTCGTTCAAGGTGGTGGCTGGCTTGGTCATAACGGTCTCCGGTTTGCTCTGGTGCGGATGGTCTTCGATACACGTTGGCAGTCGAGAAAATCGCGGAATGTAAGGCGTACTCAGCGCGCTGCCATGCGGCTTGTTGTATGCATATCAACTTTCATACCAACTCGGGCCGAGTGGAAAAATCGCTGCAAAACAATGTTTTTGACCAGTGCCGCTGATATCGGTCGGTTGCAAGATGCATGAGTCGCGAGGACGCAGCAGGCGCACTGCATGGTCGGCGCGCCACGCAAGATTTCAATCGCGCGCGTTTTAGAGTTTCTTCAACAAAAAATCACGCCGTGCGCGTAAAGTTCGACATCTTTGAAAATCAGCGAGGCCGATTCCATGACAAACGACACCACGCCACTGGGCCGAATCCTGTTGGTGGACGATGACAAATCCATCTTGCGCACGTTTCGTTATTGCCTCGAAGACGCGGGTTATGCCGTGACTACCGCGCAGAATAGCGAGCAGGCGCGCGCGCAGGCCTATGCGGCGGTGTTCGATGCGTGTTTTCTGGATCTGAATCTCGGTGATGAATCCGGCCTCGACCTGCTGCCGCAATTGCGCGAGATCGCGCCGTGGATGCGCGTGGTGATGGCCACCGCGCAGTCCGACATCAGTACCGCAGTCAAAGCGATCCATGCCGGTGCGATCGATTATCTGGTCAAGCCGTGCTCGCCCGAACAGTTGCGTTTGTGTGCCGACAAACAGGTGCAGACACGGCATCTCGAAATGCGCGTACAACAACTCGAAGCCGATGCCGGCAATACTTACAAAGGCGAGATGATCAGTGCCAACCCGGCTATGAGCGCGGTGGTGCAGATGGCCAGGCAAGTCGCTGATACCGACGCCAGCATTTTGCTGCTCGGTGAATCCGGCACGGGCAAGGGCATGCTTTCGCGCGCGATCCACCATTGGAGCCATCGCGCCAAGGCCGGATTCGTCACGATCAACTGTCCATCGCTGTCTTCCGAACTCATGGAAAGCGAATTGTTTGGCCATCAGAAAGGCGCGTTCACGGGTGCCACCGAACGCACCAGCGGTCGTGTCAGTCAGGCCGATGGCGGCACCTTGTTCCTCGATGAAATCGGCGACTTTCCGCTGCCGCTTCAACCGAAACTTTTGCGCTTCATTCAAGACAAGGAATACGAACGCGTGGGTGATCCGGTGACGCGCATTGCCGACGTGCGCATCATCGCCGCGACCAATCGCAATCTCGAAGAAATGGTCAAGGAAAAAACCTTTCGCGAAGATCTGTTGTATCGTTTGAATGTCATCACGATAGTGCTGCCGCCATTGCGCGAACGCAGCGAAGACGTGCCCGCGCTGGCCGAAGGCGCGCTCGCGCGATACGTCAAGGCCTATCGCCGATCGGCACGCGGATTCAGTGCCGACGCGATGCAGCAGCTGAAAAAATATCCGTGGCCGGGCAACGTGCGTGAACTGCAGAACGTGATCGAACGCGCGGCGATCATCTGTACCGGCTCGGAAGTGCAAACCGCGCATCTCGGCATCGCCGAAGTCGCACGCGATCGCGGTGGTATTCGTCCACGCGCGGGCGACGCGATCTGCATCGCCGACCTCGAACGCGCGCACATCACCGCACTCGTCACGAGTGTCGAATCGCTCGACGACGCCGCCAAATTGCTCGGCATCGACTCATCGACCCTGTATCGCAAACGCAAGCAATACGGCATCTGAGTACGAACCGAAATGGGGCCTCCTCCGGCACATATAACCGATCCAATCTGCATTCCAGTGCGAGCTGCATTTGCGACCAGCCAAGGGTCGCGCGCGGGATCCGGAGATTGCCGACCAGAAGCTGGCGCGAAGGCATTGGTGCAGGTTTTCTTGGCATGTGCCAAGCCTGTATGGATTCCTGATTAGCATCGTTCCTCAGCCAGCCGTCTCAAATCACGCGACGGCTGGCTGAGGAACGACGCTAATCAGGACAGTTTTTCCTACGCGCCGGATCGCCCGATGTTCAAGCGTATCGAAGGCGTGAACGGGCCGAGCGATCGCATCTTCTGTTCGGGCTTCGAGACCACGCTGTGTCCGAGCGGTAATGCACCGCGCACGTATTACATCGGCAATGTCGAAGTGCGCATCAACGGCACGACAACCACGACCAAACGCTATCTCGGCAGCTAACTGGTTATCACCACGACGAGTACGAACCGTGGTGCACCGTCTGCGCCCGCGCCCGCGTATGCGTACGAGGGACTGCCGAAACCAGCTCGACCGATTGCTGCGGCTCTCATTGACGGTACTGTGTCGAAGGTGGCAGGCGGTAGTTTCGCAAATGGCGCGGGGACTGCCGCCTTCCAGTCAATGTTCAGCGGGTTGGCTACGGCTCGAAATAGCGGTAACTCAGATTCGGACTCATCTAACCCATTCGCGAGTTTTGGTCGCGGCTTCCTCGACCTTGCCGGGAAGATTTGGGCGTTGCCGGATACGTTGATTGGACTTGCTGGGGGCATCGCAGGACTTCCGTTCGGGGCGAATATATCCTTCAGCGACAACGCGATCGTGTTCAACGACTATCCTTGGGGGCCGGGCGGAGCCATCACCTTCGGTAACGTCATTCTCAGTACGACATCATCGCTGGAGGAAAAGGTACCGACCTATGCGGCTGCGGCAGCGCATGGCGCGCGATACGATGATTCAGAAATGATGCGCCTTGGGTCACATGAGAGCGCCTAAACTTGTCAGTATCAAGTGCTCGGGCCTCTCTTTCTTCCTGCGTAGGTTTTATGGGGCGGAGCGTTTACTGCGCAAAGCCCCTTTGAATCAGCTGCAGATCACTACGGACAAACCGGATCGGGGTGGTGGCCATGGAAGTAAATCGACTAGTTGTGTTGTCCCTGTTGTCCCTGTTGTCCCTGTTGTCTGCGTTTTGGCTTGTTCCTGCGTGCGCATTCAAAAGTATAAAGGATGCGGTGTTGAAGTTGCGCGGAGAAATTAGGCCGCGAGATCAGCTTTGGGTATTCGATGGTGCCAACGTTTGCATGTTTCCTGAGAGTGGGTT
>JAYVLO010000175.1:0-3785 GCA_043759455.1 Pseudolysobacter sp.
CGATTCCACCAACGCGATGGGTGAGCTGCTAAGTTCGGCGATGACGGTCAACATGTCGATGGTGACTGTGAGCCAGAACGAAGTCGTGAAACGCCTCGCCGGCTGGGCGGCGTTGCTCGCCGCACCGACCCTCATCGCGAGCTGGTACGGCATGAATTTCCACAACATGCCCGAGCTCGAAAACGGCTATCACTACATGATCGGTGCGACCGTGCTGATCTGCACAAGCCTCTTCATCTGGCTCAAGCGCTCGAAGTGGTTGTAGCGATTGCGTCGATTCGATTGACGCTCGCCACGCGCCGTTTTTGCTCGTCGTTTCTTTTGCTCGTCATTCCAGCGCAGGCTGGAATCCATTTTGATTTTGCTATGGATTGCGACATTCCGGGCCGCAGAATCAAGATCAAAATGGATTCCAGCCTGCCCGGACTGTGTAGGCATGATGCCGGAACGAACATGCGCAGCACGCACGGCCCGCAGGGCTAGCTGTGGAAACCGCGAGTAATGACGGCTTCTTTCAATACGCGACGATTTTCTCAAAGCGCCGATTCGCGCAAATACGCCGCCGCGCGCGCCTGCAGAACTTCGCGCTCGCGCACGTTGCGCCCAGTCCTCGCCCGCGGTCGCCGAATAGCCTTCCTTGAAGACCAGATAAATCACTTCGAGCACCGAAGACAGGCGTATCGCGAGTTCGTTTTTTCGTGGCACCTCGAACGGCACGTGCGCTTCGGCCAGTGACATTTTCCAAATCGATGGTAAGCGCTTGGCAACGGAATTACGTAACTCAATACTCACACAACTTTGACTCAATGGGTATTACCTCCGCCTGTCGAAAAATATAAACCCTGTTCACTAACATTTCTGCCACGATTTGCGCCGTAGCCAGCGCTCGCACGGCACGGAAAACCCTCGCGCCACGAGCCAGCCGAGCAGCCACGACAAACCGATCGCCGGCACATACCAAACAAAACCCCACTCGGCGCTCAAGCCAGCGGCGTGGGCGATGCCGAGCACGCCGAAAACGCAAAACATGTGGAACAGGTAAATTTCATAACTGAGGCGTCCGCACGAGCGCAGCCAGCCGAGCCAGCGCAACTGCCACGGCGATGTCGATGCCGCTTGCCAATGCAGGCCGAGCACGAGCGTTGCCGCAAAAATACAGAGCAGCAACACTGCGCCGTCGTGAATCAGATGCCAGACAAAACTCGCCGCAAACAACACCATGCCGATACCGAGGATTCCAATCACGCAGAGTACCGGCGCGAGCCAGGCTTTGGGTTGCGAAAATCGTGCAGCCAGCATTGCCGCGAGCACGCCGATCGCAATCGCCGACATGCCGGGCAGATACGCTTTCTCGAGCCAGATTTCATTGCCGACGATCGCTGCGCGCGTGAATGGCAACGATAGCGCCAGCATGCTGAGGCTCAGCACGAGCAACCAGCGCCGGCGACCGAGAGTCAGGCACACCAGTGGAAACGCGATGTAAAATGTTTCCTCGATCGAGAGCGACCACAACACGCCCCAGCCACCCGGCAGCCAGCCGGTCATGCCTTCGTACCAGTTCAGATACAGGCCGAAGGTGGCGGCGATCGCGCCGACCAGGTTCTGGCCGGGCTTGATAAAAAAAAACTCAGGCACGTTGAAAAATTCCAGCACACACATGATCGCGACGACCAGTATCAGCGTCGGCACGATGCGTGATAGGCGCGACAGATAAAATGGTTGCGGCGAAATATTCTCCAGCTCGCCCCAACGTTGTTGCGAGCGGCGCGTGATCAGGAATCCGGAGATCACGAAAAAAATGAACACCGCTTCGTAACCGTTGTAGTTCACACGCTGCAGCAGCCACGCCGGGATCAAGGTCGCCAATGCGGTCTTCGCCAGTGGAATACGAATGCCGATATGGTTGAGGATCACAAACAGGATCGACATGCCGCGCAATGCATCGATACCGGCGTTTCGATCCGTTCCAATCTGATTTGCAATACTCGATGGCGTCATCGCTGGATCAATCTCGTTGCTCATTTTGCCGACTCGCGCTGGGTCAGAAACAACTCCTGCAACGCCCACAACAATCCGCTCGGAAACGTCGTGGTGTGATACGCGCCCGAAACCAGCTTCGTATGCAATTGCAGGTTTTTGTAATTGTGCGAGTGCAACTGTTTCACCATCGCGGCCTGATCGGCGACCATGTCGAAATCCGAACACTCCGATTTCAAACGTCCGCATGGCGCCGGATGTTCCATTTGTCCGATCGCAAAATAGACGTTGGCCTTGAGGTCGGTGTGATGTCTGGCGTACGTCGTCTCCTGCTCGAACATCGTCCGATTGTTGTACCAGAGCGAGGTGCTGGTAAGGATGTAATTCTGGAACAGCTCCGGCTGGTTGAGCATCACCCACAGGCCGAACAGGCCGCCGTAGGATTGCCCGGCCAAGGTGCGTCGTTGTGTATCGATGCGATAGGTTTTTTCGACCAGCGGCATGACCTCGTTTTCGAGAAACCCGAGGTAGGCGCGCGCGCCGCCGGTGGCGTAAGGTTTGTGGCGAATGTCGAGGGCAGGCGTGAGGTCGCGCTCGCGGCTGATGGCGCCATCCTCGCCTTGCGCATACGACAGACCGACCAAGATAAATTCCTCGAACGTGCCGTGATTGAACGGCACGCGCGTTTCGCCCGACGCGACCTGGAACGTGTACGGCCCGTCGTTGAGATAAACCACCGGATAGCGGTGTTGCGCATTTTCCGGCTTTTCGTAACCGGGCGGCAGCTTGATGTAGATCTCGTAGCTGCGCTGCAGTTTCAAAGAAACCAGCGGATGCACAAAACTGTGCTCGATCTGGAACGGCGGCAGCGTATTTTCCGTTGCCGGCGCGATCGTATCAGCCGCGAACGATCCGCCCACGGGCAACCATACCGACAATAAAAATCCAGCGACCGACAACGATCGACTCACTCGTTTTTTCATGTTTCCCCAGCCAAGATCAGTCCGCGCGCAGGATAAGAGAGGCGGCGTAAAATTCTCGTTGCTCGATACCGGCACACAGCCGCGACCAAAGTATGTGCACTGCGTCTTGACGTGAGCGCGGCGGAAACCGATGCTGTCACCTTCGCTTCGGGGAGGAGCCGTTATGCCCATCATCGCTCGTAATCTGGCCTGGCTCGTGTTCGCCGTATTCGGCGCGTTCTGTCTCGGCGTGGTCGCGCTCGAACGCGGCGAAAACATCAACGCGTTGTGGCTGGTCGCCGCCGCAGTGTCGGTGTTCATGATCGCCTACCGGTTCTACAGCCGCTACATCGCCACGCATGTATTGCAGCTCGACGGCAGTCGCGTGACACCGGCCTACCGGCGCAACGACGGCCTCGATTTTGTACCGACCGACAAGAACGTCTTGTTCGGTCATCACTTCGCCGCGATCGCCGGCGCCGGTCCGCTGGTCGGCCCCGTGCTCGCCGCGCAGATGGGTTATCTGCCAGGCACCTTGTGGATTCTGGTCGGCGTGTTGTTCGCCGGTGGCGTGCAGGATTTCGTGATCCTGTTTCTGTCGGTGCGCCGCGATGGCAAAAGCCTCGGCGAGATGATCCGTTCCGAACTCGGCAACGTCGCCGGTTTGATCGCGATGATCGGCATTCTCATGATCATGATCATCCTGCTCGCGGTACTCGCGCTGATCGTGGTCAAGGCGCTGGCGATCAGTCCGTGGGGCACGTTCACGGTGATGGCGACGATCCCGATCGCGGTATTGATGGGCATCTATCTGCGCTTCGTGCGACCCGGCAAGATTCTCGAAGT
>JAYVLO010000176.1:0-11825 GCA_043759455.1 Pseudolysobacter sp.
GCGCCATGCGTTCGTCGCCGAACGCGCCACCACCAAGATTCCCGACGTCCCGGCCGATACGCCCGTGCGCGACATCAAAAAGCTCGCTGTGATCGGCGCCGGCACGATGGGCGGCGGCATCAGCATGAATTTCCTCAACGCGGGGCTTCCAGTAACGTTGCTGGAGACCAAGCAGGATGCGCTCGATCGCGGCCTCGCGACGATCCGCAAAAATTACGAAAACAGTGCGAAGAAAGGCAAGCTGACGGTCGAGCAGGTCGAGCAGCGCATGGCTTTGATCACGCCGACATTATCGTATGACGATTTGAAAGATGCCGACCTGATCGTCGAGGCGGTGTTCGAGGAATACAGCGTCAAGCAGGCGGTATTTACTCAGCTCGATGCGGTGGCCAAACCCGGCGCGATCCTCGCGAGCAATACCTCGACGCTGGATGTTGATCGCATCGCCGCGTTTACCGCACGGCCGCAGGATGTGCTCGGCATGCATTTTTTCAGCCCGGCGAACGTGATGAAATTGCTCGAAGTCGTGCGCGGCAAACAGACGGCCCAGGACGTGCTGGCCACGGTCATGACGCTGGCGAAAAAGATCGGCAAGACCGCGGCGGTGTCGGGCGTGTGCGACGGGTTCATTGGCAACCGCATGATCGAGCAATACAGCCGCCAGGCCGGATTTCTGCTCGACGAAGGTGCGTTGCCGCAGCAGGTGGACCGCGCGATGGAGAAGTTCGGTTTCGCGATGGGACCGTTTCGCATGGGCGATCTGGCCGGTAACGATATCGGCTGGGCGATTCGCAAACGCCGTGCACTCGAAAAGCCCGACCTGACGTATTCGAAAACCGCCGACCTGATTTGCGAACTCGGTCGTTTTGGTCAAAAGACCGGCGCGGGTTGGTACGACTACAAACCCGGCGATCGCAATGCACACCCGTCGGCGGAGGTGAATGCGCTGATCGAAAAACATTCCGCCGATATCGGCGTGGCCCGACGTGCGATCAGCGACGATGAAATCGTTGAGCGACTGGTCTATGCGCTGGTCAACGAAGGCGCCCACATTTTAGCCGATGGCATCGCCGCCAAGGCATCGGATATCGACATCGTGTATCTGGCTGGTTATGGCTTCCCGATCTGGCGCGGCGGTCCGATGTTTTACGCCGATAGCGTCGGCCTGTACAACGTCCTCGCGGCGATGCGCCGTTACGCCAAAGGCCACGAAGGCAAAGCCTGGCAGCCGGCACCGCTGCTGGTGCAACTCGCTGAAGCCGGCCAGTCGTTCAACCGCTGATCCACCACGAATTCGATCGGGAAAACACATGAAAGAAGCAGTCATCGTTTCCACCGCACGCACCGGTCTGGCCAAGAGCTGGAAGGGCGCCTTCAACATGACGCACGGCGCGACGCTCGGCGGTCATGTCGTGCAACACGCGGTCGCGCGCGCCGGCATCGATCCGGCCGAAGTCGAAGACGTGCTGATGGGTTGCGCCAATCCGGAAGGCGCCACCGGCGTCAATATCGCGCGGCAGATTGCGTTGCGTGCAGGTTTGCCGGTCACCGTGCCGGGCGCGACGGTGAATCGTTTTTGTTCGTCCGGCCTGCAGGCGATCGCGATGGCCGCGCAGCGCGTGATCGCGGGCGAAGGCGATATCCATGTCGCCGGTGGTGTGGAAAGCATTTCCTGCGTGCAGCCGTATACCAATATGCACATGCTCAGCGAAGGCTGGCTGCTCGAGCACAAGCCGGAACTGTACTGGCCGATGTTGCAGACCGCCGAAACCGTGGCCAAACGTTATGGCATTTCGCGCGAGCGCCAGGATCGTTACGGCGCCGAAAGCCAGCAGCGTGCGGCAGCCGCAGCGGCGGCCGGAAAATTCAACGATGAGATCGCGCCGATCACCGTGCTGGCCGGCGTTGCCGATCCGAAAACGCTGCAATTGCTGACGCGCGAAGTGACCGTGACTGGCGACGAAGGCATCCGCGCCGACACGACTCACGAGGGCGTTTCGAAGATTCGCAGCGCGCTGCCGGGCGGTGTGATTTCCGCCGGCAACGCGAGCCAGTTTTCTGACGGCGCATCCGCGGCTGTAGTGATGGATGGCAAGCTCGCCGAACAGCGCGGCATGAAACCGCTCGGTATCTTTCGCGGATTTGCGGTTGCCGGTTG
The DNA here is from genome assembly GCA_043759455.1 of Pseudolysobacter sp. Classification (GTDB taxonomy): domain Bacteria; phylum Pseudomonadota; class Gammaproteobacteria; order Xanthomonadales; family Rhodanobacteraceae; genus Pseudolysobacter. The sequence continues at coordinate 2,159 of JAYVLO010000176.1, forward strand.
CGAGCCGGATGAAATGGGTATCGGCCCGGTGTTCGCGGTGCCGAAACTGCTCAAGCGCGCCGGCCTGAAAGTCGACGACATCGGCCTGTGGGAACTCAACGAAGCGTTCGCCGTGCAGGTGTTGTACTGCATGGATACGCTCGGTATTCCGCACGAGCGCATCAACGTCAACGGCGGCGCGATCGCGGTCGGTCATCCGTACGGCGTGAGCGGTGCGCGTCTGGTCGGTCACGCGCTGATCGAGGGCAAACGCCGCGGCGTGAAATACGCGGTAGTGACGATGTGTGTCGGCGGTGGTCAAGGCGCCGCAGGCCTGTTCGAGATCATCTGAACCAGACCATGCAAATCATCGAAAATCTCGAAGCCTTGTCGGGCTGGATCGGTCGCGAAGTCGCATGCAGCGATTGGTTGGCCATCGATCAGCAGCGCATCCAGCGTTTTGCCGAAGCCACCGGCGATACGCAGTGGATCCATGTCGATCCGGAACGTGCGCGCCGCGAATCGCCGTACAAATCCACGATCGCACACGGCTATCTGACGCTATCGCTGATCCCGACGCTGATGCAGTCCTGTGTGCGAATCGACGGCATCGGCATGGCGATCAATTACGGCCTGGATCGCGTGCGCCTGCCCGCACCAGTGCGCGTGAACGAGCGCGTCCGTGCGCGCATCGTGCTCGATCGGATCGAACCGGTGACTGGCGGAATCCAGGTGCTCTGGTCCGCCATCGTCGAGATCGAAAGCGGCGATAAACCCGCCTGTGTCGCGCAAATGCTGGTGCGTTATTACCCCGTTTCTACAGCCATCTGATTCACCCAGCGGAGTTTTTATGGATCTCGATTTCAACGCGAAAGAGCTAGCCTTCCGCGATCAGGTGCGCGAGTTTCTTGCGACCGCCTTGCCGGCGGAAATTCGCGATCGCATGCATCGCAGCGACGACAGCCACATCCGCGACGATATCCAGAACTGGCAGAAAATCCTTCACGCCAAAGGTTGGGGCGCGCCGGCTTGGCCGGTCGAGTTCGGTGGCACCGGCTGGAGCAAGACCGAGCAATATATTTTCGAAACCGAATGCGCCCTGGCCGATGCGCCGGCGCAACTCGCGTTCGGCGTGAAGATGGTCGCGCCGGTGCTGATGCGTTATGGCAGTCCGCAGCAACAACAATATTTTCTGCCGCGCATTCTTGCGGGCGATGACTGGTGGTGTCAGGGATATTCCGAACCCGGTTCCGGCTCGGATCTTGCGTCGCTGAAAATGAAAGCCGAGCGCGATGGCGACGACTACGTGCTCAATGGCCAGAAGGTCTGGAACACGCTCGGCCAGTTCGCCGACTGGATCTTCTGCCTCGTGCGTACCGACAGCAGCGGCAAACCACAACGCGGCATTTCGTTTCTGCTGATCGACATGAAAACGTCGGGTATCACGGTGCGTCCGACACGCTTGCTCGACGGCACGTTCGAGGTCAATGAAATCTGGTTCGACGATGTGCGCGTGCCGGTTGCCAATCGCATCGGCGAAGAGAACGCGGGCTGGACCTACGCCAAATTCCTGCTCGGCCACGAGCGCACCAACATCGCCGGCATCGGCGCAAGCAAGCGCGAACTCGCGCGCCTGAAACAGATGGCCACCGCGCAGCCGAAAGCGGGCGCAACTATGCTGCAGGATCCGCTGTTCGCTACGCGCATCGCGCAAGTGGAAATCGAACTGCGCGCGCTCGAAATCACCAATATGCGCGTGATTTTTGCCGAGGCAAAAAAACTGGCGCCCGGACCGGAAGCCTCGATGCTGAAGATCCGCGGCACCGAAATCATGCAGCGCCTGTCCGAGTTGCAGATGGAAGTGCTTGGCGCCGATGCGCTGGTGTATCGCGATTCCAGCGGCGAGATCGCGCGCGCGACATCGACCTATCTCAACCTGCGCAAGCTAAGCATCTTCGGCGGATCGAACGAGATCCAGCGCAACATCATCGCCCAGATGATTCTGGGCCTGTAGGAGCAGGACATGGATTTTTCATTCAACGATGAACAGCAGATGCTGCTCGACACAACGCGACGCTTTATCAGCGAACGCTACCATTTCGACTACCGCAACAAGGTGCGCGATTCGGCAGCCGGCTGGTCGCGCGAGACGTGGATGGCGCTCGGCGAGCTCGGACTGCTCGCGCTCAATATTCCCGAGCAGGACGGCGGCATCGGCGCCGGTTCGGTCGGCACGATGCTGGTCGGCAATGCGATCGGCGAGGGTTTGTTGCTCGAACCGTTTCTGTCGAGTGCGGTGATCGCGACGCAGGCGATCGTCGAACTCGCTTCCACCCAACAACGCGAGCGCTGGTTGCCGGCCCTGGCATCGGGTGAACTCATTGCGGTGCTGGCGCATGACGAAACTTCGACGCGCGAAAATCCGCTGCAGCTCGAAACACGCGCCGTGCGCGATGGCGACGGCTGGGGTATCGATGGCAACAAGTTGGTGGTCTATCACGCGCCGGCAGCCCACCTGTTGTTGGTGTCGGCACGCATTGCGGAAAACGACATCGGCTTGTTTGCGATCCCGCGCGATGTTGCAGGCGTTCACCTACTGCCGTGTGTGACCGTCGACGAACAATGCGCGGCAGCGATCGTGTTGAAAGACGTGCGAGTCGACGCGGATGCGCGCCTTGGCGGCGATGCAAAAATCGCGCTGCAATCCGCGCTCGATATCGGCCTCGCCGCACTGTGTGCCGAAGCTTTCGGCGCGATGCAGAAAATCCTCACGGCCACGATCGATTACAGCCGCTCGCGTGTGCAGTTCGGCGCGCCGATCGGCAGTTTCCAGGCGCTGCAACATCGTATGGCGGAGATGCTGATGGCTCTGGAACAGGCACGCTCGATGTCCTACCTCGCCACCTCGCAATGCACCGATCCCGATCCGCTCGCGCGGCGTGCCACGCTGTCGGCAGCGAAGGCGCTGATGGGTCAGGCGGCACGCTACATCGGTCAACAAGCCGTGCAACTGCACGGCGGCATGGGCATGACCGACGAGCTGAATGTCAGCCACTATTTCAAGCGCTTGCTCGCGTTCGAACTGCGCTGCGGCAGCACCGATCAGCACTTGGAAGTTTATCGGCTGCAGTTGAAGGTGGCGTAGCCAACGTACGTCGAAGATTGTACATACGATGCGCGATCCGACGAGGCGCAGACCAATGCCATCCTCGCCCAGGCCAAAGATCAACCGATAGTCGCGCCGCGTCTGGCAGGTGTCCTTGCGTGGTGCTGGCAAGTGGATCGAAAGCGTGCTCGGTATCGTCCGGTGCCGCCGCAGGTCCTGCCGCCGGTGGCCTGGATGCGTCGCGGCATGTTTGCCGTCGTGCATCGGTAACAAAATGACTACGCTGTGATTTCTCGATCCGAATTGCCGTGCTGATCCAGCGCATTCTCACACGGGCACCGACCCAATCGTCTCTGCATTGAACAGTGGTAGCCACCTGCCTCATGCGCGGCAACGTTGGCATACGAAGGCGCTGCACTCTCGGCGCTTGCCACGTATGACTCCGGAGCGGCAGGCAGCAGCGAACGCGAATGCAACAAAAGCGTACACTCGTCGATGAAACGTCTATCCACCCGTGGATGGACGCGCCGCGCGATGAGAATGACTGCAGACAAAAGCCGTAGCGTCTGTGCACCACCGACCTGCCTTGCCGGGTAATTCGCCCGGGTGCAGCGTCGTAATGCCGGGATTCTATGGATATTTTTTTCAGTCTGCGCGCGGGCTGCGCCGCGCAGTCGGCCGTCTGCCACGAAATAACTGTGCCGATCTCGGCCGTCCGACAGCACGCATTGCCGAGCGTTTTGCATCCGGCGTCATCCGGCGGCCCGTTCACACGGCGTGCCCTACGATGATTTTGCCGATCTCCCTGCGTCACACGTTGCGCGCGCGTACCCGCCCCGCACATGAGGCAGTCGAGGCGGCATTTGCCGCGTTCGATCTGGCCACCCTGCCGGGCTATCGTCTGTTTTTGCGCGCCCATGCGGCAGCGATCACGGCGGTGGAACGCCAACTGGTTACCGCAGGTGTTGTAAACGTCGTGAGTGATTGGCCGCTCCGGCAACGCACCGATGTAGTCGCCACTGACTTGCACCGGCTGGGCCTGCGCGGCATGATTCTCACCTGCCCGCCGCTGGGTTCGCGCGGCGCCGTACTGGCCGCGATGTACGTACTGGAGGGGTCGCGGCTAGGCGGGCGCATTCTGCTCGCCCAGGCAATGCGCTCGCCATCGGCCGAGGTTCGCGCTGCCACGGTTTACCTGCGACATCAACCGGGCATGCAGCTGTGGACCGAGTTCCTTGCGCTGCTCGACGTTCACCACGCGGACGCTGCGGCAGTCGAGCAGATGGTCGCCCATGCCACCTCGGTGTTCGATGTCTTTGCGCGCGCGGCTAGCCAAGCCGCCACGGCCGGCAGTCGGCGTGCGCGGGGCACCGCTGAGCGTCGATCCGCCGCCGACCACGGGTTCGCTACGCCATGAGCACGCCCGCCAACCTACCCCCGGACCCGCTGGATTCCTGCGCGCAGGAACCGATTCGAATACCCGGCGCGATCCAGCCACATGGTGCCCTGTTAGTGCTGGACGAACTCAGCCTGATGGTGCTGCAGTCGAGCGCCAATTTCGATGAATACCTCGGGCTGGCTGGATTGGTCGGCCAAACCGTCACGTTGTCAGCCTTGCTCGGTCCGGCTTTTGAAGCCGACATCCGCGCATGGCTCGGCGGCGGCGATGCTCTTTACCTGCGCCACCAGATGCTAAGCGATAGGGCATTCGAGGTGTCGGGCCATCGCACTCGCCAGGGTGTCATTCTGGAGTTCGAGCGCGGCGATGGTGCGGTAATCGGCCCCGATACCTATTACCCCTTGCTACACCGTTTCATGGAGCGCAGCGATGCACTGATCGAGGTGGCCGAGCTATGCAGCGCAGCGGCGGCCGAGTTCCGGCAGCTCACGGGGTTTCACCGCACCATGGTCTACCGCTTTGATGAGGACTGGAACGGCACCGTGGTGGCAGAACATGGCGACGACACTCTGCCTTCCTATCTAGACCTGCGCTTTCCGGCGTCGGATATTCCGGCCCAGGCGCGCGAGTTATACCGTCTGAACCGGCTGCGGCTTATTCCAGCTTCCAGCTATGTTCCCGTGCCACTGGTGCCGGCACTCTGCCCGTTCGACAACGCCCCGCTCGACCTCAGTCAAGCGGCGTTGCGCAGCGTATCGCCGGTGCACTTGCAGTACATGCGCAACATGGGTACGGCCGCGTCGATGTCGGTGTCGATCATCATCGATGGCAAGCTGTGGGGCTTGGTATCTTGCCATCACGCCAGGCCACGCCTGGTTTCACCCAACGCGCGCTCCGCCAGCGATTTCCTCGGCCGGTTGCTGGCGCAACAAATTTCGGCACGCGAGCGCGCTTTCGATGCCCGCGAGCGGTTACGCCTGAAACGCGTCGAGGGTGAGCTTATCGCGCACCTGGCACGCAGCGTCACCTTGCAGGGCGGCTTGGTCGAACGCGCCAAGCAATGGCTTGCTATTACCGGCGCAAGCGGCGCTGCGGTCATCACTGACGGCATTGCGCTTTGCGCGGGCTCAACACCGCCGCTGGAAGAAATCCAGGAGCTGGCGAAATGGCTGTACCGGCAACACCCGGACTCCATCTTCGTCAGCAACCATCTGAGCGCCATCTGGCCGGCCGGCGCAAGCATGGCGGAGGCAGCGAGCGGTGTGATTGCGGTACCGATCTCGCGCATTCACGGTAGCTATGTGATGTGGTTTCGCCCCGAGGTGGTGCGCACCGTCGCGTGGGGCGGTGATCCGGACAAAGCAAGCGCCACGGCCAATACGCCATTGCAGCCGCGCGCCTCTTTTGAAATCTGGAAACAGACCGTGCGTCAGCGCGCCGTACCCTGGACTGCGGCCGAGCATTTCAGCGCAGCGGAGTTTCGCAATGCCATTATCAACCTGGTGCTGCAACACGCCGAGGAGCGGGCGGAACTCACTGACGAACTACACCGCACCAACCAGGAGCTGGAGTCCTTTTCCTATTCCATCTCGCATGACCTGCGCGCGCCGTTTCGGCACATCGTAGGTTATGCGCAGTTGCTGGCGGACGAAGAGCCCGAGCTCGGGCAGTTATCCAAGCATTACCTGGACGGCATCCAGCATGCGGCTTCCTCAGCGGGTGAGTTGGTCGATGACCTGTTGCATTTTTCACAGCTCGGACGCGCCAGCTTGAGCGTGTCGCTGCTCGATATGAACAAGATGGTAGCCGAGATTCGCCGCAGTCTCGAAGTGGACGATACCAGCGTGGCATGGCGCGTGGGTGACCTGCCCACGGGCTGGGGGGATCCTACCCTGGTGCGACAGGCGCTATATAACCTGATGGAAAACGCGGTCAAATACAGCCGCAATGAAACCATACCGTGCATCAGTATCGATGGTTTCAACAAACAGCATGAAACGGTTTATGCCGTGAGCGACAACGGCGTCGGCTTCGACATGGCCTACGCTGGCAAGCTATTCCAGGCGTTCCAGCGCTTGCACCGTACCGATGAATTCAAGGGCACTGGCATCGGGCTGGCACTGACCAAGCGCATCATCGACCGGCACCGCGGCACGCTCTCGGCTACCGGTACCGTCGGGCTTGGCGCCACGTTCAAGTTTTCATTGCCGGCGCAGCCCGATGGAGTGCCGCATGACAACGCTTAGGCCGATTCTGCTGGTAGAGGATAGCGCGGCCGATATCGAACTTACGCTGGTGGCCCTGAAACGTGCTGGCTCTACTCGTGAAATCGTGGTGGTGCGCGATGGCGTTGAGGCCCTCGACTATATTTTCAGCGAAGCCGGCTACGCCGGACGCTCGCCGGGCCCGCCCGCAGTAATTCTGCTGGACCTGAAACTGCCCAAGATCAATGGACTGGAAGTGCTCGAGCGGATCAAGCGCGATCCGATCCATCGTGATATTCCCATCGTCATGCTTACCTCCTCGCGCCAGACCAGCGACATTGCCAGGAGCTACCGCAGCGGGGTGAACTCCTATGTGGTCAAGCCGGTGGATTTCGCAGCATTTGCACAAGCTATTCGCGAAATCGCCTCGTACTGGACTTCGATCAATGAATCGCTCCCGCCGGTGACGCAGTGATGCACCCGCATGACGACACACGCATTCTGTTGCTGGAGGACAGCGATATCGATGCCGACCTCATCTGCCGCGCACTGGACAAGATGAACCGCGGATTTCACATTGAGCGGGCGCGCATCCGGCAGGAGTTCGAGCGGTCGTTGCAATGTGGCAGTTTCGACTTGGTGCTGGCGGACTACAGCATTCCGGGCATATCCGGCACGGACGCGCTGGACATGGTGCGCCAGCAAGACACGGCGGTGCCGTTTGTCTACGTCTCGGGCGTGCTGGGTGAGGATTTTGCGACCGAAGCCCTGCGTGCCGGTGCCACCGATTATGTCACCAAGAAACATCTCGCGCGGCTGCCTATGGTGGTGCAGCGCGCCTTGGTGGAAGCATCCGAACGCCACCAACGCAAGTTCGTCACCCAAGCACTACTCGAAAGTGAAGAACGTTTTCGCGTCATGGCCGATGCCGCACCCGCGCTGATCTGGGAAGCGGATGCCCGAGGCGAGATCATTTTTGCCAACCAGCGTTTTTTGACTGCGCTCGGCATTGCTGGCGAGCTCATGGTAGAAAAGGGTTGGCGCGAGGTCATTGATGCCCGTGACTGGCCCGAGTTCGACACGCGCTATACGGTCATGGTTGCCAACGGCGGTGTGCTGACCATGGATGTGCGCGTGCGCACCGCTGACGATGCCGTGCGCTGGATACGCTGCGAATGCCGCCCGCGCCGCGTCGCAGACCAACGTTCAGGCTACGTCGGCTGCGGGGTCGACGTTACCGATACCAAGCTCGCACGCGACACCCTCGAGGCGGAGATCATACTGCGCACCGAGCAACTGCGGATCAAGGACGAGGCATTGCGCCAGGCGCAAAAAATGGAAGCCATCGGCCAGCTGACCGGCGGCATCGCGCATGATTTCAACAACATGCTTGCCGGCATTCTCGGCAGCGCCGAATTGCTGGACAAACGCCTGCAGGACCAGCGTTATCAAGACTGCGGGCGCTACGTGCTCGGCATCGTTACCGCAGCCAATCGCGCGGCGGCACTCACCCAACGTCTGTTGGCATTCTCGCGCCAGCAAACACTGGATGTGCAGTCGACCGATATCGGATTGCGCCTGCGCTCGATCAGCGACTTGCTGCGCCGTACCATCGGCCCGTCGATCCACTTGTCCAGTGATATCGCGGTTGATCTTTGGCCAGCGCTCACGGACCCCAACCAGTTTGAAAGCGCCATGCTCAACCTGGCCATCAACGCCCGCGACGCCATGACCGATGGCGGTACTCTCACGCTCCACGGTACCAACGTAACCCTGACCCAAAGTGCTGCTGCACACATGCAGGATTTGCGCGCTGGCGATTACGTGCGCGTCAGCGTCACGGATACCGGCATCGGCATGGACAAGGGTACGATGGCCAAGGCGATCGATCCTTTTTTTACCACCAAACCAATCGGCCAGGGTACCGGGCTGGGATTGTCGATGGTCTACGGCTTCATGTCGCAGAGCGGGGGCCACCTGGAGATCGAGTCCACCGTCGACGTCGGCACTACGGTTTCTCTATTGTTGCCACGCACCTTGCAACCGGCCTTGATGACCGCGTCGGTTGAGAACTTGCGTGTGCCGGAGATAACGCAGTTGGGTACTATCCTTCTCGTGGAGGACGAAGAAATTATCCGCATGCTGGTAACCGATTACCTGCAGGAACTTGGCTACACAGTGCTGGAATCGGCGAATGCCGAACACGCGCTGGTGCAATTGGCGCAACAACAACCCATCGACCTTCTGCTCACCGATGTCGGCTTGCCCGGCATGGACGGGCGCCAGTTGGTGCTTGAAGCGCGCAAGCTCCGACCAGAACTGTCGGTGATTTTCGTTACCGGTTACGCTGATGGCGCCGGACTGCGCTCCGACTTGGTGAGCAGCAATATGGACTTGATTGCCAAGCCGTTCAAAATCGAAACATTGGCCAAATGCGTGGCTGCGTTACTACTGGCGGCATCCACCACGACGTTGCCGGATTGACCGGCGCGCAACCCAATGAACCACCCGTGCAGGCAGGACGGCGCATCGTGCACTTTAGACCTGGCCCCGTGAGTCTGGACAGTTTTTCACTTTCGCCAAGCGATTTCTGCTCCTCGTGAGGCGGGCATGATTGCCCAGGGGGACGCAGAAATTCCACTTAACCGACGGTACCGTTTTTTGAGGCCAGCTCTGCGGCATGCGGGCCGCAGCCGCTGGCTGGATAACCGTAACTGCTGTCGTAGTCGCTCTTGCTCAGGATGTTGCCGCTGGGCGAATAGCTGTAGGTGACCGCGCCGCCGAGGATGCGTGTGGCCGTGGTCAGGCGTTGCAGGGCATCGTAGCGGCGAGTCACAGGGTCAGCCGATGTATGAATACAAGACCTGACCCTATGATTCTCGATCAGATTTGCGGCGGGGATGGTTACTGCTACACCGGCGATAGCAGAGGGGTGCAGATGTTTTCGCTATTTCATTCAGGTGGCGAATTTGATTACCA
>JAYVLO010000177.1:0-59635 GCA_043759455.1 Pseudolysobacter sp.
ACCGTGAGCACGAATACGCGCTGCTTCAGCGCGAACTCCACCAATTGCCGCAACATCTTAGCCGGCCTCGCCGAGTTCGGCATTGAGCAGCACTGCACCGCGCGTCACGATGCGTTCGCCGGCCTTCAATCCGTCGCCGATATAGCTGAGTTCGTGTCCGGCAAAACTGACTTTCAATTCGCGTCGTTTCAGCGTGCCAGGCGTTTCCTCGACGAATACGTAATGGTGAAGACCGATGGTAATGAGCGCCGTGTTTGGCACCGCGGCGAGCTGCTGATCGTTGTCGACGAGCGGGTTGATGCGCGCAAACATTTCCGGGCGCAGGCTGCCGTCGCTGTTGTCGATCGCGGCACGCACCAGTACGCGGCGCGTGAGCGGATCGAGCGCGGCGCCGACAAAAAATATGCGCGCATGAAATCGCTGCGCGGGATACGCTTCGACCTCAATATCGATCGGCTGGCCGACACGCACTTTACCGAGTTCGCGCTCAGATAATTCGAAGCTGGCCCAGCGTTTCGCCGGGTCGGTGATGATGAACAGGGGCGCAGTCGCGTCCGGGCGAACCTCCATGCCCGGATTGATGCTGCGATCCACCAGCATGCCGTCGATCGGCGCGCGCAAGGCGTAACGATCGCCGGATTGTTTGCCGGCGTCGAGCTGACGCAGGCGCTGTTCTGCACGCGACGCTTCGGCTTGCGCCTGTTCGAAATCGGCGCGCGCGCCTTCCAGATCTTTCTGCGCGACTACACCGGCTGTCACGAGTGCCGACGCGCGTTCCGCCGCCTTGCGTTTCTGCGCGACATCGCTGTTTGCCTTGCGCGAATCGGCAAGCGCCTGGGCGAATTCCGGGGATGCCAACCAGGCCAGTACATCGCCGGATTTCACCGCGCTGCCGAGCGTGGCGCCGAATGCGAGCACGCGCCCGGAAACCGGCGCAAAAACGCGCACCGTGTGATCTTCGTCGAACGCAATCTTGCCCGGTAGCGAGTCCATCACCGGCAGCGCGCGCAGTTGCACCGGCTGGATATCGAGAAAACTCAACTGCTCGGCGCCGGGCGCGTAATGCAACGTATCGGTCGGTGCACTGATCTTGTTCGCGGGTACGGCAGACTCTGCTGGCGCTGCGGAAAGCAGACGAAAACCGACATATCCGCAAAGCGCGATGCCGACCATCATTAGAGCGAGATGTTGAGTTTTCATCACAGATCGGGAAGCTCGATAGAATGCGTTTTGGCTTGGCCGGATTGGCTCGGCTCGGCGGCGCCATGCTCGGCACTAGTGGTGAGTGCGGCGCGCAGTTCGGCTTCAGCGTTGGCGTAGTCGGCACGCGCATCAATCGCGTCGTTTTCGGTGTTGCGCAACGCACGCCGTGCATCGAGCAGGTCGGTCAAACTTGATGCACCCTGGGCGTAGGCGGTCTCCGCCATTTGCGCGGCGGCATGCGCCTGGACCAGCAATTGATCGTTGTCGCGGCGATATTTTTCTGCAGCGGATTGCTGGTCGGAAATGGCCTGCGCGACCTCGACTTCGGCCGCGATGCGAACCTTGTCGCGCTGCGTCGTGGCGCTGTCGAGATCGGCGTTGGCGCGCGCGATTTCGCCGGAATAATTATTGCCGGTAAACAGCGGAACACTAATACCGAAACCGAACGTTCGCGGCGCATCCGGCGGGTGATGTTCGAACTGCACACCGACGGTGATATCGCGTTGGCGCTGCGCCTGGGCCAGCGCCAGCGTTGCTTCGGCCTGATGCATACGCGCCGCGGCGGCGAGCATGTCGGGACGATGGCTGAGATCGGACGCTGGTTTGATATTTTTTTTTGCAGGCGGCTCGGGCCAGTCGTCGATCGCGCGCAACTGCTCGGTATTGGGCGCGAGATCGAGCAGTGCCGCCAACGCGATTCGCGCTGAGCGCAGATCGGCTGTGGCGCTGGTCAGCGAATTTTCGGCTTGCGTCGCTTCGATCTGCAGCCGTGCGACATCGAGCCGTGCGACATCGCCGTAATGCAGGCGCAAATCGGCCGCACTGCGTGATTTCTGTTCGAGTGTGACGATTTCTTCGGCGATGACAAACCGATCCTGCTTGCGCTTCAAATCGTAATACGCCTGCGCCAGAGCCAGTCGTTGCTGGCGTTCGCTGTCGAGCAGATCGGCCTGCGCGGCATCGAGCGCCGCCTTCGCCGCAGTGATCCGATGTTTGCTTTTGCCGCCGCGCTCAAACGGTTGATCGATACGGAAAATGCTGTCGGCGCGTTTGTGCCAGAGCGGACCGCTGCCGATGCCGCTAGAAGGATCGATCGAGGCCGAATTCAGGCTCGCCGTGGCGTTCGGTCGCTCGTGCGCCGTGATCACATCCGCTGCCGCTGCGCCCAGCGCTTTTTGCGCGAGGCGCAGGTCGATATTGCGTGATTCCAGCAATCGCTGGGCGTCGGCCAGGGTCAGCGCGTTATGCGATGAAGGATCATCGCAGTGCGCCATACCGACGCTGCTCAGCAGGATGAATGCAACGACGCTGCGCTGCAGAAAAAAACGAGTCATGAGCAAAAAGTCTGGGGCGGCATGTACGAAAACACGCGGCATCCGGATGGACACGTATGCTTCGCAAGTGCAGCAAGATTAAACTGCGCTCGCTTGCAAAAGCCTGACAGCGAATCGATCCCGATCGAATCCCGCGAACGGATTGCGCGGTAATATCGCCAGTTGCAATGCAGCGGCTACACTTGGGCGCAATCGCAGCAGCTTTCATGCATGAACCCAAAATCGATGTCCGTTTCCGATCCGAATAATTCGCACATCATCGCTTGCGGCGGCAATCGCGGTTTGATCGAGCGCGCGTTGGCGCTGCATGCGTCAGGTCACGATCTGGTACTCGCGATCGTCACCGCAACCGAAGGTTCGACCTACCAAAAACCCGGCGCGCTGGTTCTGCTGGATGCCAACGGCGTGCGTGCCGGCGTGATTAGCGGCGGCTGCCTTGAGCCCGAACTCGAGTTAAACGCGCGCGACGTGCTGGCGCAAAAACGGGCGCAGCTCGCCGAGTTCAATACCCAGAGCGACGAGGATCTGGTGTTTGGTTCGGGCATCGGTTGTCGCGGGCGCATATGGGTTTTGTTGTTGCCGCAAGCGGCGCAATCGATAGCGCCGTTATTGCAGGCGCTGCAGGTTTCGCAACTGGCCGGACTGGCGCTGACTATCGAGCTCGATGGCGCTGGCGATATCGGCGCGGGTCGCGCGCAAACAGCGACGCAGCAATGGTCGTGGAGCAGCGCCGGTACGAATTTGCAAACGCCTCATGCGAACGAAGCTTTGGAAATTTCGACAGCGACGACGCGATTGCATATCGCCGCGCCATCACGCGTCCTGTTACTCGGCGCCGGTCCGGAAACACCGAGCCTGATCGCGTGCGCAAGGCAGATGGGTTGGCAATCATGGGTTGCCGAACATCGCGGTCGCTGGTCGCAGCTAGCACATCGAGCTGCGGCCGATCATGTGATCGAACTCGCGCCGCTCGCTGCGCATTCGCAGCTGCAAGCAACACACTTCGACGCGGCGCTGGTGATGAGCCATAACTTCAGTACCGATCTGGCGCATCTGCGTTTTCTCGCGCGAAGTGAAATTTCTTACATCGGTTTGCTCGGGCCGCCGGCGCGACGCGATGAATTGCTGGCCGAGCTCGGCGACGCTGTGGCGCTTCTGCGGTCACGTTTGCACGCACCGGTCGGATTGCCGCTCGGCGGCCAAGGCCCGGAAGCGATCGCGTTGAGTATCGCGGCCGAGTTGCAACAACACTTCGCGCGCGGCACCTCTGTACGCTTGAAAAACCATGACTGAAAGTCTGCGTCATGGCGTGATCGTGCTCGCCGCCGGTGGCTCGTCGCGGCTCGGTCAGGCCAAACAATTGTTGTTTCACGAAGGCGAAACTTTATTGCATCGCGCCGCGCGGTTTGCACTTGCGACACTGCCTCATGAAGTAATCGTTGTGCTCGGCGCGGAGGTGCCGCGCATGCTCGCGGCGATTGCCGATCTGCCGTTCCGCCCGCTGATTTGCGATAACTGGCGCGACGGCATGGGCGCATCGTTGCGTTACGCGGTGCAGGCGCTGGACGCAAATATCGACGGTGTAATGATCGTGTTGTGCGATCAGCCAGCACTCACCGCACATCATCTACTCGCATTGCGCGATGGCTGGCGCCGCGATCCGCAGCGTGCCGTTGCATCCGGTTATGCCGAAACCTTCGGCGTGCCGGCGTTACTGCCGCGGCGTTGGCTCGACGAAAAATTTCTGCGCGGCGATCAAGGCGCACGCGCACTGTTGCGTGAGCGCAAAACCGAAGTGACGGTAATCGATAATCCGGCACTGGCCGCAGACATCGATCACGCCGTTGACCTGGCCGCCTTGCGCTAGCGCTATACAAAACCGAGGAGTACGCTTTCGCTCAGCCTGAAAGCCAACCAAGGTAGCTTATGAAACTCAATGTAAACGGTCACGATCACGACGTTGATGTCGCGCCGGATATGCCGCTACTCTGGGTGATCCGCGATGTGCTGAACATGACCGGCACAAAATTCGGTTGCGGTATGGCGCAATGCGGCGCGTGTACCGTGCACCTGAACGGCGCGCCGGTGCGATCGTGTGTGACGCCGGCCAGTGCGGCGAACGGCGCGAAAGTCACCACCATCGAAGGGCTTTCCACCAATGGCGATCACGCAGTGCAGAAGGCCTGGGCCGAGCTCGACGTGGTGCAATGCGGTTATTGCCAGTCCGGCCAGATCATGTCGGCGGTGGCCTTGCTTGCTGTCAATAAAAAACCGTCGGATGCCGATATCGATGCCGCGATGTCCGGCAATATTTGCCGCTGCGGCACTTATCAGCGCGTGCGCGCCGCGATCCATCGTGCCGCCGAACTCGGCGAGGTGAAGGCATGAACGCGCGGATCGACGATGTGCCTGGCGAGCATGCGCAAGCGCCGCGCAGCCGACGCGATTTTCTCAAGACCACGCTGACGGCGGCAGGTCTGGTTATCGCCTTCAGCATTCCGGGCGTCGGGCGTTTTGCGCGCGCGCAAGGCGGTGCCAAACCCGCACCGCTGCCTGCAGCGAATGCGTTCCTCAAGATCGGCAGCGACAACAGCGTGACCGTATTGTTGTCGCACTCGGAAATGGGCCAGGGCATCTGGACCGCGTTGCCGATGCTGATCGCCGAAGAGCTTGCCTGCGACTGGTCCAGGGTCAAGGTCGAGCACGCACCGACCGCTCCGCAATATGCGCATACGGTCTACGGCATGCAGATGACCGGCGGATCGAGCACGACCTGGTCGGAATTTGATCGTTATCGCCAGGTCGGCGCGCTCGCTCGCGAGTTGCTGATCCAGGCCGCCGCGGCGCAGTGGAAAGTTGCCGTCAGCGATTGTCATGTCGCCGATGGCGTGATCACCTCGGGCGCCCATCGGGCGAGCTACGGCGAACTTGCCGCCGCCGCAGCAGCGCTGACGCCGCCAAGCGAGGTCAAACTCAAACCGCGCAAGGACTGGACACTGATCGGCAAGCCGACCAAGCGCCTCGACACACCGGAGAAAATCACCGGTCGCGCCAAGTTCGGCATGGATGTCCAGTTCGATGGCCTGCTCACCGCCGTGCTCGCGCGCGCGCCGGTGTTTGGCGGCAAGGTAAAAAGTTTCGACGCGACAGCGGCGAAAGCGGTCAAGGGCGTGCACGAGGTGGTGCAGGTGCCGAGCGGCATCGCCGTGCTGGCGGACAATTATTGGGCGGCGAAAACCGGACGCGATGCGCTCAAGGTCGATTGGGATCTCGGCGCGAACGCGGGCCTGGATACGCTCAAGATGCGCGCGGAATATCGCCAGCTTGCCAAGACCGCCGGCAGCAAGGCATCCGCCAAGGGCGACGTGCAGGCGGCGTTGGTCAATGCGGCGAAAAAAGTCGAGGCCGAATACGAACTGCCGTATCTCGCGCACGCGACCATGGAGCCGCTGAATTGCACGGTCAAACTCGGTGAAAATTCCTGCGAAATCTGGACCGGGACACAATTCCAGACCGGCGATCAGGGCGCTGCGGCGCATGTCCTCGGACTCAAGCCCGAGCAGGTCACGATCCACACGATGTTTCTCGGTGGCGGCTTCGGGCGACGCGCCAATCCGGCCTCGGATTTTGTCGTCGAAGCGGTCGAGGTCGCCAAGGCGGCGAAAAAGCCGGTCAAGGTCGTGTGGACGCGCGAGGACGATATGCGCGGCGGCTATTATCGGCCGATGTGGTTGCACCATATCCGCGCCGCGCTCGACGACAAGGGCGCGATTCTCGGCTGGCACGATGTCATTGTCGGTCAGAGCATCATTGCCGGCACGCCGTTCGCGGCGGTGATGATCAAGGACGGTATCGACGCGACCTCGGTAGAAGGCGCGGCTGATTCGCCGTATCTGAAAAACGTCGCGGATTATCTGGTCGAACTGCATTCGCCATCGCCCGGGATACCGGTGCTGTGGTGGCGCTCAGTCGGCAATACCCACACCGCGTTTGTGGTCGAAAGTTTCATCGACGAGCTCGCACACGCGGCGAAGCAGGATCCGCTGGCGTTCCGCCGTGCGCTGCTGCAGAAGGCCGGCGCAAAACGTCATCTCGCCGTGCTCAATGAAGCCGCCAAAAAATTCGGCTGGGACAAACCGCTGGCAAAAGGACACGCGCGCGGCGTGGCGGTGCATGAATCGTTCGGCAGTTATGTCGCGCAGGTCGCCGAGGTCTCGGTCGAGAAAGGCAAGATTCGCGTGCATCGTGTCGTCGCCGCGATCGATTGCGGCATCTTCGTCAATCCCGAAACCATTCGCGCCCAGCTCGAGGGCGGCATCGTCTATGGACTATCGGCGGCACTGCATGGCGAGATCACGTTCAAGGACGGCCACGTCGTGCAATCGAATTTCCACGACTATCCGGTGCTGCGCATGAACGAGATGCCGAAAATCGAAGTGCACATCGTCGACAGCGGCGAAAAATCCGGCGGCGTCGGCGAACCCGGCACACCGCCGATTGCGCCGGCGGTGGCGAATGCGCTGTTTGCGCTCAACGGCAAACGCCTGCGCACGTTGCCGTTCAAACTCGTGTAGGGATCGCTGTCGAGCGTGCGCTAAGGCACGCTCGATGCCGTGACTTGTTCCGCCGTCCACACCGCGTGTTGCGGATCGAATTCGATGGTCGCGCATGCGCTGCCGCGGATGCCGAAGCCGCAAATCGCGATCGGGCTTTCGACGAGCTCATCTAGTCCGAGCGCCTGCTCGACATCGATCTCGTTCATGGCGGCGGTGATGAATGCGCCGAGGCCGAATTCGGTCGCCGAAATATACAAAGTTTGCGACAAATGTCCGGCATCCAGCACACACACGCGATACGCCTTGCTGTGGTTGCGATATTTCCAGAACGTGCGTGGGAAACGCGAAACCAGCACTACTTGCACATGCGCATCGGCGTAATAGGTTTGTGCAGCGACGAAGCATTTGGCGAGTGCGTGCAAGTCGCCATCATCCAGTGTTGGCAGCGGTTCCAACGCGTGATCGATCGGATGGTAGTGATACAGGCCGGGCTCGATACCTTCGACGCGCTGCACCAGCAGATACGCCTCGGTCGGGTGCAGGCCACCGCCGGATGGGCTGGTGCGCTTGATCACCACGTTGTCCTTGACGATCTCGACCGCCGCCTGCGCGCCGAACACGCGCCACAGCAGGCGCGAAAACGTCGCCAGTGGCAACATGCTGGTGGTGTCGAAATTGCGGCAGGTCACACGCTGCGCAAGCAGTTCATCCAGCGAGGTTGCCGCGCTATCGGGCAAAGCGATTCGCTGTTCGGCCGATACGCGTTCACGCACATGCGGCGGCGGCATTCCGAGGCGCTCTGCCAGTTCGCTCATGGTTTTGTAACCAGCCTGGGTTGCCGATTCGCCCGACATCACACCCTGCCAGCGCCCGAAATAATGCGACACGGCGGAATGCGCGTGCCAATTCGCGGCGCGCAATTTTTCGTCGCGTGTGCGTGTTGCGGCATGCTTGTCGTCGTCGACATCGCTGGCATCGGTCAGCAGCAGGCCCTTCTGCAGCAGCCCGTGCAATAGCGCGCCATCGAATTGTTCGGCGAGCGTGGTGAATTCGATCCACAAGGTTGCGCCAACCGCGCCCAGTACCTCGGCTTCGGCGGCGTTGATCGCCACTTCGGCAGGCAGATGCGGTGCCAGCGCCAGCAGCTCGATGCTCGCGCTCAAGCCATTGCCGCCGGACAGCAGGGAATCAAGATCGAACGCGACTTTTTCGCGCGGTTCGATCAGCAGAATGGAGCAGCGGCGTATTTGCACGAACAATCCTCGATCAGATGAACTAGTCCATTTTGCAGCGTACTTTCAGCGGACACAATTGCTCTTCACATCGTCCTGATTTCCTTCAGCAGATCGGGGTGACGGTCAAGCACTTTGAGCAATTTGACGAGAGCCAGCGACGGCTTGGTTTTGCCATTCTCGTAACGCGAGAACGCATTCACGCCGCCGCCGAAAATCTCGGCGGCTTCGCGCTGATCGAGCGCGAGTTTTTTGCGCACGCCGGCAATAAACCCCGGATCGACAATCGCCGCATTCACCTGCTTGTTGAACTCCAGCATGGCCATGCTGGTGCGCGTTGATTCGGCCATATCGAGCACGGCCTCGCCGCAGGCCGCACAGAAATCGCCAGTCACCGCCGGGATGACAGTCGATTCGCCTTTGTAGGTGTAAGGCAAGTCACGTATATCGCGCACCAGTTTTGCTGCCGCGCAGGATGGACATTTCATGTTCATAGCTCCTTGAAGGACACGATGAGCACGTCATCGATAACCGTGAGTTTCAGGTAAACCTCTCCGGCCACGGTGCTGGGCCGATAAACGTCCTGCCAGAGGCTGTGGTCGGCCTGTGCCGTCATGCTCTTGTAGAAATCTGCCGAGGTCAGCGCCATGACCACCCCGATGATTCCGTTAAAATCGAAGCCCAAGGCCGCGCCACCGGTCAATGCCGAGAGAGTCAAGCGTACCTTTCCTGCCTCGATCATCGCCTTGATGACGGCCAGTTTGCAGTGAGGCGTGCCTTTTTCCATCAGCCAACAATAACCTTGTTGGTTATTGTTGGCAAGTCGGCAGGTGCCGTGTGTATTCTGGATCTGCATGCCCCGCACAGACAGGAAATGGCTTGCCAGCAGCGTGTTTAAGACTTAGATTGTGCGGCAAGCCACAAATCTTTTCGCGAGGATGTGGTGGTCGTTATTGCGGGATAACCGGGCGACAAGGAATCGCGGAACATGCAAGATCGCTACGCACGCACTACACAGCGCACCTCAGGCAGATCGTTGCGCTGAGGCCATCAAGTAAATTATCCAGGGGGATTTATGGCAGGCGAACCTTTACCGCTCGATATCGTCGAGACCTTGCTCGACAAACTCGCAACCGACGATACGTTTCGTGCGCTGTTTGCTCACGATCCGGAGAAAGCGCTGCAGCAATGCGGCTCAAAAAATCCAAAGAAATATTGTGATTGCTTGCATGTGCCTAAGCTGGCGAGCAAGGAAGTGATTCAGCAATCGCGTGCGGCGCTAGTGGCGACACTTACATCAACGCTAAATCATAATGTCCCTGTGCTCATCGCACGTTAAAAATTAAAACAACACACCAAGGCTTTGCTGCGCGCTGACAGAGGTATGAGTGGTTTTTTCACTGGTCTTGCTTGTCTGGAGGTATTCGCTTTCAGAGCAATTATGATTGCGCTGATAATCGCTACAAGTATAGACTCAGCGAGCTACAGCTTAGTCCCATCATGGGCAAGCTGTAGCTCTCACGATAAAAACCTTAATCAGTGGAGGCCGAAATGACTGATTTAGTATTGCATGGCAATCTTGCACATGAACTCGATACAACAACAGCTTATGATGCTATGGAGTCTACAAAAAAATTGAGCAAGCCGGGGTTGCCACTGGCTGCCGTGGAGTTGTTGCTGGAGAAACTGGCCAACGATGATGTGTTCCGCACCCTGTTTCAGGCAAGTCCGGCAGCAGCATTGCGACAGATCGGAGTCGAGGATCCGCATAATTGCGCTGATTGCATGATGGTGAAAGACCTGGCTAGCAAAGAGGTAGTTCAGCAATCGCGGACGGCATTGGTATCGCAGCTTACATCGCAGCTTAGGCAAAATGTTCATTTACTAAGCGCACGCTAAAATTACGGGGCTTCCGCCAAATTTTTGAAGCGTGTCAATAGAAACGCAAGCTGATCCGCATTCGGCCACGCCTTGCGGAAATCGCTCAAAAGCTGGGCGGACTGTTCTTTTTTGCCAAGTATCTTGTTGAGTTCGGCCTCGTGCAATAAAGCGAGATCGGACTCCGCTACATTGAGTGGCTGCAATGCTTGGTGATTGTTGGATTCTTCGTAAGCACGACCACGGTGACTGGCCAGCCACGCGGATTCGTTCAAGGCATCGGCAGGCTTGCCCGCAGCCGCATACGCGTCGCGCAACACGACATGGGTCATATACAGCTCGGTGCCGTGCAGTTCGGGTTTGAGCAGGTTGATCGCAGTATCCGTTTTGCCGCTAGCGCGTGCTAATTCTGCCTGCGCTATAGCAAGCATATTAGTCAGATTCGGGTAACCACTAGCCTGCGCCTCGTCGCGTGCAGCGGCAATTGTGCTGGTTGCGAGATCGTTATTGCCGTTGCGCGCGGCGAGATAAGCGCCTAACAACACATTAAATACCGCAACATCGTGATCAACGTCGTCTTTGCGGTGCAGGATGGCGATTTCGCTGTCGATAAACGGCTTGAGGCGTTTGGCATAATCGGCGCGTGGCTCGGAGAACACCAGCAGGCTTAGTTCGGTCGCTCGATATAAGCGACCGTATAATGGGCCTACGGCATCCGCAGCGGCAATACCCTGGCTTGTCATTGTCAAGGCATCACTCCAGTGCCCTTGATCGAGTGGCAAGGTGATGGCAGTAAGATTGCGAAAGAGGTCATTGCTGGCAATACCACTGCGTTTACCATTAGTAAACATCTTGTTCGCCTGATCGAACTGACGCTTAACTGCATACGCGTCGATGATCACTAGGCCCAAGCCTTGTCCTTGTAACGATTGTGCCTGTTTGAGGTTGGCAAAGGCCTCGTCATAACGTTCGGTCGCAAGGAATAAAAATCCTAACGAATAATAAGCATTTCCGACGTATGGATTATGCTCGGATATCGCCTTTTTAACCTCGACTATTGCATCATCGTACTGATTTGTGTAATTCCAGGCGATCTCTGCATACCACTGATGCGCAGTATAAGAATCCGGATAAAGTGATCCGTATAACCTCCATTTTTCCAACATCACAACGGGTTTGCCGAACATGGCAAGGAAGGCCTCAAGCCTGACTCCATCACGGGCTGGCAAATGCTCGCGTAACGCAGCGGCGTGTTTTAGCTCGTCTAGGGTAGCAATGCGATCATCAGCGCCGAAGTGCACACTGGCTTTTCCCATGTAGGCCAACGCAAAATTCGGATCAAGTTTGATTGCTTGGTCGTATAACTCCAGCGACGAATTGTCCCTGCCCTCAATATGTGCGTTTGTAGCCAACGCATAAGCCCGCAACGCATCCAGATTTCCCGTCGTTACTTTCGGCAGCGGCTGGCTATCGTTGTTGATCGACGCCAGCGCCTCACCGAGACGTTCGCGCAGCTCGCGGGCGACGTTGTCTACCGAGCCGAGCACCGATTCCATGCCGAGTCCGTCGGCGGTATTCGCGTAGACCGTGGTCTGCGTGTGCGGATCGATCACTTCGGTAACTACGCGGACGCGGCCACCAACTTCGGCGATGCTGGGCAGGATCAAGGCGCGTGCGCCTTCGCGTAGCGCGATTTCGGCACCGACGCCGCGATCCACCGTGGTATCGGCGGCGCGATTCATGCGCTTGAGGGTGTCGCGCACTTGCAGCGAGGAGACGATATTGACGTAGCGCGACTGCTCCAGGCTCAGGCGCAAGGCGGCGTCGAGCGAGGCATCGAACACGGTCTGGCCGGTGAGGTTGCGCAGATCGCCGATCACCACCCAATCGCGCGCGGCAAACGCGAGTGCAGGCTGGCTGCGTGTGGCCAGGTACAGCGGTACGCCGATGGCGAGGATCAGCACGAAAATTTCCGCGATGACAAACGGCCGTCGGCGCCACCACGGCAGCACGCGCCGGGCCTTGTCGCCGGTCGGCGGTGCGCGAAATGGCGCAAGCAGGGTTTCGCCGACTTCGAATACCGGCACACTCTGGCTGACGCCCTTGAAATCGTAGTGGCCGTGCATGCGCCAGCGCGGCGTTTCCATATCGTGGTCGAGCTCGCCCTGCGCGCGTTGTGACAGCGAATACGCCATGCCGGAAACCAGCACCTGGCCCGGTAGCGCGAGATGCATCAGGCGCGCGGCGATCGGCTTGACGAGACCTTCGACTTCGACGCGTTTGGCGCCACTGGCGATATCGGCGGCGCTGTTGTTCCACAAGATGACTTCGCCGACATGGATGCCGACGCGTGCGCGTAATTCGGTGGTTTCTTCTTCGCTGAGCTCGCGCAGGACGCGCTGATAGGCGAGGGCAAAACCGATGGCTTGGATCGGACGCTCGAACAGCAGCAGGAAACCGTCGGTCTTGTCGATTTCCTGGCCGCTGTGGCGCGTGATCAACGCGCGTGCGACGCGATCGTGCTTGCGCATGAGTTCGGAGGCAAGCTGATCGCCGAGGCGCTGCACAAGCGCGGTGCTGTCGACCAGATCGCAGACCAGCAACGTTCTCAATACCGGCCGCCAGGCCGTAACGTTGGTATCAAGCGGTGGTAATTCGACTGCGCTCATGTAACCCTGCCATGACGTATCGCGGTCGGCAGCTTTCGCCGAAAAACCACGCAGTAACGCACTATTTTACAAGCGTGAATATTGCATGATTTGGGCAATTGTGCGCGAAGCGTGTCGTACTTGCCAGTAGCGCACCAATAACGGCGATTTTTGACGTAAAACTGCCTGACTTCGCGGCGTGAATCAGAGTGCGATTGGTTCCGCCGAACAAGGTGCAGAATCACTCGCCGACGGTCGGTTTACCATCGCGCCGCTACCCAGAATCAACCAGCCATCGCCGCCGCGCGCCTTGATGTCGTATAGCGCGGCATCGGCCTCGCTGTACCAGTTTGCCCACGGCTGATCGAGCGCGCACATGCCGCCGCCGATACTCACGCTGATACGCAGATGCTGGTTGGGCGAGGGGAAACGCAACGAGCGGATCGCACTGGCGATTTGTGCGGCGCGCATTTGCAGTTCCTCGATATTTGCGACATAGGTCAGCAACGCAAATTCATCGCCGCCGAGCCGGCACGGCAGATCCGAGGCGGCCGCGGCGCTGAGCACTTCCTGCCCGGCTGCGCGCAATACCTGATCGCCGATCGCATGTCCGCAATGATCGTTGATGCGCTTGAACTGGTCGAGATCCACCAGCAGCAAACCGAGCGCGCCATCCATCTCCGAGCCTTCCTGCACACGTTTGAGAAAGCGATACAGGCCGCGACGATTACACAGGTTGGTGAGCTCGTCGGTTTGCACCAGGCGTTCGGTCGCGGCGAGTTCGGATTGGGTCAGATGCAGTGAATTCAGCGTGGCCAGCAGATCTTCGTTGCGACGTTTCTGATTGGCGATCAGTTGCTGTTCGCTTGCCACCAGGTACGAAAACGAGCGTCGCATGAAGTGCGCGAGGTGACGCGGCTCGCGCAGCATGAGTTGTTCGAAGGCCGCATGATCGACCACATGTACCGTGCCCGGCCTCGCCGCGATGGCGGTGGCACCGCGCGCGTGATTGCCTATGAACAAGGTCAGCTCGCCGAAAAAAGTACGCTCGCCGATCAGCCGGTCGGGCAGATCTTCGCCGAACTCCAGTCGGATTTCGCCGGACTCGATGATGTACATGCAGCGACCGACTTCGCCGTGCCGAAAAACGATTTCGCCCGCGACCAGATCGCGACGCGTGCTCACCGCTGCAAACACGGCGAGTTCTTCATCGCTCAGTTCGCGCGGCAGCAATGGCGTGCGCGCCTTGGCCTGGTTTGCCGCCAGATCAGCAGCGGCAGCCGATGGTGTGGTCGGTGAGTTCGACAATGGTATGCCCGTGTCCCCTGAAATCTGATCGCGATCATAACGCAACGGCGTGGCAATCAGAATGACTTGCGCGGCACGCCGCAGTGCGATCCATCGGCGCGGTCACCACCACGCCGATAGACGCGGCTGCTATCAGGCCGCGCTGGCCTTCGCGTGGAACTGTTCCTGCTCGGTCGAACCGTGCAACGCCGACAGCGATGACGTACCGCCGTTGATCACTTCGTTGACCAGATCGAAATAACCGGTGCCGACTTCGCGCTGGTGTCTTGCGGCGGTGTAGCCACGCGACTCGGCCGCGAACTCGGCTTCCTGCAACTCGACGTATGCGGCCATCTGGCGCTCTTTGTAACCCTGCGCGAGATTCCACATCGAATAGTTCAGCGCGTGGAAACCGGCCAGCGTGATGAACTGGAATTTGTAACCCATCGCGCCGAGGTCTTTCTGGAAACTCGCGATCGTGGCTTCGTCCAGATTCTTCTTCCAGTTGAAGCTCGGCGAGCAGTTGTAGGCGAGCAACTTGCCCGGAAATTTGGCATGGATCGCATCGGCGAACTGCTTGGCCTGCGCCAGCGACGGCGTCGAGGTTTCGCACCAGATCAGGTCGGCAAACGGCGCATAAGCGAGGCCGCGCGAAATAGCCTGTTCGATACCTTCGCGAGCTTCGTAAAAACCTTCGACGGTGCGCTTGCCATTGCAGAACGGACGATCGTTTTCATCGACATCCGAGGTCAGCAACGCGGCGCCCATGGCATCGGTGCGCGCGACGATGAGCGTCGGCACGCCGGCGATATCCGCGGCGAGACGCGCGGCGATGAGTTTCTGCACCGCTTCCTGCGTCGGCACCAGCACCTTGCCACCCATATGGCCGCACTTTTTCGCCGACGCCAGTTGATCCTCGAAATGCACGCCGGCAGCACCGGCCTCGATCATGTGTTTCATGAGTTCGTGCGCGTTGAGCACACCACCGAAACCGGCTTCAGCATCGGCCACGATCGGCACAAGCCAGTCGATTTCGTCCTTGCCTTCGGCGTGATAAATCTGGTCGGCGCGCGTCAGCGTCTGGTTGATCTTGCGCACCACGTTCGGCACAGAATCGACCGGATACAAGGATTGGTCGGGATACATTTCACCGGCGGTGTTCGCGTCGGCGGCCACTTGCCAGCCGGACAGATAAATCGCTTTGAGGCCGGCCTTGACCTGCTGCATCGCCTGGTTGCCGGTCAGCGCGCCGAGCGCGTTGACGTAACTTTCTTCGTGCAGCGAACGCCACAGCCGTTCCGCGCCGCGGCGCGCGAGTGAATGTTCGATCTGCACGGTACCGCGCAGGCGCACCACTTCTTCAGCCGTGTACGGGCGCTTGATTCCGGCCCAGCGGGAATTGTTCGACCATTCCAGCTTCAGCTGGTCGGCGGTGGGGAGCGTCGTTTTCATTGCCAGAACCTCTCAGGTTTTCGGGGTGACTACAAACTTGCTGGACTACAAACTGATTTCCGTACATTCCGGTTTCATTGTTGTGTCGCTTCCTTGCGTTGCTTGCCAGATCAGCCGCGCTCCGCGCCGCTGCGATTGCGCTGCTTTCAGGCCAGGCGTTGGTACGCCGGCAGCGTGAGAAAATCAGCGAGGCGCTTTGCGTGCGTAAGATCGCCGAACAAAGCCGCAGCTTCGGCGATGCGCGTACGGCCCGGAATCGCGCACGGCGCGAGTTCGGTACCGACATCGCTCAGCAGCGCATCGAACAGGACAAAATCCAGCGGCGTGCCATCGTCGAGTTTGAGTTCGTCGTGATGCAGCCATTGCCACAATTGCGCGCGTGAAATCTCGGCGGTCGCGGCGTCTTCCATCAGGTTATGAATCGGCACGCAACCAAGTCCGTCGAGCCAGGCTGCGAGATAACGTACGCCGACATCAATGTTGTTGCGCACGCCGGCGCGGGTGATGCCGCCGAGCGATGGCGCGATGAGTTGATCGCGCTCGACATGTACATCGTCGCGTTTCACACCGAGTTGATTCGGCGTCGGCATATGCGCATCGAAGATTTCCATCGCCAGCGGAATCAGGCCCGGATGCGCCACCCATGTGCCGTCGTGACCGGCTGTGACTTCGCGCAACTTGTCGGCGCGCACACGCGTCATCGCGGCGTCGTTAGCCGCTGCATCGCCACTGATCGGAATCTGCGCCGCCATGCCGCCCATCGCGAACGCGCCTCGACGATGACAAGTCTGGATCAGCAGCTCGGAATAATTCTTGAGGAACGGCACGGTCATGTTGATCTGGCCGCGCTCTGGCAACACGTGATCGCGATGTGCGCGGAAGGTTTTGAGATAACTGAAAATATAATCCCAGCGCCCGCAATTCAGGCCGACGATACGGCCTTTCAGGGCGTGCAGAATCTCGTGCATCTCGAACACCGCGGGCAGCGTTTCGATCAGCACGGTGACTTTCATCGCGCCGATCGCCAGGCCGAGGCGTACCTCGGCGAATGCCATCACCTCGTCCCACAGCGCGGCTTCCTTGTGGCTCTGCAGTTTCGGCAGATAAAAGAATGGACCGAGCGCGCGCGCGGCAAGGCGTTGTGCGTTGTGGAAAGCGTACAAACCAAAATCGAACAGGCTGCCGGACATCGGCAGACCGTCCACCGATACGTGTTTCTCGGGCAGATGCCAGCCGCGCGGGCGCACGATCAAGGTGGCGATGTGCTCGTTGAGTTTATATTCACGACCCTCGGGCGAAGTGAACGCAATCGTGCCGGCATTCGCATCGCGCAGATTGATCTGGCCGTCGAGCAGGTTCTCCCAAGTGGGGCAGGTCGAATCCTCGAAGTCGGCCATGAACACCTTGGCGCCGGAATTCAGCGCGTTGATGATCATCTTGCGATCTACCGGACCGGTGATCTCGACGCGGCGATCTTGCAGCGCAGCAGGGATTTCCGCCACCTGCCAGTCGGATTCGCGGATGGCGCTTGTTTCGGTGAGAAAATCAGGCAATTCACCGGCGTCGAAACGCGCCTGGCGGTCATCGCGCGCGGCCAGCAAGGCAATGCGCGTACTGTCGAACTGGCGATGCAGTTCGGCCAGGAAAAGCAAAGCCTCCGGCGTCAGGATCGACGCATAGCCCGCTTGCAGCACGGCGTTCGCAGCCACGATTGCCGGGCTTGTGCTGTGCTTCGATACTGCCATGCCAAACTCCATCGATGGTTGCATTGCAGCAGACTAGGCGCATCGCTGGTGCTTTGACAAAACAAATGTTTCAATACCTTTCATTGGTTTTGTTAATACATAAGCCAAGTGCTTGATTGGGAAGCGCATGTCAAACGATCGTTTGAATAATGGATAAAGGTAAATCCCCAATGGCGCCGCTCGGCAAGGCGGCAACACGCGGACGGCCGCGCAAAAATGTCGCCGATACACCCGTCGCAGCCGAACGTTTTTACTACAAGGGCAATCGCCTCAAACAACTGCGAGCGTTCTGCTACACCGTCAAACTCGGCACCTTGTCCCGCGCGGCCGAAGCGCTGTTCCTGAGTCAGCCATCGATCAGCCTGCAACTCGGCGCGCTCGAAAAGGAACTTGGCATGCGCCTGCTCGAACGCACGCGCCGGCGTGTGCAACTCACGCGCGAAGGCCAGGCGCTGTATGACCTCGCGCTGCCGATGATCGACGGCCTGGAGGGCCTCGAAAGCGAGTTTCTGAGTCGGCTGAAAGGGCTCGATGCGGGCGAGCTGAATATCGCCGCAGGCGCATCGACCATTCAGTATCTGCTGCCCGCGCTGGTGCAGGCGTTTCGCGCGCAACATCCGACCGTGCGCCTGCAATTGCACAATGTCACCGGTAAAGATGGCCTGGCGTTGCTGCGTTCGGACGAGGTCGATTTTGCAGTCGGCTCAATGATCGATGTGCCGAACGATCTGGCTTACGAATCGGTGTATCACTTCGACCCGATGCTGATCATGCCCGAGGATCACCCGCTCGCGAACAAGGCCGACGTGAAGCTCGAAGACCTCAGCCCGTACGGTTTGATCCTGCCGCCGCGCCGACTCACCACGTATCGGCTGGTCGATCTGATTTTCCAGCAGCGCAAGGTGCCGTTCCATGTTGCGATCGAAGTCGGCGGCTGGGATGTGATCAAGCAATACGTCGCGATGGGTCTGGGCATTTCCATCGTCACCGGCATTTGCCTGACGCCGAACGACCGGCTCGCCGTGCGCAACATGAAGCAGTATTTTCCGCAGCGCAGTTACGGCGTGGTGATCCGCAAGGGCAAGTATCTCAGCCCGCAGGCGCACGCGTTCATCAACCTCATCCGCCCGGCGCTGTTCTCACACCGGGACTACTACGAGGCGGGTCACTCGGAGCGTTAACCTGTCCAATATCTTACTGCGCGACCCTGACCGACGCTCATGCGCTGCTCGAAATGCTCACATACGAAAAGTATGTTCCGCTTTCGGCAATTGCTCCTGCATTGCTCTACCTCGGGCATCCATGCCCTCGTCTGCGCTGCAAAGCACATGGATGTGCAAAGTGCCGCGAGTGCAGGATGCGCTGGAACGGCCTCTTCACCTCGCTGAGGGCCGCTCGCTACAGATATTGAACAGGTTCCAAGTGCATCGCGAATTTCAGCGATCGTCGCGGCGGTGCGGGATATCAACACGACCGCTGACATTGTGCTGGTGGATGTCGCCGCTGCCTTTCGCAGCCACGGTGAAATTGCCGCCGATACCATCGACATGGACATCGCCCGAACCGATCGCGCCGATGCTCACGTCGCCCTTGATGCGATTCGCACCCAAATTGCCCGAGCCCACCTTGTCGACGTTCACGGCGCCGTTGACGTCGGAAAATTCGAGGTCACCAGAGCCGACATGACCGACTTTGATATCACCGTGTACCTGGCCGGCGGTGATATTGCCGGAACCCGCCGAAGTCACTTCGAGACTGCCGATATCGCTGACTTGCACATCGCCGGAACTGACCTTGACCAGCATTGGCCCGGTAATATTTTTCGCCGCCAAGTCGCCCGAACCAGCACTAAAATTCAGAGCCGCGAGATCGCGCACCACGGCATCGCCGGATCCGCTGTGAATATCCAGTAATAAATTGCTTGGCATACGCACATGCAGATCGACGTAGGCATAACTGGAGTGGAACAAACCAAAACTGTTGTCGCGCTGCGGATGGGTTGGCGTCAGCACGACACGATCGCCATCGCGTTTCTGGGTCACGTCGAGATCGTTCAGCCACGCTGGTTCGGAAGCACAGGCGCGGCCATGAACTTCGATATGCGTGAGTCCGGCAACGCCTTCGGCTTGCAGATCGGACGAGCCGAGTTCGGTTGCCAGCGCGCGCAGCCCAGCGGGATCGATCTGGAAATCGCGGCTCGCCTCGAACTGGCATTCGTTGGCCAGCGCGGCAAGCGGGAAAAGCAGCGGAAGCAGTAGCAGGGATTTGCGCATCTCGTTCTCCTGTGGCGTCGAGCAGTCAGATGCACAGATACGCAGGAAGGTTTAACGGTTGCGGCCAGGGATGCTCTGATCAAACTGTGCCGCGATGCTTGCCCTGGAATGGCACGTAATACGCACGGATGCGCGCCATGTCGGCATCCAGATCATCGGTGGTTTCAAGCAGCGGGCCGAAGCCGAGCGTCTTGTCCGGGTAATGCAGCGATACCATCACGATCGGCACGTGGGTGGCGCGTGCGAGATGCCAGAATCCACTTTTCCACTTTTGTACTTTCTTGCGCGTGCCCTCGGGTGCAAGCGCGACCCAGAATTGATCGCGGCTCGCAAACTCTGCACTGAGCTGGCCGATCGTTCCGTTCGCCACGTTGCGATCAGTGGCGAGTCCGCCGAGTTTGCGCAACAGCCAGCCGAGCGGACCGACGAACAATTCGTTCTTGGCAATGAACGAGACCTTGAAGCCCATCGCCACCATGAACATCAGCGCCCACCAGCCGTCCCACCACGAGCTGTGCGGCGCGACGATCGCGATGACCTTGGGCACGTTCGGAATTTCGCCGACCAGTTTCCAGCCGCAAACACCGAGCAACCAGCGAAAAAAACGGCGCGGCGCAGTCTGCGCAAATTGCGGCGCACGCGGTGGCAAAGCGTCCGGCAAATGTTTGCTCACTCGTGATCCCAGCTGCCGCGACTGCGAGTTTTCTTGATGCCGCTCGTGACACGCTTGCCGGTCAGGCGACGTTCCTTCGAACCATGCGTCGGTTTAGTCGCGATGCGCGCTTTCGGCACGATCAATGCAGCGCGGATGATCTCGACGAGTCGCACGCGCGCATCTTCGCGATTGCGGCTCTGGTCACGAAACCGGTTCGCCTGGATCACCAGCACGCCTTCCGCAGTGAGGCGACGATCGCGCCTCGCCAGCAAGCGTGTACGCAAGGTTTCCGGCAGCGAGAGCGATTGCGCGACATCGAAACGCAGCTCGACCGCGCTCGACACCTTGTTGACGTTCTGCCCGCCCGGCCCGGACGAACGGATGAACGTTTCCGTCAATTCGCTATCGGCAATACTTAGCCTGGCGTTGATTTCAAGCACGGCACAATCAGTCGCGGAAATTTTCGTATTGCAGCGGCATCTCGATTTTCGACGCGCGCAGCAGCGCCATTACCATTTGCAAATCGTCGCGTTTCTTGCCGGTCACACGCAGCTTGTCGCCCTGGATCTGCGTTTGCACTTTCAGGCCGCTGTCCTTGATGGTCTTGATGATTTCCTTCGCCAGCGGCTGATCGATGCCCTGCTTGAGCGTGACTTTCTGCCGCGTCGTGGCGAGGTTGATTTCCGCATCGGCGATTTCGGCACAGGCGATATCGATACCGCGCGCAGTCAGGCGCTGCTTCAGAATATCGAGCATCTGCTTGACCTGGAATTCGGACTCGCCGTGCATCGTGATCACGGTTTCTTCGGTCTCGAACTTGGCCTTGTTGCCTTTGAAGTCGAAACGCGTGGTGAGTTCACGCGTGGCCTGCATCATCGCGTTGTCGAGTTCGTGCAGATCAATTTCGGAAACGATATCGAAGGTAGGCATGACAAAAATCCGGGACGTTCGTGCGATAAAAGTGTCGCGATTCTAGCTGCTCGCGGCATCGGCTGCATGTCGCAGCGCACCGCTCCATTCAAAGCGTTCGAGAATTTGCTGCCAGCTCGCATCGACCGGCGCCTCGATATGCAGCGGCGACAGCTGCACCGGATGGATGAAATCGAGCCGCCACGCATGCAGCAACATGCGGTGCATCGCGTAGTGAATGCGAAACAGTCGATTGTGATCGCCGCGACCGTGGCTGGTATCGCCGATGATGTGATGCGAAATGTGGTGGCAATGTTTGCGGATCTGCCGATACCGACCCGTTTCGGGCATCGCCTCAATCAGCGCATAACGCTGCTGCGGATAACGTCCCATTTCGAGTGCGACTTCGACCGTGGAGAGTCGACGATAACGTGTGCTCGCGGGTTTGCGCGGGCTGGTATCGCGCACATCCGGCAGCGGGTAATCGATCAGACCGGTTTCTTCGGGCCAGCCGCGCACCACGGCCAGATAAGATTTGTTCACCGTGCGCGCCATGAATTGCTTACCGAGTTCACCGGCGATCTCGCGATTTTTCGCGAGCAGCACCACACCACTGGTGGCGCGATCGAGGCGATGAATCAGGAACGGATTACTGCCGAGTTGCGCCCGCAATCGATCGACCAGGAAATCGGTTTCGTCGCTCGCGATCGCACTGCGATGCACGAGCAATCCGGCGGGTTTGTTGACCGCGAGCAGGTGTTCGTCTTCGTAGAGAATTTCGAGTGACGATGCGGTCTTCGCAGTAATCGTCGCCGTCATTTCCGCGCTCGTGCGCGCAGGAAAGCGAGCAGTGCAATGACTACGGCAATCTCGCTCGACAGCGGCAATCCGAACCAGCGCGGACCATGTTGATCGAGCGCGAATAATATCGCGGCGCTGAGCAACAGCGCTGCCCCGAGCAACGCGGGAACAAGGCAGCGCTGGGTCGCGCGCGAGGCATTGCCGAGCGCGCGCAAATCCGCCGAAGTAATGCGTACGTCGTGCTGACCCTCAACGGATTTTTTCAACGCGGCATGCAGTAATCCCGGCATTTCCGGCGCGCCGGCAATCCATTCCGGAATACGCGTGCGCAACATCTTGACCGTCGCGCGCCGGCTATAACGCTCGCGCAGAATTTTTTCGAGCACCGGTTTTGCGGTCGCCCAGATATCGATCTGCGGATGCAACAGCCGGCCCATGCCTTCGATATTCAGCAGGGTTTTTTGCAGCAGGATCAGCTGCGGCTGCAGCGTGAGTTCGTAGCGACGCGCCATCTGGAACAGTTTGAACGTGACTTCGCCGAGCGAGATTTCCGACAGCGGCCGCGTGAAATACGGCTCGCAAATCGTGCGCACGCCGGCTTCGAGTTCGTCGAGGCGAATATGCGATGGCATCCAGCCCGCTTCGACATGCAGCTCGGCGATGCGGCGATAATCGCGATTGAACATCGCCATGAAATTTTCGGCGAGATAAAACTGATCGGCGCGCGGCAGCGAACCCATGATGCCGAAATCCAGCGCGATGAAACGCGGATCAGCAGTGCGGGTGGCGTCGACCCAGATATTGCCCGGATGCGCGTCGGCATGGAAAAAATTGTCGCGAAAAACTTGCGTGTAAAACAGCCGCACGCCTTTTTCGGCGAGTGCGATACGATCGATTCCGGCAGCATCCAGCGCGCGCAGATCGTCGGTCGGAATGCCGCGCACACGCTCCAGCGTCAGCACGCTTTCCTTGCTGTACGACCAGAATACTTCGGGCACATACATGTCATCGGAATCGAGAAAATTCCGACGCAGCACACTCGCGTTGGCAGCTTCGCGTTGCAGATCTAGCTCGTTGCGCAGCGTACCTTCGATCTCGGCGACGACATCCAGCGGACGCACCTTGTCGGCATTCGGATGCCAGCGTTGCGCGAGCGCACCGAGCGCCTGCAACAGGCCGATATCCTGCTCAATGCGTAGTGCGATATTCGGTCGCAATACCTTGATCACGACCTCGCGGCCGTCGTGCAAGCGCGCCGCATGTACTTGCGCGATCGAGGCCGAAGCGAGCGGCTGTTGATCGAACGCGCCATACAATTCGGCGATCGGTTTGCCAAGCGCGGCTTCGATCATCGCCTGTGCCTGTGTACCCGGAAACGGCGCCACTTGATCCTGCAACAGCGCCAGTTGCTCGGCGATATCCGCCGGCAAAAGATCGCGGCGCGTCGACAGAATCTGGCCGAACTTGACGAAGATCGGGCCGAGTTCGGTCAGCGCCAGACGCAGCCGTTCGCCACGTGACATGATTGCGATATCGGCACGTGGTTTCGGAAAAAACGGTCGGACAATTTTCAGCGGGCGGAACAGATGCGCCGCATCGACCAGCTCATCCAGCCGATAACGCAACAGCACCGCAGCGATGCGCAGCAGACGCGGTAACTGCCGCAAGGACGTCATGCGCCGCGGCCTTGCAGGTTCTGGCGCAGGCGCGCGATGCGTGCTTCGAGTCGATCGGTGTCGTCGCGCAAGGTATCGACCTCATCGAGAAATTGTTCCATCTCGGCCGGTGCGACGAGATCGCGACTTTCATCGCGCAAAAAGTCCGCGCTGTCCTGCAGGAGATTTTTGGCGCTCTCGCGGCTCCAGTCGAATGCGCGCTTGAACGCCTGCGCAATCTGATAGCCGATCACATCGCCGAACACGCGTGTGAACGCTTCCTCGATATCCGGCTGGAAATTGCGCGCGAGTTTTTCGATTCGCCGCGCGAGCTCGGCATCGCCGGAAATCTCGACCTTGCCTGCCGGCAGTGCTGTGCTTTCGCTACGACGAAAAGCCATCGCGAGAAAACTCGCCGGACTCGCGCGCAGTTTCAGGTCGGCATCGGCGGCGAACGCCGGACCCACCTGCAGGCGGTCGTTCTCGACCGCGATCCGCATCGCCACACCAACGCCGGAAAAATCGATCGCGATCGCGCGGCCATTCAGCGCTTTCAACCGCTGCTGCGTTTCGTCATCCAGCGCCACGGCGCGGTTGAGCGCGGCTTCCAGCGCGCGGCCAAGCGCGGTCAACAGCGGATTCGGTTTGCGGGGTTGGGTTGTTTCGTCGCTCATCGGGGCAATTGTAGCGGAGAGCAAAGGCCAGCGGCGGTATGGCGCCCGCGCGCTGGCGATCTCAAGTTCGCGTCAAGGTAACCGCGGCTTATTGAAACCCGCTGCTGAAAATCTTGTCGCCGAGCAGGCGCGTAACACGCAGAGTGAACGCGCTGCCGCTGTTGCCGGAGATTTCCGCGACTACCGGCCGATCGCCGTTCAGCAACATACGCGGCTGACCGCTCGAAGAATTTACTCCGTCGCCATAAGTAATCGCCGCCACGCTGCCGGTCAACGCCGTGCTGTTGTTGTCGCTGCTGTCGTAGCCACCGGCCGATACAAAACGCGCTATCCCGACGAACGCATAACCGCTGCTCACCATCAGCCGATTTTTTGCATCGATCAACGCGCTGGGTAGCAGATTGGTTTCATCGGTCCCGCCGGCTTGCATGAAGAAAGATTCGTGCTCGAGCGTGGGCTTGTAGGTCGTAGCTGGCTAAAATTGAGCGGTCAGACGCAGGATGCTGTTTTTCTGGCCGTCGATGCCGTAACTGGTGGTGCCGTAGCCGCTTGCGCCGACCAGCTAGATTTTGCCATTCTGGTCGACGCGGATGTCGGATGTGTTGTCTTCGAATTTGCCAATCAGATGAAACGAATAGTTGTCTGCACAGGCTACAGAGAGATTCTGCGCATTCATGCAGCTATCTAACTGGTAAAGCGCACTGCGGCAAAAGCGCTATGCGCACTGGTACCGACAGTGGCGTAACCGGCCAGCAAAATATGAAAACCACTGTCGACGGGGATTGCATTGGCCATGGCATTGTTGCCACCACTCAACGGAAACGCATAAATGGCGGTGCCGAAACTGCCGAACGAATTATCCGCCGTGCCATTGCCGTTCAGACGCACGAGCCCCGTTCCGTAGTTCAGATTATTGTCCACTTCGCTGCCGGCAATCAGGATCTGGCCGGTTGACGGCAGCATGTTCACAGCGCCGACAGGATGGTAGTCACCGAAATGCACCTGCCCTGGCGTCGTATCGTTGAGGCCGGTGTCGCCATTGAGCGTGGGGTCGACCGTCCCGGATGCGTTCAATCGAACGATGGGTTAGGTGTACGTGGCATTGCTGGATCCGACGAGGACAGTCGAGCCCGCGAGGAGGAGGGTATCGGGGCCGGGCAAGGTGGTCATCGCGCCCCAGTCGATCCGCGCACCGGCGCCGTCTTGCGCGCCGTTGACACCGAATGTCGGTGCGAGTGTGCCGTTGCCGAGAATCTTGATTAACCGCACCGTATACAACGGATAAGTACCGTAACGCACTGCGGCGAGAAAGGCGTTATTGCTTAGTGTGCTAGGGCCGATCAGCGTTGGGATCGAATCGGTAGTAGCGTGATACGGAACCGGCACTGACAACACTTGGCCCGTGTTGAAACTTGGGTCGCGATTGCCCTCCACCGCCCAGCTGGAAAGCCTAGGCGGCACAAAGGAGACAGAGCGAGCGGATCGACATATGCATGGCAGTTCCCTTGCCTCAGTGCGCAAAAAATGGCTCGAAATGCGCACATTCCAAGCCATGACCTGACCACACGCAAAAAGGACTGGCAACAGCACATTCCGCGCGGCGATCAGTATTCGCGCCGCGAATCAGAGCCGAAAAATCCGGCTCAGCGTTCGCTCATCAACGCAAACAGATTGCCGAACGGATCGCGGAAAAATCCCATCCACAACTCCTTGGCGCCGAGCTTGGCGATGAAGTGCGGCGCCTGTTCCACTTCTGCGCCACGATCGCGCATTGCGGCGAAGTCGGCATCCAGATCGTCGGCGTCGAAATACAACACCGTGCCTTCCGGCTTGAACTCGGTCGATTCCGCCAGGCCCAGCATCAGGCGTACGCCGGCGACATCGAAGAACGCGACATTCGGCGCCTGGAACATGAACTTCAAGCCGATCACATCGCGATAAAAAACCACAGCACGATCGAGATCGTGTACCGAAAGTGCAATCTGGCCGATGCGCTGAATCGAAGAAGATGATTGGTTGGCGATCATCTCAATTCTTGATCGGGTAGGTTTCCACGCCGTCTTTCTTTTCGTCCGTCGGGGCGCCGCGCACGCGTGGTGTGGCCGGTTTTGCGCCGCACGAATACGCGCCGAAACTCTGCGAGCCATCGACTGGATCGCCGAGCGGCTTGAGCGTATCGGCGTGCATGTCGACCGCTTCGTTGCGCGCGAGGGTTTCCAGTTCATCGCGCACTTTCAAATCGCTGCGATGATAAAAACTCACATGATCGCGCACCGATACCGACACCTTGCCCTGGTCGCGGCAGCCACTCACATTGCCGTCGTAGGCAACGCGGATTTTCTGCGCCTGGGTATCGAGCTTGACCCAGGTGCACGCGCCGAGCGTGACGCACAGAAAAGCCGGGAAGAGGAATTTGTTCATCGTGACGCTGCTCCGTAGTTTGCCTGTCAGAGTGTAGCGCGATCCGAAGGCATGTCGACTGCAGCGAGTTGCTCGCTTGTCCGAGGTACCGGGATTGCTGCGTGCAGCATGTCCTCTGCGTGCCGCATGCGAATCCGTGCGGTATTGCAGAGGTCGATCTTCCGCCGCAAAAAACGGCGCTTCTTGGCGGTAGCGCCGCTCGGCCTCGCAAACCGAAATCGTGGAGTTCGCTACGGCGTGATGCCATCGAAATTGCCGGTGAAGATCGTATCCACGGATTCTTCGACGGTGAAGTTCACCGGGATGCCGACGACCGGCTGCGCGGGATCGTCACTGGTCACGCAGATGCTCGCTGAATACGCGCCGCGTGCCAGTGCGCCAGCGTTGAACATCAGCGCCACCGGACTGCCGGCGTCGGCGACGGTCGTGCCGCTGGATGGCGGCACGGACAGGATCCAGTCGACGTTGCCCGGAGTTGCGCAATCGCTGCCGGCGGCGGCGAGGCTCCAGTGCAAATTGGCCGTGCCGGCGTTGCCGATGGTCAGCGTCGTCGTGACATTGCCGCCAGCCGGTGCCGTGACGACGAAGGATTGCGGACTCAAGGTCAAGGCCTGCGCGGGTTGCGCGGAGCAGGCCTGATACCACGGCGTGAGCTGC
Source organism: Pseudolysobacter sp. (assembly GCA_043759455.1). GTDB lineage: Bacteria > Pseudomonadota > Gammaproteobacteria > Xanthomonadales > Rhodanobacteraceae > Pseudolysobacter. Next base: position 27,381 of record JAYVLO010000177.1, read on the forward strand.
GTGATCGAGTCCCAGTCGGTTGATACGACCTTATCGAGATAATTCGGACAAAGCGCGCCTGACCCGTAAGGTTCCAGCGTGGTCGGCGACGGCAGCGCCGGTGCTGCCCCGTGGAGCCTGTTGTCGTTGACGTTATACGTGCCCAGCCAAGGCAATCCGCTGAGCGAGGGGATGCTGCCGCTGAGCTGATTGTGATCCAGCGTGAGGGTCATCAAGAAGGTCAAATCGGTGAGCGGCGGGATATGGCCAGTCAACTGATTGTGGTCGAGGTAGATGCTGCTCAAATTGCTCAGCCCGGTAAGCTCCGGAAGGCTGCCGCTGAGCTGGTTGTGATCGGCAACGAAGGTACGCAGATTGCTCAGCCCGGTCAGCGCGGGAATGGCGCCGCTGAGTTGGTTGGAGGCGAAATAGATATTCTGCAGATTGGTCATTCCGCTCAAGGCCGGCATGGGGCCGCTGAGCTGATTGCGCGCGACATCGAAGTTGGTCAGGCTGGTTATGCCGGCAAGCTCGGGGATGCGGCCGCTGAACTGGTTGCTTTCGACGAACAGCGCAGAAAGGTGCGCCAGTTGCGTCGATGCAGGCAGATTGCCGCTTAACAGATTGTTGTCGGCGTCGATTTCCAGACCGGTTTGATCGCTGATATCGGGAAGGGAGCCCGTGAGCTGGTTGTTGGTAACGAGGAAAGCCTGCAGGTTCGTCAGCCCGGCGAGTGACGGAATGCTGCCGGTGAGTTGATTGTCGACAGCATCGAACCAATTGAAATTGGTCAGGCCAGCGAGTGACGGAATCGGGCCGCTTAACTGGTTGAAGCCGAAAAAGACGTTTTGCAGGCTGGCCAGTCCGCTCAGCGACGGGATATTGCCGGTCAACTGATTGCGGCCCACCGAGAAAGATTGCAGATTGGTCATGCCGCTCAGCGCGGGCACGGGGCCGCTGAGGAAATTCTCCACCACCGAGAAGCTGGTCATCTGGGTCAATTGGTTCAACGAGGCGGGCAAGCTGCCCACGAGGTTGTAGAGATCCAGGGAAATGGAGACGACATGTTCCTGGGCGTCGTCACAGAAGACGTTGGCCCAGGTGCATTCGGTGCCGGCAGCGCCTCCCCAGCCGTCGCTGTTGACCCACCCCGTGCCGAAAGCGCTGGTGCCCTGCGTGCCGTTGTACAGATCGAGCAGCGCCTGGCGCTCGGTAGCGGGAATGGCGGCCTGCACCGAGGCGGATACGATCAGCGCGGCCAGCACTAGCCCGCAGCGAAGGAATCGTCGCATGGACTGAACACTGGCGTGGGGGAAAGGAGCGGTTGGCATGCGGTGAATCTCCGGTGTGGTTGACTCGACCAGGCAACAGCGGCCAAGAGTGCCGTCGCTTGCTGACTGCGATCATCGAGCCTCGCGGATTCGCCGGGATGTCACATTCGCGGCGTATTCGCGCAGCGTTCGCGTTGTATTACCGCAGCATGAATCCGCGGATCAATGCCCGGATGGGGGCGGCGTCAAGGCGGGCGTGGTCCCTGTCGCCCACGGCGGAATGGAGCGTTCGCCGGCGAGGCCGCGTGCGCGTTGCAGCGCGCTGTGCCAAGCCGCTTCGCGGCCCAACGCCTGGTAAAGACGGGTCTGCAACAGGCTGCAGGCAAAATCGCTGTCGGCCCAGCGCGCGACGCGGCCGATGACGCTGCTGGCACGTTCGAGATCGCCGGCGTCGATCGCGGCATGCCCCCAGGAAACGGCAACCGCGACCACATCGGCCGGAATTCCCGCCGATTCGGCATCGTGCAGCGCATGTTCGTAGGCCGTCGCGGCATCGTTCCTTTGTGCCACCCAGCGCAGTTCAGCGTCGGCGAGCCCGGCATAGACCGACGTAGCTGTGATCCCCACCGTCGCTGCCCAGCTCGAGAATTCCTGCGCGGCAACGCTGGCCTCGTCGCTGCTTGACACCGCGTGCAGCGCGCGCACCAGCGTCAACCAGGCCATGCCGCGTTCGCGCGCGTCGTCGGCGTGGGCCAGCGCCGCTACCGCCGCCCGTGCATGGATGATAGCCGCCGGCGCGCGGCCCGATTCCAGCTCGAGGCGTGCCTGCGTGGCGCGCGTCAGTCCGAGTACGGATTGCTCCTGTCCAGGTATTACCGCATTTGCCAGCGCCGAAAGCAGGGCCGCCGCCTCGCCGATACGACCATTGGCGGCCAGCGCGCGTGCGTGCTGCAGTTGCAACTCGCGCCGCGTATCGGCATTTTCGTGCTGCGGCAGTTGCGCCCAGCCGCGTTCGCTCGCTGCCAGCGCCTCGCCTGGCTGCAACAACGCGAGGTGCGCATCGACCTCGTTGCTCATCGACAGAATCAGCTCGTTGCGCGCGCCGAAGCGGCGGAACCGATCCGCCGCCTGACGCAGCATGGCCATGCCCTCGGCATAGTGGCCGCGCTTGGTTTCCAGCACGCCTTCGTTCGCTTCCACGCGTGCGATCGAGAGCGCATCGCCGGTCACTTCAAGCGCGATCCGCGCGCGCGCAAAATCCGCCATCGCCGCGTCGTAGCGACCGGCGCTGGCGTTGGCTACGCCACAGCCGGTATAAGCGCGACCGAGCGCGCCGAGATCGTTGCTGCGGGTCAGCAAGGCCACTGCCTCGGAGCAGGCACGCAGCGCCTCAGCGTTATTCTCGTCGCTGTATCGCGCTACCGAGCTGAGCGTTGTGAGCACGCGCGCGCGCAAAACGGGATTGGCTTCGGCGGAGATCTCGCGCAAGAGTCCCTCAAGATGTTGCCGTGCCGCCGCCATTTGGCCGCCGCGCAGATCCACCCGCGCCAGTTGCAGGCGCAATTCGGGAAACGCGCGCAGTGCCGCTGGTGCCGCTTCGATAATACGCCGCGCACCGCTCAGATCGTCGGTCAACAGCGCCGCTTCGGCACGCTGTTGAATGGTAGCGAGAGACAGCGTGCCCGGGCCGTCTTGCGTTGCCGAGTGCTTGCCCAGGCGATCGAGCAGCAGCGTCACCGCTGTGCGTGTCGCGGCTACCGCATCGTCGTCGTGTGCCTCGACTTCGAGATCGTCGTCGTCGCCATGCACATCGAGACGCACCAGCCAGCCAGTCGCCGTGTGCGTTGCCTTGGGCGCTAACAGTTGACGCGCGCCGGTGGCGACACGCACGGCCTCTGCCATGGTTTCCGCATCGCTGTCGCCGGTTCGCGTCAGGGCGACGACGTTATCGCTCGGCACCACGTTCAGGCCGGCGTTGCGCAGACGCACCGCGATGAGATCCATCAGGCCAAGACGCAACCACGACCATTCCGGGCTGGCATCAACCACCACCGGCAGCACCGCGATCACATGGGCGGATTCGCCAACGGGCGACTGCGCCGGCGTTATCGCGTCATGGCGTTTGAGCATGAACCATGCGGCAGCGATCACGACCAGCATGGCTACGCCAATGTATGCGATTAATTTGCGCCCGCTGATATGGCGGCGTGTTAGAGAGGGATCAGCCGGTGCGGTGATGTTGCCGGGTTCGACGACGCTGGCCGGATCAGCGATCAGCGGCGGGAGCTGCAAATTGGCCGGTGGGGCGGGCCGATTTTCCACGCCTATTTCGGCCACCCATCGATAGCCGAAGCGCGGGATTGTGCGAATGACATTCTGTCCATCGCCGCTATCGGCAACCGCACGCCGCGCTTTCAGTATGGTCTGGCCAAGCAGTGCGTCGGTGACATCGACTCTGCCCCAGACCGCTGCGATCAACTCGTCGCGGCCGACTGCGCGGTCGCGATGCTCGATCAAATAAGCGAGACAGTCGAATACCCTAGGGGACAACGTTACCAGTTCGCCAGCGTAGCGCAATTCGCGCGCTGCTGGATCGACCGTGCAATTGCCGAAGCGATACAGTAAGTGAGCCATGCCAGAAGGTTAGCCGGTTTGCGCAGGCTTGGCGCACGCCCGCGTGGCTATAGCGTAGACACGCGGCGTTTGAACGGAAGCGAAAATATTTTGCAATCGATTTGGTCAGCGTACGTTCTTGCCATCGGCATCGATGACTTTGACGTCGCCGAGTTTCAGCGCGCGCACCGATTTTTCGATCTTGCTCAGGTCGCCGACGATCACCCAGGTCAAGGCCTGCGGACGCACGATTTCCTTGGCTGCGGCGACGATATCGCTGTCTTTTTGTGCTTCGATACGCTGCTTCAGGGTTTGCACATAATCATCCGGGCGGCCGTAGATCACGATATTTTTCATCGAACCCAATACCGCACCGGTGCTTTCGAATGCGCCCGGCAACGAGCGCACGTCACTGTTCTTGACCTTGAGAATCTCGATATCGGTTAGCGGTTTCGGACCGATCAGATCCTGCGCCTCACGCAAGATTTCGCTGACCGATTCCGCCGTCTTGTCGGTCTGCACCGGCGCATACAACATCAGCGGGCGCTGGCCGATCGCATCGCTGATAAAACTGCCCGCGCCGTACGACCAGTGTTTGGCATCGCGCAGATTCAAGTTCAGGCGCGAGGTGAACACGCCGCCGAACGCGCTGTTCATGGTCTTGATTTCGAGATTGTTCGCCGCCTTGGTCGATGGCGCGATCGAGCCTGCCAGGATCAGCGACTGCTGCGATCCGGGCCGATCGAGCAGGAACACGCGCGGTTTCTCCTGCAATGCCACAAGGCCAAGATTTTTCTTCGGAATCGGTGTGGCCGATGCTTTCCAGTTGCCGAACGCGGCATCGAGTTTCGGCACGATCTCGGCCAGTGTGGTATCGCCGGCGACGAGAATCTTGGCGTTGTCCGGACGTAGGAAATCACGCGTGAACGCGCGCAGGTCGTCGGCATCCAGCGACTGGATCGATTCCGGCGTGCCGCTGCCGGTGAACGGAATCGCATACGCATGGCCGGCGCCGTACAACAACGGCGGCAGTGCACGCAGCGCGAGTCCGGTCGGCTCGGTTTTTTCCTGCGCGATGCCAGCCAGCCATTGGCCGCGGATGCGCGTGATGTCGGCATCGCGGAAGGCCGGATTGCGCAACACGTCCGTGAACAATTGCAGCGACGGATCGAGTTGCGATTTCAGCGCATTCAACGATGCGCTGCACGTATCCAGATTGCAGCCGGTGACGAGAATCGCGCCGAGATTTTCGCGCTGTCGCGCGATCGCCAGCGAGTCGAGCGTGGTCGTGCCTTCGTCAAGCATGCTCGCGGTGAAACTACCGGTGCCGAGTTTGCGACTCTGGTCGGCGGCGTAACCGCTGTCGAACAGCACATCGAAATGCACCACCGGAATCGTGTGTCGTTCGGCCAGAACCACTTCGATGCCGTTCTTGAGTTTGCCGCGTTGCAGGGGCGGGAAAGTCAGGTCGGGAAATTGCGTCACCGTCGGCACGCCGCTGCTGCGATCGAGATCGGATTTGACGATGCTGAATTCGCGCTTTGCCGGCAGCTTTGCTTTCGGCGCGTCCCTGGCCGCGGGCAAGCCCGCGCTTTCGGATTCGGCTTTGGCCGGATCGACTTTGCCCGGCGTGATGGTCAGCGTGTAATCACCGCGCGAAATCCATTGTTTCGCCGCCGCGAGCACGCTCGCCGGCGTGGCCGCCTGCAAGCGTGCGAGATCGGTTTGATACGCGGCGGGATCGTCACGATACACCTGGCCGCTGGCGAGAATCACCGACTTGCCACTGACTTTTTCCAGGCTGCGCACGAATCCCGCCTGTGCGCGTGTTCGGGCGCGGTCGATCTCTTCCTGGGTCGGACCTTCGCTCAGAAAACGCTGCCATTCTTCGGCCACGGCCTGCGCGACACGTTTTACATCGACGCCGGCTTTTACATCCACCTCGAGTTCGAATTTGCTCGCCAACGCGAGCGGTGAAATGCCAACACTCACGTCATCGGCAAGTTTGTCCTGATACACCAGCCGATTGTACAAACGCGAGGTCTTGCCGCCGCCGAGCACAGTCGCGGCGAGGTTCAGCAACGGTTGTTGCGCGTCGCCGGCCGGCGGCGTATTCCACTCGCGCACGATGCGCGTTTGCGCGACTTGATCGACCATCTCGCCGCGCGTCGATGTCGTGCGCGCAGCGATCCACGGCTGCTGCCGCGCCACCGGCGGACCGGCCGGGATATCGCCGAAATATTTTTGCATTTTTTCCTTCGCCAGTGCCGGCGTGATATCGCCGGCCAGCACGATCGTGGTGTTGGCGGCACCGTAATAATCCTTGAACCATTGCTTGACGTCGGCCAGCGACGCGGCGTTCAGATCCTGCATCGAGCCGATCGTATCGTGGTGATACGGATGATTGACCGGGAACGCATTCGCCTGGATATTTTCGTCGACGCGGCCGTACGGCTGGTTTTCGTCCTGGCGTTTTTCGTTTTGCACCACGCCGCGTTGCTTGTCGAGTTCGGCCTTGCCGATGGCGTTGAGCAGATGACCCATGCGATCCGATTCCATCCACAACGCCATGTCCAGCGCGGTAGTCGGCACGGTCTCGTAATAATTGGTGCGATCATTCGCGGTGGTGCCGTTCATGTCGGTGGCGCCGACTTGCTCGAACGGGCGGAAGTAGCTTTCCTTGTGATTCTCCGAACCCTCGAACATCAGATGTTCATACAGATGCGCAAAGCCGGTCTTGTGCGTCGGCTCATCTGCCGAGCCGACGTGATACCACACGGAAACCGCCACCACCGGCGCCTTGTGATCCTCATGCACCACCACGGTCAGCCCGTTCGACAATTGGAATTTCTCGAACGGAATGCTGACATCGCCGGTCGACTCGGCGTGTGCGCTAGCCACGAAAAACGTGGCGAGCAGCGCGCCGACAGAAAACCACGAGCTGAGTTTGAACATGCGTATTCCTAGGAATGTAGAGCAGGCAGGATTCGAGGCTAGCGGTGCGCACGATTGCGCGCAAGGCATGAACGTCATGCCTACGCTGATCGGCGCCGCGCAGTTGTTGCGACAGGCTAGTGAGCGTATCGCGGCGCAGAAGTTCATTCTTGCGCCGACGGATGGCCTGCAGAGACGCTGCTTGGACGTTATATCGCGCCATAAAAGCTGCTGCTGAAGCATCGGCGTCGCAGGTTTTGCGACCGATACCTGCTTGAATCCGGGCGTGCCTGCGGCCCGGGATTTGCAAATGTCTGATTTTCAACGCACTGTTCAAATCTCGTTGCGCCGATCAAAACTACCACGTAAATTAGTGGTATGAAAATTCTGACGCCACGCCAGCAATCCATTCTCGATTTCATTCGCGAGCGCATTTCGATTGATGGCCTGCCGCCGACACAAATCGAGATCGCCAAGGCGTTTGGCTTCAGCCAGGCGCGCTCTGCCGATGATCATTTGCGGGCGATCGAGGCGAAGGGATTTTTGACCATCCAGCCCGGCAAAGCGCGCGGCATTCGCCCGGTCGCTTCGGTCGCAGCCCCCACATTTTCCGCCTCGTTTGAACTGCCGCTGGTTGGCCGCGTGGCCGCCGGTCAGCCGATTCTTTCCGAAGGTCATATCGAGCGCCGCCTGTATGTGGATCGGCACCTGTTTCGCCCGCGTCCGCATTATCTGTTGCGTGTGGAAGGCGAGAGCATGTCCGGGGTTGGCATCATGGATCGCGATCTGATTGCGGTGCATCGTTCGCCGGATGCGAGCAACGGCCAGATCGTGGTGGCGCGCATCGATGGCGAAATCACGGTGAAGCGGTTTCGCCAGGTGCGCCAACGCATTCTGCTGCTGCCCGAAAATCCTGCTTTCGCCACCATCGAAGTCGACCCACGCACCGACGATTTTGCGATCGAAGGCCTGTACGTCGGCAGCATTCGAATTCCCTGATCATGAGTGCCGTAGTTTCCCTCGTCGATGTGCTGCGCGACCCGCGCGTCTGGCGTGGCAGCGCCGATATCGCGGCGCTCGCCACCGAGCCGACCGGACATGATTTGCTCGATGCGATTTTGCCGGGCCACGGCTGGCCCGGACATGCGCTATCGGAAATCCTGTTTCAGCTCGATGGCATCGGCGAGCTCGATCTGATCCTGCCCGCACTCGCGCGTTTTACTCAGGCCGACAAAGCGGTGGTTCTGGTGGCGCCACCGTACGTGCCGTATCCACTCGCCTGGGCCGCCAAAGGCGTGAATCTGCGCCATCTGCATCTGATCGATGCCAGTGGTCGTGATGCGCTTTGGGCCGCCGAGCAATGCCTGCGCTCCGGCGCGTGTGCGGCGGTGGTGTGCTGGCCTTTGAAGGCCGACGATCGCGCCTTGCGCCGGTTGCAGGTCGCGGCAGAAACCGGACGCGCGCTCGGCTTCGCGTTTCGTCCATCGGCCACGGCGCAAAATCCGTCGCCGGCCGCCGCGCGCGTGCAACTGGCTGCACACGATTCGGGCACCGGTCTGCGTGTAGTCAAGTGTCGCGGTGGACGCGTACCGGCATACACGTTGCCGTTCCGCCCGGTGCGTCGCGCCTGAGTGGCATGGAGCGCCGAACGTGTTGTGGGCCTGCATTCTTTTGCCGCAATTGGCGCTCGACGATGTCCTGCGGCAGAGTGCAAACTCGACCGCGCCGCTGGTGATTGCGGACGGTCCGGCACAACGCCGGGTGGTGCGCCACGCCAACGTTTCGGCGAAACGTGCCGGCCTTCATTCCGGTCAGCCGCTGGCTGCGGCGCGCGCGTTGTTGTCCGAGTTTCGCTGCGTAGCCTATGAGGCGGAAAGCGAAACGCGTCTGCGTTACCTGCTGGCTGGCTGGGCTTACGGTTACAGCTCGATGGTCAGCTTGCGTGAACCCGATGCGATCCTGCTTGAAATCGGGGCCAGCCTCACCCTGTTCGGACCATGGCCGCAACTGGAGCGCCGCTTGCGGACCGAGCTGACCGAACTCGGCATCACCCACCGGATTGGCGTGGCGCTCACCGCACTTGGCGCGTGCGTGCTGGCAGCCAGCCAGGATGGCATGGCGGTGATGCAGCACGGTCCGTTTGTGGGTGCGCTTGGGCACATTCCGCTGGAGCTTTCGCGGCTGCCGTCGCCGGATGTCATCGCCTTAAAAGCCATGGGGCTGCGCCGACTGCGCGAAGTGTTTGCGCTGCCACGTGGCGGGCTCGCCAAACGCTTTGCGCCGAAAATCTTGGACTATCTCGATCGCCTGCGCGGTGATGCGCCCGATCCGTTGCCGCTGCATCATCCTGCGCCAAGTTTTTCGTCGCGGATGGAATTCGATCATGCCATCGAATCGTCGGAAACTCTGCTATTTCCGTTACGTCGATTGCTCGGTGATTTGTCGGTGTATCTGCACGGTCGGGACAGCGGCGTGCAGCAATTCGAGCTACTGCTCGAACACGACGATCTGGCGCCGAGCGTGCTGAGCATCGGCTTACAAAGTTCGCAGCGCCAGGCATCGGTGTTGTTCGATGTGTGCCGGCTCAAGATTCAGGCGGCTTGCGTGCCGGCGGCGGTGCGCGCGCTGGTTATTCACGCCGATAATTTGCCGGCATTTGTACCCGATGCCGAAGATTTGTTCGATGAACGCTCAGGCGGCAGCCAGCTGACATGGCCAGAACTGGCCGATCGTTTGCGCGCCCGGTTGGGCAACGAAAACGTCTATCAACTCATCGCCACCGCCGATCCGCGTCCGGAGCACGCGTGGCGACGTGCAATATTTTCCAGACGCAAGGAAATGATTCCCGGCGACGGCAGTCGACCAACCTGGTTGTTCCGTCAGCCGTTGCCGCTGCACGGTGCGCCGCGGCACATTCTGGCCGGGCCGGAGCGTGTCGAGTCCGGCTGGTGGGAGGGCGGCGATGTGCGGCGAGATTATTACGTCATCGAAACCCGCCAGGGCCAGCGCGCCTGGGCGTTTCGGATAGCCGACGATGCCGGGCCGTGGATGTTGCACGGCTGGTTCGCATGAGTGATGTGCCGGCGTACGCCGAACTGCATTGTCTGTCCAACTTCAGTTTTTTGCGGGGCGCGTCGAGCGCGCAGGAACTGATGCAGCGTGCAAAAAAAATGGATTACCGTGCGCTGGCGATCACCGACGAGTGCTCGCTGGCGGGTATCGTGCGCGCGCATGAGGCGGCAAAAAAAAACGGCATGCATTTGATCGTCGGCAGCGAGATTCGTTTTGCCGATGGTCTGACCGTGGTGTTGCTGGTGGAGAATGCGACTGGTTATACCGCGCTGTGCCGGTTGATCACGCAGGGGCGACGCAACGCCGAAAAAGGCGCGTATCACCTGAGCCGCAGTGATGTGGGCGACACCAGTGGATTGCTCGCGTTGTGGGTGCCGGGTATTGAATTGGCGGCCGAACAGGGGCGCTGGCTGGAATCGTGTTTTCCCGCCCGCACGTGGCTGGCCGTGGAGCTGCACAAGGGCCCGGACGACAATGCGCGTGCGCGCGATCTGCTCACTCTGGCGCAGATTTGCGGACTGCCGGCCGTCGCCGCAGGCAATGTGCACATGCATGTGCGCAGCCGCCGTGCGCTGCAGGATACGCTCACCGCCATCCGTCATCGCACTACGGTGGAAGCCGGCTGCGGCCATCTGTTCAAGAACGGCGAGCGCCATCTGCGCCGTCGTGAAGCGCTGTCCGCCATCTATCCGGCGGCGCTACTAAAGACCACGCTGCAGATCGCCGCACGTTGTACTTTTTCGTTCGATCAATTGCGTTACGAATATCCGCATGAGCTCGTGCCGGATAGCTACACCGCAACCACCTGGCTGCGAAAATTGACCGAAGACGGCGCGCGCTGGCGCTGGCCCGCCGGTCTCGATCCGCGGGTGCGCAAACAACTCGACTACGAGCTGGCACTCATCGCTGAACTGAAATACGAATCGTATTTTTTAACCGTCGAAGACATCGTCCGCTTCGCCCGCGGGCGTCAAATCCTGTGTCAGGGGCGCGGGTCGGCGGCGAACTCCGCCGTATGTTTTGCCCTCGGTATCACCGAAATCGATCCGGCATTTTCCAACATGCTGTTCGAGCGATTCATTTCCAGAGAGCGCAACGAGCCGCCCGATATCGACGTCGATTTCGAGCACGAGCGCCGCGAAGAAGTCATCCAGTACATCTACCGGAAATACGGGCGCGATCGTGCCGCGCTTGCCGCGACCGTGATTTGCTACCGCGCCAAAAGTGCAGTGCGCGATGTCGCCAAGGTATTGGGTATGACCATCGATCAGGTCGACCAGCTCAGTCGCGCGTTTTCGCGTTGGGACAATTTCGACGGCATGGCCGAGCGCTTGCAGGAATGCGGGTTTCAAGCCGATTCACCGGCCATGCAGCGACTGATGATTCTGGCGCGCGAACTGGAAGGTTTTCCGCGGCATTTGTCGCAACACGTCGGCGGATTTGTGATGTCGGAATATCCGCTGCACGAGTTGGTGCCGGTCGAAAATGCGGCGATGGCCGATCGCACGATCATCCAGTGGGACAAGGATGACCTCGATGCACTCGGTTTGCTCAAGGTGGATGTGCTCGCACTCGGCATGCTCACGTGCCTGCGAAAATGTTTCGATCTTTTGCGCGCGCATCGAAGACAGGATTTGACCCTAGCCACGATTCCTGCGGGTGATGCCAAGACCTATACGATGATCCAGCGTGCCGATACGGTCGGTGTTTTTCAAATCGAATCGCGCGCGCAAATGAGCATGCTGCCGCGTCTCAAGCCCGCCAATTTTTATGATCTGGTGATTGAGATTGCGATTGTGCGACCCGGACCGATCCAGGGAAAAATGGTGCACCCGTATCTGCGCCGGCGGCAAGGACTGGAAACTTACAAGCCGATGACCGGGCCTTTGGCGGGTGTGCTGGATCGCACCCTCGGCGTGCCGCTTTTTCAGGAACAAGTCATGTCGCTGGCAATCCTCGGCGGCAATTTTTCACCGGGCGAAGCGAATGAACTGCGGCGTGGCATGGCGGCGTGGAAACGGCATGGCGGCATCGATCAATTTCATGATCGGCTAATGACCGGCATGCAGCAAAACGGCTACAGTCTGGAGTTTGCAGAACACATATTCGCGCAGATGCAGGGGTTTGCTTCGTACGGTTTTCCCGAGAGTCACAGCGCGAGTTTTGCGTTGCTGTGTTACGCCTCGTGCTGGCTCAAATGCCATGAGCCCGCCGCGTTTGCGTGTGCACTACTGAACTCGGCGCCGATGGGATTTTACAGCGCTGCCCAGATCGTCCAGGACGTGCGCAGGGCCGGCGTGCGTGTGCATCCGGTGGACGTGCGTTTCAGCGAATGGAATTGCACACTGGAGCCGAATACGGACCACGCGTCGCAGCAGCCGTTTCTGCGTTTGGGTTTTCGCGAAGTGCGCGGATTCAAGCAACAGGTTGCTCAGCGAATCATGATCGCACGCACATATCGATCCTTCATCGATATTGCCGACTTATGCGATCGTGCGGATCTGGACAAACGTGATCAATCCCTTCTTGCCGATGCCGATGCACTGCGTGGATTGACCGGCCATCGGCATCGGGCGCGCTGGATGATCGCCGGTATCGAACCGCAGATGGAACTTTTCGGTGCGAACAGAACAGACGAAGACCGTGTCATCCTGCCGCTGCCCACGTGTGGCGAAAACCTGTTGGCCGATTACGCGAGCACCGGGCTGACGTTAGGCCCGCATCCGTTGGCATTGCTGCGCAGCCAGCTTACCGCGCAGCGCTGCAAACGCTCCGCCGATCTGCGTCGGTTGAACCACGGCGCGGCGGTGCGAGCGGTCGGATTGGTGACGCTGAGACAACGACCGCAGACCGCCAGCGGCACCACGTTCATGACCCTGGAAGATGAGGACGGAGTGGTCAATGTGGTCGTGTGGCAAAGACTGGCGCAACGACAACGACGCGTGCTGTTGGAGTCGCGATTGCTGGCGGTCGATGGTGTGCTGGAATCCGCAGAAGGGGTGCAGCATCTTATCGCCGGCAGACTGATTGATCTGACCGCGCTGCTCGGACGACTGGACACAAGGTCGCGCGATTTTCAATAGGTGACGCGTTGATTCGACGACCGGTCGAAATGAATTTTTCCAGTCGTCGAGTAACGATGCATGCGACAAGCGACAGGCAATCTGCGAGCGGCGCTAATAAATCATTAAAAGCCGCCGGAAAAAATCCGATCAATGGCAATCACTCGCGCGCTGCTTTGAATCACCTGTTGCGAGGCAGTACCGAAACTTGATGCAGCGGGCGCGTACGCGGTCGCGGCGAGAAAAAAATAACTGTCGATCAGAATCGGCGTCGATATGCTGATCTGCCCACCACCGGCGATGCCCCGCATCGTGCCGATGGTGCCGACGACGGCGAGCCCATCGCTTGGATGATACGAATACTTGAGCACCGGCGGTAAAGCCAGCTCGGGTCAACTGCCGCCGTGCAGCCACGTGAATACGGTGCCGTTGGCGTTCACGCTCAGCGATTGGGTTGCGGCGTCCGGCAGGATCTTGCGCGCGATACGATTGATCGATGTCCCCGGCACTGCGGTGAATTCGCCACCCAGCACGAGGCGGCCATCCAGTTGCAGTAGCATCGCCTACACCGATGCCACACTGCTGAGTTGCCCATTGAAATTCGGATCGAGTGCGCCGTTGCTGTAAAACCGGGCGATACCAACGCGCGTCATGCCGCCGATGCTGTCGAAACGGCCGCCGACCAGAATTGCCCCGTTCGGCAAAACCAGAAACTTCTCGATGGTCGGCACGCCGGAGACGACACCCACGCTGACGGTGGTAAAAGTTGAATCGAGCGATCCATCGGCGAACCGACGCGCGATGGGATTGTGTGCCGTGCCAGCGTAAGTCGTGAACGATCCACTGATCAGGATTTTGCCATCCGCTTGCAACGCAATTGCACTGACATCGCCATTGGCCGTGCCCGCGGTCAAAAGCCGGTATCGAGCGTGCCATCGGCGTGCAGGCGCGCGAGAAAGGATTTCGCCGTGCCGTCCACGGTAGTTAAATTGCCGCCGAGCAGCACCTCGCCATCGTCCTGCAGCGCGACCGCGTAGACCGCGCTATTTATATTGCGGTTGTAGCCGGCGAAATCCGTGACCTGCGCCTGCGCGCCGCTGAAGATCAGCACGCTCGCAAGCAGGCCAGGCCAGCCGAAATCTCTGCGCGTTTCGGTCGATTGTCCGGTGGTTTTGATGTGACATGACACGCGCTCCTGCGCTTGCCGTAATTGGCTTGTTCCGAGTAACGCCGTTTTCATGCGAACTGCGACATTCGCTACGCGTGGCAAAAAAACTGCGTGTATGGAGCAACGATAAATCGTTTGCCGATGGTCAGACACGATTTCGCGAGAGCAAATAAACGCCAGCAGAAGTCACGCGCGAGCGCGGCTGCTTCCAGCGTTGTATCCGCGCGGCCCTATGCGCCGCTCGATCCACTCGAACAGTTCCTGCACCAGCAGCGCCATCGCTGCGGCAGGAATTGCGCCTTCGAGAATCAGGCCGATATTGTCGAGGCGAATCCCGGTGAGAATGGTTTCGCCATAACCGCCGGCGCCGATCAGTGCGCCGAGCGTAGCGGTGCCGACGTTTATCACCGCGGCGATTTTTATCCCGGCCAATATCATGCGCGCGGCAAGTGGCAATTCAATCCGCCACAAACGTGTCGAATACGGCAAGCCGAGCGCGACAGCGGACTCGCGCAGCTCGGGTGTTATGCCGGTCAAACCGGCGTAAGTATTGCGCACGATCGGCAGCAGGCTGTAGAGAAACAGCGCGACGATCGCGGTGGGTGCGCCGATGCCGAACAGCGGAATCATGAACACGAACATCGCCAGCGACGGCACGGTTTGCAGGATGCCGGTGAGCGAGAGAATGCCGCGCGCGACGCGGGGTTTGCGCGCGGCGAAAATGCCGAGTGGCAAGCCGAGCAGCAGCGCGAGGCCGAGCGATATCGAGACGAGTTCGAGATGCTCCAGCGTGCGTGCGGCGATGCGGGTTGCGCGGCCGGAATCTGCAACCGCATCCGATTTCACACCGAGAAATTCCGCAGCGACATCGGTATCGGTTCGCGCCGCAATTTTCACCGCGGCGTTCATGCGTTGCATCGCCGCGAGATCAATGCGTGCGACGAGCGATTGCACCACGGCGGCGAGCGCCGGTTCGCGCTGCAGCGCATCGAGGCGATAGACCAAAACGGCGTCGTAACGTGGGAAATAGTTGCGATCGTCGTCGAGCACGCGCAGATCGTAATAAGCGATTTCGGCGTCGCTTGTATACAAATCCACAATGTCGATCGAATCGCTTTTCAAGGCGCGATATGCCAGATCGTGATCCATGCCGCGCGGTTTCTGCGGCAATCCATACGTATCGCGCAATGCCGGCCAGCCGTCGCCGCGCTGCAGGAATTCGTTAGACAATCCGAAACGTAGTGCAGGGTGCTTCGGCAGATCCGAAATACGTTCGATGCCGAGTTTTTGCGCCGTCGCGCGTGTCATGCCGAGCGCGTAGCTGTCGTTGAATCCGAGTGGCGTGCTGATGCCGAGTCCGCGCGATTTCAGCGCCGCACGGATCGCGGCGAGAGCGGCATTCGGTGGCAGGTCCGGCAACAATTCATGCAGCAATGTGCCGGTGTATTCCGCATAGATATCGATATCGCCATTTTCCAGTGCACGCCAGAGAATGCGCGTGCCGCCGAGGGCACGACGATGCTGCATTTCGATGTGCTGCTGCTGCGCTTGCAGCCGCACGAGCTCCGCCAGCAGCAACGATTCGGTAAAGTTTTTCGAACCGACCACGAGCGGCTTTGCACTCGCCGCGTGCGCGAATAAAACCAGCACCACGATCAATGCAACCTGACGAAAAATGCTCATGCGGATGTCGCCGTCAGATCGCGACGGGCCTGCACAAAACGCTCGACCCACGCATTTGCCGGCGCGTGTCGCAGCGCATCCAGACTGCCGCTCTGCTGCACCTTGCCGGCGTCGAGCAAAATCAGTCGCGGCGCAAGAAATGCAGCCTCCGCGAGATCATGTGTGACTAGCACGACGGTCTTGTCAATGCCGGCAAAAATCGCCGCGAGTTCATCCTGCAATTCGTAACGCACGATCGGATCGAGCGCACTCAAAGGCTCATCGAGCAATAGCGCCGGCGGATCGAGCATCAACGCGCGCATCAGCGCGACACGCTGGCGCTGGCCGCCGGAAAGTTCGAGCGGATAACGCAGCAATCCATCGCGCGGAAAATGGGTGAGTGCGACGAGGTTTTCGATGCGTCCTTCGATGCGCGCATTCGTCCAGCCGACATGCCGCGGTAACAGCGCGAGATTGTCGTACGCACTAAGATGCGGAAACAAACCGCCGTCCTGGATGACATAGCCGATGCCGCGGCGCACGGCGAGCAGATCGAGGTTTTGCAGTGGTAGTCCATCGATACGCACGATACCGTTATCCGCGCGCTCCAGGCCCAGCAACAATCGCAGCACGGTGGATTTCCCCGAACCGCTGCTGCCGATCAGCGCACTGATCGAGCCGCGCGGAAATTCGATCGTCACGCCGTCCAGCGCTAACGTCGTGCCGTAGTATTTACTGACGTTGTCGAGCTGGAACATGCGCGTATTCCTGGTGAGGCAAGGGCCAAGATACCACTGCGTGCTTCGGTGCTGCGCGCCACCTTTGCTCGCGCAGGATGGACGCGCTCGATGCGTTGCGATCAGCGCACTGGCGATTTTTGCGGGCGTGATTCCTCTGCGGGATTTATTCTGCGCGCGGCATGCCGCCGACGGCGACAGTCTGCACACCGTTATCGAGATTGATGAGGCTGACGGTTTTGCTCAGGCGGTTCACCACATAGACCTCGCCGTTCACAACATCGGTGGCAAGCGCCACCGGATCGTTGCCGACCGGGATGGTCGCCTTGGTTTGCGACGTGTCGTCGATCACAGTGACCGTGTTCGACGCGCCATCCAGGTTGAACCATTGCAGTGCCGTGCCGTCGATGATGGTGATGAACGTATCACCGGCGTTCGCGATGTAGATCATGTGGGTGGCCGAATTCACGGCGATGCCTCTGGGGTGGTAACTACATCGACCTAATCGCTGACGCTGTTGCTGATCGTGTCGATCACGACAACACGGCTCGAATTGATCAGCGTGGCGTAGATTTTTTGTGTGAGCGGATTCACCGCGATGGACTGCACCGTGCTTGCGATGGTGACGCTGGCGATCACATTGTTGTTGCCATCGATCATGCTGTTCACGCCAGTATCGTGATTGCAGACATCGCTGCGGTTGGTGCTTGCATCGACCGTCACACAAGATAATCCGCTGCCGAGCGCGGCATGAGTCAGGGTGTTGTCGTTTTCATTCACGACCAACAGATCGCGATGGTGGCGGCGTAGATTTTGTTGATGATCGGATTTAGCGCGAGGCTCACCACCACCAGCGTCATTGACGTAGCCGAGCCGCTGTACAGTTTTCCGTTGATAGGATTGACCGCGATCCTGCTCTGACTGCCAGGCATGGCGATGTCGTGGGAGATCGTCGCAAACGATACGACCGGCAACAGCAAAAACAGCAGCAAAAACGTTTGCGCGAGGCGCGGCGCAATCATTCGCGCCGATCGGTTGCGCAGGAAAAGTAATATGGTGGAGATGCGCGAATCCATGATCGACGTTTTCGGCTTGATCGTCGTGCCCAGATCCGGGCAGACCGACGTCGGATATTCCTGATCTTGCTTGACCGTATTCTGTGCGAGCTTGGTCGCGATCGCCACGGTATCAATATTCAGCGCGATCGCAAACAGGATCGCGACGAGAATCGACAACCCGTGCGCTTGGCGCGCGTACCAGTCGCTGGCGGCAATCACCGAGTTGTCGAACCCGCTCTGCGCGACCTGATAAAGATCCTGCACGCTGTCGATTTCCTTGTTCAGGAACGGCACGATCTGGCGTTGCAATATGGCGGGCCAGGTTGCGAGCAATTCCTTGGCATCGATGATCGGATTTTGATCGGCCGGCTCGAACGCATGCACGATCGCGCGCGCGGCAACCATCTTCGGGATCAGCGTCGGTTTGCGGCTGCTGCCCCCCAGATTCTTGATCGGCGGATGCGCCATGAACTTGCTGTAATCGGCTGGATCGAGCGTGTCGTTTAGCGCGACGTCGAGGCTTTTCCAGCGCAATGCAAACATCTGCGTCACACCTTCGTGGATGACGCTGCACACGAGTGCACCGCGGGCCTAGATCCACGCAAGTCACAATGCAATTTCGACAAAGATCAACATGGTCGATTTCCTCAATCCGAAAAAACGTGCCGACAAAGTTGTCGACACGGTGCGCAACTTATCTCGAAATTTTCACCGCTGTCGAAATCACTGGGGCGCGTCCGCTTCAGAACATGTTCGACACCTGTGTCCGGTTGCTCTGCCGGCCATGAATCGACGCGGCGCTGGCGATATTCCACGTCCACAAATGCGCGAGCAGGTTGACCTGGCGTGCATCCAGATTCAACTCCGTGACGGTGTCGTAATTCGGGAAATTCCAGAAACGCAGCGGATCGATATCCATCTCGAAACGCACCTGGAACGGCAGCTTCGAATACCCCATCGACACCGGATTGTTGTAGAGCCACAGCACGTTGATGGTGTTGTCGCCGGCGATGCCGAAGCGCGGATTCGGGCGCACCACCAGGCCGGTCTGTTTGTCGATCGCCGAGCCGCCGCTCGATGCCGCTTGCCACAATTGCGTGATCAGCGGCAGGAACGCCGCCGCGTCAAACACCTGGTTATAGCGAACCAGCGATGTCGGATCGGACGACAGCAGTTTGTAGCCGTTTTTGCTCGAATCGTCACTGGCGTGATGCGGCAGGTAACCGAACAACGGCGGTAGCATTGCGTCGACCACGATCACGCCTTTGCTATCGACATACATCGCCTCGTTGCAGCGCAGTGCGCTCAGGATGTTCGGCACACCACGACGCAGCATCGCCATGATCGCGGTGTTTTCCATGATGCCGCCGTCGCCGAAAAGATATGGCGTGGCGGTGTTCTTCGGCATGCCGGCATTCATCACCGGCCAGTAGTTGTAGGTCGGGTCGAGGTTTTCCAACCACGGCAACCATGAGGAGTATCGCGTGATAAACACATCGACATAGACCGAGCTGCTGGTGCCGGCGATATCCGACAACGCGAAGCGCGCTGGCGTTGTCGCTACGTTGACCATCTCGCGCAGCGGCGGCGTGGTTGGCGCGTTTGATCCGAACACAAACGGATCGGCGCTATCGTCGAACACCGCGCTGCGGCCGCGGACCGCGCTCGGCGCATCGGCCGGGGGCGGATAAAATAACGTTGAGTTAGTGATTAGATACGGCCAATGCGTGCGCCCCGGGCTCATCTGCACGGTATAAAAATCATGCGCCTTTAGCGCCGGATTGGTCTTGCGCACGACGTTGTCGCGCCACCACGGCGTGTAACTGAAATACATCGTCGGCACGGCGTTGGCGAGTTGATCGCCGGGGCCGAACGGCTGCAGGATCAGCTTGCCGACGGTACGATTCCACAGCATTTCATCGGCAACGCCGTCGTCACGCTACTCGACCACCTGTTCGATGAATTCGGTGATGCCGACGCGCGTGCACAGGCTGCCGATCGCATGCGGACTGAGCACGTTCAAGGCGTATTGCGACTTGCCGGAGGCGTTGTCCCAGATCAGTAGCGACGGATCGAGCACGACCGGGCCGAGCAGTTCGTCGTCGCTGATCGCATCCGGGCAAAACGTGTATGCACGCCGGCCCCGCCGCCGCCGGCGACCGCGGAAATGAACGTGACTTTTTCGAGCAAGCCGAGATAACGCAACGCGCGTAATGCACCCATCGCGGCCGATGCGGCGCGTGATCCGCCGCCCGACAAACACCGGCCGACGAACGGCAGCGGAAACAGCTCTGCATCGGCGACTTGCGCGGCTGCGGCCTGATCGTGCGCAGCTTGTATTTCGGTGTAATCGGGATACGGCCAGACATGAGCATTGAGAGTATTCGGCGCATCGGGCGCGGTGACCGGCGTACTGCTGGCAAGATCAGTGACGTATTGCTCGAAGCGCCTGCGCGCGATGCGAAACGCAAGCGTCACGTCGCTGCTGGCGCGTGCATCGTCGGAGAGGGATGCAATAACGCGTGCTGGACAGTTGCTGATTACCTGAAAAATGCGCGATCGGAGTTTGCGCTCGCGCAAAAACAAGCGTGCCGAAACAGTGGATTCTGCCGTGAGCGCGCCGTTGTCGTTTCCCCTTTGGCCAAGCCGGACATTACCGCAACCTGTGTATTTGCCGGGCGCAGTGCGCCTACAGCAATGCTAACGGTCGAATCGATCAGCGCCGCGCCGTGGTGAGTTCCACCAGCAGCGAGCTGAGCAGGTCGCGCGCGCGTTTAGGCAAGGCGCGGAACCGATCCAGCAGCAATTCTTCGGCGAGATCCTGCGCGAAAGATTCGATCACGACGGCGGGCGTCGCATCGCCGCCGCCGCGCCGCCGACGTTGATCGCCGCCGCCGGTCGCGAGCCATTCAAGGGCCGCACCGGTCGCCGTGGCGATCGCCTGCAGTCGCTCCACACCGGGTTTGGTGCCGTCGGGATGCTCCCACTGCGCGACCGCGCTGGGCGTGATACCAACGCGCTGCGCCAATGCCGTCTGCGAAAGTTTGGCGTTGCGCCGGGCGAGCCGGATTCGATCCGCAAGACGGCTGATCTGCGCTTTAGCTGTGCTTGAATTCTTCATATAGCGATACTGCTTCGTTAGTATCACTGCACGTTAGCACGGCGTCGAAATAGTTTTGGTGACGCGCATCCGGTAATTGAAAGTACTGCGATCGTCGTGCTTGTCAGACGACGATCGCCGCATCCATCACGGACAAGTGTCAAAGCCGTTGATGAAGATCGCATCCAGATCGCGCTGGCTGTTTGCGCTGGCGTTGTTGTTGCTGCCAAGCGGATCGGCGACATCGCTGGCAGCACTCGCCGCGGTGACGATGGTGTTCGCCCCGGTGTACGTCGAGGGTACACACAAGGTCGTGGTAACGATCTTGCTCGCGCCCGATGCGACGCTGGCGAAATTGCACGGAAATGCGCCACTGCAATCGCCGCTGTTGCCGACAAAACCAAGGTCTGCAGGTATGCTGCTGCTGACCACGACATTACTCGCGACATCCGGGCCGTGATTGGTCAATGTGGTGGTGTAGGTCAGGGTTTTTCCGGCCTGCACTACACTCGCGGCGCTGATGTTGATTTCAAGATCGGCGCTGCCGCCGATCGCTGCGGTCGGCAGCGGCCACACCCACGCGCCACGCGAACGTGTGAATACGGCGAGTGTGGTGAAGCCGCGATCGATCACCAGATCCCAGACCATCGCATGCGGCAGATTCTCGAAGCGCTGCCATACCGGATTCGTTGCGGTGATGTCGTTGGTGAAATACAAACCCCAGTCGGTACCGACAAAAATCTGACTCGGCAGATGCGGGTTGGTGATGATCGCATTGACCGGAATATTCGGCAGGTTGCCGGTCTTGTTGTCCCACACAAACGTCGCGCAATTTGCGGTGCAGGTGACACGAAAAACATGTCCCGGCGTGGCCGCTGTGTTCTGGTCGAAACCGCCGACCGCGGCGTAACCGATCAGCGGATTGTCTGGATCGGTTGCAACGTTCTGGATCGGCCGGTTCGGCAACACGATGTTGCCGCCGGTGACATTGACGATGGTTGCCGCAGCGGCAACACCCAAGCCGAATACATATTCGACATTGCCGTCGTTGCTGCCAGCGATAGCAACATGCACATCGCTCACCGAGTAGTGCACCTGATTGATGAAGGAGCGATTATCCGTACCGAGAATCAGGGTGTTCTTGGTCATATCGACGGTGGTTTTTGCGGCCCAGGATGTAGCGCCGTTCAGCGATTCCCATACACGGTACGTACCCGCGATCATGTGAGTGCAGCCATTGGTGGCATCGCAGCCGCTGCCGGTGATACTGGTATCGCCATATCGATATAGGTCATACGGCATCAGGAAACTTTTTCGTTCATTGCTGCCGCTGCCCGCACCCCAACCCCCGGAAACGGGGGTCATCGTGCCGAACGGTCCGGTATTGCTGCGCTTGAGCTGACCGTAATACACCGAGGTATACCAGCGCTGGCCGAACACGGGCTCGATGCGCGAGAACATGCCGTCGCCGCCGTTGGTACTTTGCCAGACCGTCGCCGATGGCGTACCGCTGAACTGTACCGAAGCGCTGCCGTTGTCCTGAAAACCGCCGGTCGCGCCGGGATTGGCAGCGGTCGCGAAATTGCCGGTGATGTCGCCGGAATAGATCTCGATGGTGTTGAGGCTGTCGTTGATCGGCGTGAACGCGACATTCGCCACGGTCGTCGCATTTGCGTTCGACGAGTAATACACGCCGCCGTCCGAGCCGATCAGCAACTTGCTCGAATCGTTGCCGACAAACGCGCGCGCGTGCTGATCGACATGCGTGATCGTGCCGGCATTGCCGCCCTGATAACCGCAGGTGAGGTTGGTGAAACTGCTGCCGCCATCGGTGGAGCGGAATACATCCACGCCGCTCATGAAAACCGTGCTGGCACTGTTCGGATCGACGGTCAGGCCGGCGTCGTACCACATTTGTGTCCCCGGCGTGTCGCAACCGCCGAACCCGGCCGCCGTCGCCGCAGCGGTCCAGCTCACGCCACCGTCGCTGGTTTTCCAGACGCCGAGCACGCCGTTAGTCGCGACATTCGACACCATCGCGTACAGGGTTTGATGATCGGTCGGCGCCACCGCGAGTTCGATGCGTCCGCGCGAGGTGTTGGCCACGCCATTGCCCGTGCCGGTCGGCCAGCCGACGTTGCTGAGCGTCCAACTGGCCGGACATCCGCTCGCCGGCATGCTCGCCTGATAAACGCCGTTTGCACCGTTGTTGCCAATATCAGGCTGCACCGGCGTGGCGTTGCCGCGCGTGCCGACAGCGGCATAAACCGTGGTGCTGCCGCTGTTGTTGACGGCGAGCAAACCGGTTGTATCCTGGCGCTGCGTGCTGAACGCATTGGTGTAACACGGGCCGCTCCAGTTGCTGCCGGCGTCGTAGGAAAAAAACACACCGGTCTTGGTGCCGGCGATCAGATTGTTCGAATTGTTCGGATCGATTACGACCTTGCTCACCGCCTGATATTGCGGAAAGCCGCCAGCCGACGGGCCGTAGAAAGGCGTGAACACATCGGCGCCGAGTTCGACCCAGGTTTCGCCCTGATCGACCGACTTCAACACGCCCGCCGCGCCGAACGAAAACGAACCGTAATTCAGATCGCCGGTGGCGGCGTAGACGACCATATGATTATTCGGATCGACGCTGATGTCATCGACCGCGATCGTCGCGAGTTGCGGCACATCGGTTTTCACCGACCACGTTGTTGCAGTGGAGCAGCAATTGCTGGTTTTCCACACGCCACCGCCATCCGAACCGGCATAGGCGACATTGGTCTGCACTGGATCGACCGCGAGCACATTTGCGCGACCGGAGACATGTCCGAAACCGAAGCCGTTATCGTTGAGTGGCTGCGGCCCGATCGGTGTGAACTGATTCGGTGTCAGCGTCATCGGCGATAACGCCGAGCGTCGATACGACTTGCTGCCGGTCGGTACTGCGGATGCGATCAACGCATCCTGTCTGGCCGCTTCCTTGAGCCACTGCGGTTCGAAATGACCGGTCGGATACGCCACGCGCATCGCCCAATAATCCCCGTCGGGCGGCCCGCGTTCGTCTTCCTCATGCGCGGCCCAGCGCGCGCTGGAGCGCAAGCCGGAAGTCTGGCATGCGCTTATCAGCAACATCACAAACGCGAGTGCGATCAGCATTCCGCCGCGCACCCAAATGGATTTCGTCATTGGTCTTGTCGCCTCGGTCAGGTTTGGTGTTGACGCAACGGCGCCGACACTTTTTGCAGCGAGGGAGGATGCACGAAGCCTTTGCCTACGTCCATGGGTTTGGCGCGCTGGGGAAAAACGTGGGTCTGCAGGCGGAGTTAAGTGGCACGGTCAAACGATCGTTCCCCCACATTTACCAGCACCCGGGTCGTGGTGTCGTTGCCGAAAATATCGATCATCTTCACTGCAACGGTGTATCGGTTGGCGCGTTCGCAATTGTGCTCGACGCTGATTATTTCCGCCGCGGCAAAAGCTCGGAGCGCCCGAGTGCTTTTTTTCTGCGCTTCAGTTTTGGCGGATCGGAAAAGCCTGCAAAGGCGTCACCGAGCGTGGCCTCGCCGAGCGCATAAATCCGCTGATCGCGCAGTCTGTCAATGCCTTCTTGCCATGCCAGCAGCATGCGTTTGCCGATGTCGGCAAAGGCGGGATGCTCGATCATCGCCGCGCGCACGTTGGGTGCGACTTCACTGATGGCCTGGGTGATTGCATCGATGATCTGAATTTGTTCACGTAACGATATGCCGAAGTTGGCAGCGATGAATTTCTGCAAACTCTTGCCTGGCGCCCAGGTCTTTTTTCCCATGAGACCGATGCCGGGTGGATTGTGCTGGTAACCGGCATACACGCTGGTAGTCAGCATGTCGTAGACCGGCGAGAGATGCACATCGGCGCGCGAGGTGTAGAGCAGCGCGATGTTTTTCGCGTGACAATTGGCGTTGTGCAGCGCGTAGGTGAGTAACAACGTGGTGGCGAGTTTGCGCAAGGTATCCAGCCGTTGCGTACCAGGCGCATGATCGCGCACCGCCTTGGTGATGCGTTCCCAGGTGGTTTCGTATTTGGCCGATGGACGCAGCCCGAGCAACGCGCAAAAATCTTCCATGTCCGAATGCGGCTGACCGTTTTCATCGACATCAAAACGATGCACCACCAAGGCTTGTCCATCGCGCGAAATTTCCGTTGTCGCAGTCGGCAATAGCCTGGCCGCGACCTGCATGCACAGATGCTCGTTCAGCGCGATAAACGGCAGCAGATGCGATGAGCCCTTGATGATGTGGCGACGCGTAAGCAGCGTGATTTTTTTGCGCGATCCGAACGCGACACGTTCGGCTTGTGCATCGAGAAATTTCGGTACGACACCCGATACGCCGCTGCTGGCGTGTTGACGCACGAGTTCGGCAAACGCCTTTTCGGAGTTGTCGCCCTGCAACAGCTCGGCTACCTCGATAGCTTTGGTGGGCACATTGAGATCAGTGCCCGCCGCGGCCACCTGCACGCGCCCGACCATATTGCGCCCGACTACCGACAACAATGCCATCGGGCTGGCACCAATATGCGGCCCGAATTGTTCCTGCAGCACTTGCAGCAGATACCCTTCGGGCAGATTCATCTGCAGCACCGGCGGCAAGGTGTCGTCCCATACCCACGATTCGGATCGCACCGGCATCGTCAGCGCGACAAAATCATCGGGCGCAATGTTGGCGTGGTAGCTCAGCACGCTTTTGAAATCGCCCACCGATTCCAGCACCGCCACTGCGCGCCCGAGCACGTAAACCGAAAGTATCATCCGCCGCCGCGCTCCTTGCGCAGCTCATCCAGCGATCCGGATAAACCGGTTTCGAGCAGCTGCAATTCCATGCCGAGTACGGCCAGCACAGCGAGCAGTTTGCGCGAACCGAACTCCGCTGAACGACCACACTCAAAGCGCGACAAGGATTCTGCCGTGATGCCCGCTTTGCTGGCGACTACGGTCTGTCTCAGGCCCAGTGCGCGGCGTCTTGCGGCGGTCGCCAGGCCTAGTTCTGCCAAGGTTTGCATTTGATAAATACATCAATATTTAACTCGAATGTGTCGAGCATTGACGTATTTATCAATTAAATGCCATTAAATTCACGCATTTTCACCAAGTCGTAGGCTCATATTCCGCTACCTCAGCGCGCATAAGAGCCGCAGCGAAGGCGCACTCATTCCGGCAACTTATTCAAATCGCGCGGCTCGTCGATGCGCTTGCCGTTGTGTTCGGCGCGGAAATTCGCCGACATCTGATACGCCATTTTTCGGATCCGCATGATCGAACCGATCGGGCGGTGCGCAGCAATGCCATGCCAGGGGTTGAATGCCATACCGTCGTCAATCGCCATCGAGCGCGCCGTGCTCCATGCGCGCTGCGGCTGTGCAGTGATGCGCGCGACCGCGATCCAGGGACTCTGATCCTCCGGCCATACCACCGAGGCATCTTCGATCGGCATGGTGTCCAGATTGGTGCACAGCTGGATTCGCACTTCCCATTCGCCGCCTGTGTCCGCAAAAAAATCGACCACGGCATCACGCAGGCCATTCGGCTTACCGTTGACGTTGAGCGTGGCATTGGTGAGTTGCTTGAGCTTTGCGGAAATCGGCGCGACAGAAACCTTGGCCATGTAGGGGCCGAAAAGAATCGGCACCTGACTGAAAAACGTCTCGCCGAGAATATGCGTTTCCGGATGACCGCCGAGCGCCTTGATGGCGCCGCTTTCTCCGCCGACGGCCTCAATGATTTTTTCGCTGCCGCGCAATACCGCCGACAATGCTTTTTTCAACGTCGGCACTTTGTCGGTGGTGGCTGCGAGCAGCTTCAGGCTGCTGAGGAATTTCTTGCCGCCCGGAGTCAGGAAAGCGGGGCCGTTCACGAGTACAAAGTCCTGCGTTACGTCGCCCTCGCTGCCGTCCAGACGCGAGCCTTCCACGCCGACCACCTTGATCGCGAGACCGCGCGGCGTCGATACGCTGTCATCAAGAATATCGCCCGGCACGGTCGACAAACGCATCACCACCGGCCAATGCCCGGGCGTGGCAAAAATGCCTTGCGCCAAGGTTGGTGGCAGGCCATCCAACACGCGCAATTCGCCCCGTAGCAGGCCGTGACTTTTCGCGTGCACGCTGCGCGTGGCGTGCCCGGAATCCTTGAACGTGATGACCGAGATACTGCGGAGGGTTTTCAACAGCTCGTCCTGCGTTCCAGCTTCGCCTTCTTCCGTCACCTCGAATGCCGATTGATAAATAACCGGTGCGATCTCGATCGGGGTGATGCGCGACAAATTCGAATTCATGAATGATCCTTGGCAGATTGCGTTATGCACTATGGCGAGTCGTCATCGTGCGTTAAACCCGGCCGATTCGTTTTCAAACGAACGGCATTTTTCAGCGAGGGTAGTGACGTGCGGCCCCGCAATGACGTATCCGGGGTAGGGTTTTTCAACGCGACCAGGATGCGACTGCAAGCTCGGTGCCTAACTGTCGGGAGGCGCACCGAACGCTGGCACAGTGCGTGCAGAACCCGTCGTGGATTTCAAAGCGGAGATGAGAAATGCGACAGACAAAAACCAGCTTGATGATTCAATTCGCGCTTGTCGCCGCCGCGCTCGCAATCGGTCTGCCTTCACTTGCACAGACCACCGGCTCGCCGGCGACCCCGGCGGAAAATCGCGATGCCGGATTCGTCCAGCAAGCAGGCGAGGGCGGCATGGCCGAAGTGGAGCTCAGCCAGTTGGCGTTGGTGTCGTCTGCCTCGCCAGCAGTGAAAAGTTTCGCGCAAGAAATGGTCGATACGCACACCGCCAATAATAAGGAGTTGACCTTGGTCGCGGCGAAAGAAAATCTGCGTACGCCCACCGACATGGATGCCGAGCATGTGCGATTGAAGGCCCGGCTGGCGACCAAACAGGGCGCCGATTTCGATCATGCCTATATCGATGCAATGCGCAGCGATCACCAGAAGATGGCGACGTTGCTGGAACAGACCCAAGGCAACGCGACCAACCAGGATATCAAGACCTTTGCCCAAAAAACTTTGCCGGTGGTCAAGCATCACCTGCAGATGGCAAATGCTTTAGCCAGAAATTGATCGGCACAAGAATTTCAGCGAACGTTAAAGCAATAATTGTGCGGATGCGTGAGACGCAGAACGTCTCGCAGAGGATCGCTGATCCGAATCCGCGTACCGCAACTACACAGGAGAAATCTCATGACATTAGGTACAATTTTATTGGTGGTTCTGGTCCTGCTTTTGGTCGGCGCGATTCCGAGCTGGTCGCACAGCAGAAGCTGGGGTTATGGCCCGAGCGGCGGGCTTGGCGCGCTGGTGCTGATTCTGGTGGTGCTGCTGGTGATGGGCCGGATCTGACACGCTTCAACGCACATGAGAATTTTCGTCAAGCTGTTCATCGCGACCTTGGTCGCGATGATCGCGGTTGGATGTTCGGCGCTGCGTCCGAATTTTGTCAAACAAGCTTCGACGGCGCTTCCGCCGATAGTCGATACACCTACGACTCGGTATATTTCGAATGAATTGAAGAGTCACGGTGCGCAGTCAGGGTTTCGTCTGCTCGGCAACAATGTCAACGCGCTGATGAGTCGCGTGGCACTGGCAGACCATGCGCAACACTCGCTGGATCTGCAGTACTACATTTTCCATAACGATGCGACCGGACGCCTGATCGCCCAGCATGTGCTGGCGGCAGCCGATCGCGGCGTACGTGTGCGTATCCTGCTTGATGATCTGAATCTGACCGATGAAGATCGCTTGCTTGATGCGCTCGACGCCCACGAGAACATCGAGGTGCGACGCTTCAATCCGTTCCAGACGCGCGCGCCATCGATGTTGTCGAAGGTCGCGCAATTTGCGTTTGAAGGCCGACGCCTGAACCGACGCATGCACAATAAATCGTTCATCGCCGACAACATCGCAGCGATCATCGGCGGTCGCAATGTCGGTGATGACTACTTCGGCGCCGACAAGGAAACAAATTTCCGCGATCTCGATCTGGTCGCGATCGGCCCTGCTGTCAAAGATGCCTCGAAAATCTTTGACGACTACTGGAATTGCGATGCCGCGTTTCCGGTCACTGCCTATAAAAATACCAGCGATACACCGGCTGACCTGGCGCGATTGCGCATCGTATTGAAGGCAGACGCGCGCGCGTTCGAACAATCCGACTACGCCCAGGCCTCGCTCGAAGAACTGCCGAACGGAGCCACTGCGGATCGTCGCGGCGAATGGTTCTGGGGTGCGGCGACAGTAATTGCCGATCAGCCCGAAAAGATCGATGCGCGCGGTGACAATCCGGCGTTACGCATTGGGCCGAAACTGAAAAGCATGATCGATGCCGCGCAAAGCGAAGTGCTGGTGATGTCGCCTTATTTTGTTCCAGGCGACAGCGGAACGACGTTTTTTTCCGCGCTCGTGCAACGCGGCGTAAGCACGAAAATACTGACCAATTCGCTGGCCGCCACCGACGAACCCGCCGCGCATACCGGTTACGCCAGATACCGCCATCGACTGCTCGAAGGCGGCGTGCAGCTGTACGAGCTGCGCCCCGCACCCGGTGAAAAACAATCTGCCACCGCGCACGGCACGTCATCCGGTGTGAGCCTGCATGCGAAGGCGGTAGTGGTGGATAATGAGCACGTCTTCATCGGCTCGATGAACATGGATCAACGCTCGAAATTATTGAATACCGAGATGGGCGTGATCATCGATTCGCCGGCTCTGGCGCAAGCGGTCAAGAAATTTTTCAACGATGCCAGCGCGCCCGAAAACGCGTTTCATGTCGTACTGCAAGGTCAATCAGGAATGAATGCACGCGCGGCGAAAATAACGTGGTTGTGGAGCGAGGATGGCACCGCGACAAGCGCCGGTGCCGAGCCGGATGCGACGAAAGCCCGACGCTTTGAAGTCTTCATGCTGCGATTTTTGCCGATCGAAGGTTTGTTGTAATCAGCATTTTTGGCGATAACAAAATTTACGCAACGATAGGCTATATTCTCGTTGCTTTTGCGCAAGAAAATTCATCATCCCAGGGGAAGAAAAAAATGAACGCCACACGAATTATTGCGATCGTTCTGATCATTGGCGGCGCGCTTGGATTGATCTACGGCGGCTTCGGTTACACGCGTGATACGACGCCGGTCAAGGTCGGTCCGGTCGAACTCTCAGTGACAAAACATGAAACCGTCAACGTGCCGATATGGGTCGGTGTTGGTGCTATCGTAATCGGCGGATTGCTGCTCGGATTCGGCAGCAAGCGCACTTGATTTCGCTGACACCGATCAGCGTTGAATGATCGATTGTGGGTGCAACACAATCGGGAACCCAGCATCGCCGCTGAGCAGGTTCTCCATCTCGGGTTTTGCGGCGCCCGTCAAGGCTTGGCCGCGAGCGGCCGATCTGCCTGTGGTACGCCCGGCTTTCCTCGGTGCAGCATTTTTCAACGTGATCGCAGGGTCCCGTCGTTGCCCGTCGAATGCACGCTGTGGCAGTACGCAAAGCGTGACTGCCAGAGTGTGCCGGCGACTGACGGAGTTGTTACGCTTCGGTTTGTTGTCAGAGAAGCATGCAATGCGCTATCAGGTGTTTAACCATCGCTGCAGCAAGACTCCGGTATTGGCCGCGCCGTGGCCGTCGCTGGCGCGGAGAACATCACGAATGGCAGCGACGTGGATGGGTATGGGCTGGTCACAATTAGGATACGGCAGACCTGCTGCGGCTGAGCAAAAAATTCTCTGGCGTAACTGTTGACGTTGGCTACACCAGTGCCGACAACGCGCGCGCTGGTATACCTCTCATACGCTTGACGTTCGCCGCTGGTGAAGGGGCTATGGGCGTCATTGCGAACATGCTGCGGCTGTGCGCCGTTCTGCAACAAATGGATTACATCGCCGAGCGAACGAAATGTCGTTGTCCAGCGATTGAGTCGTTCTTGCGCATCAGCCGCGTAAGCGGCAGCCGTGTACGGCAGCGTGTCCCGACCACGCTCGCCGGTAAGCGCGCGCCACATGTCCTCGCGGCCGTCAGCGTAGGTGCAATGGTTGCGCCGACTTGTGTTGACGACAGGTGATGTGGCGAAGCTGTTGACGCAGCCGAAGCGCCCAGTCGATGGATTTGGAGCAGACGCCGTTGTAACCAAAGACCGCGCATCCACTGTTCAAGGCAACATCATGGATCGGGTCGTAGAAGTGATTCATGACACGCGTGATGGCCTGATCCGGATTCGGATCCACCTCGGGCAGTACGTATTTCTCCGGCGCAAATCGGTATCCCAGCGGCGTAATGTCATCTGCTTGTCGATCCGGAGATGAATAATCCGGTGACCATCGCCCACTTTATCGCTGCATTCATTGTCCCGTTCCCTGTTCAGTCAATGCGCGGCACAACACTCCGGCCGGCACATCTTTGTCATCCCACACCCAAGGGTTACCCAAGGCCGCCGTTAGACGATCGAGAAAGCGCTTGTCATTCACGAGGCTGGTAAACAGCTTTCGCACGATAGGAGTCAGTGCGGTGTCCGCCGGCATCGTGCATGGAAGAGGCCGCACGATGGCGTCCATTGTCTTGGCAATGTCAGCCATTTCCGGCTGGTCGATGTCATGCGCCATGCGATCGCGGCAGCGCGCGCCAGCAAGAATTTTGCTGTCATAAACCCATAGACTCGGGGGAGCGAGATCTTCCTTGTGCATCGCTATCGGGTTGATCTCGACTTTGCCCTGCCGAAGCACTGAAGTTTCAGGAGCACTTTCCCAACCGAAGCCTCCCAACTCGCCGAAACTCGCCGCGCGCAATTTGTCTTTGTCACCGGCGCGCACATAGCCAGGCTTGAACGCGATCAAAAGCCAATCTGCATCGTGAGTGACATTCACTGGCCCCATGCGTGTCACGTGGTGCGCGGTGCCGCGATCGGATAGATCAAGTTGGCTGGATACGTCGGGAATGGTGTAGTTACCTTGGGCGTCGGTTGCGACGATCGTCTGCAGATCACACCAGATTCCGCCGGAAACCAAACCGGGCACACCGTCCGAACGCGTTCGCCAATTCGCGATCATTTTTACGTCCGGGATACCAGCACCGGTGTCCGCGTCGACGACACGACCGTGTTTCTCCGCACGTAATTCCGCGCTACTGACATGACGCTCCACTATCTCCGCTGATGCGATCGATGCACCAAAGAAAATCACAAACGTCAGGAATATTCGCGCTAGCAACACTCACGGCTCCAGAAAATAATGAGCGAAAAATTACAGGCGGCTAGTGATTTCCTAACCTCCGGTTGATATCGCAAGCCTAAGCTCCTATTTAATCCGCCTCGCCACGATACATGGGTTGTCTGTGGGGCGTCTCGTCGCTTTCCTCACTGGACGAAGGCCGATCGCCAAGGTCGCCTGAAGGGGAGCGAAGCCAAGCCGGTCAGTACCGAGCAGATGGAGATAGCGCGACTGCCTGACGCGGCGGTGCTGGTGCATATTCGCGCTGCACAGCGCGAGAGCAAAGGCGAATATGGCTGGCCGCGCGTATGGCGACACCTGCAGCAAGATCGCGTGCGCGTGGGCAAGGAGCGCGTGCGCAAACTGATGCAGC
>JAYVLO010000178.1:0-30513 GCA_043759455.1 Pseudolysobacter sp.
GAGCGATTGTCGCTGACCATCAGCGGCAGACGCAGTTGTTCGCAACGCTGTTTGGTCAGCGGCAGGCAGATCAGGCCGCGACCGTAACGCGCCATGAAGTTGATGTCCTCGGGCCGCACCATGGATGCGGCCATGACCAGGTCACCTTCGTTCTCGCGGTCTTCGTCATCGAGAATTACGACCATGCGCCCGGCGCGGATGTCATCGAGAATTTCGGGAATGGTGTTGAAGGCCATGCGGTGATCCGTTTTTTTTGTGGGCGTGGTCGGCGCGGTCAAGTCTATGAAAAACTTGCCCCGTCATCTCAAACTGGCATCATCCCGGCGCAGGCTGGAATGACGGCTATTTTTTATGTTTTCGTAGATTTATTTCTTGATTTTTTGATTGTCGAAATCGAAATCGAAAAACCATGCGCCAATCTCAGGCAAAACCGTGTTGACGCAAAAATTCTGCATCGACAATGCTCGTATGATCCGGCAAATCGGCCGGCATGCTGTGCAAGCGCTCGACATAACGTGCGATCAGGTCGACTTCGAGATTCACCGCCGAACCGACACGCAGGGCATGGAAGGTCGTCTGCTCCTGCGTGTGCGGAATCAAGTTCACACCGAAACGCGTTCCCTGCACATCGTTCACGGTCAGGCTGACGCCTTCGACGCAGATCGAACCTTTGGCGGCGATGTAGCGCGCAATTTCCTGTGGCGCGTCGAAGGTCCAGCGTTGCGAGCGTCCATCGGCGTGCACGGCGACCACTTTGCCGACACCATCGACATGCCCCGACACCAGATGACCACCGAGCCGATCGGCCAGACGCAGCGCTTTTTCGAGATTCACCGCAGCACCCGAAGCAAGCGCGCCGAGCGTGGTGCAAGCGAGTGTTTCGTTCGAGACATCCGCCGCGAACGCCGCCGCATCGAGCGCGACCACAGTCAGGCATACGCCCGATACCGCGATGCTGTCGCCAATGCGCACGTCAGAAAAATCCAGCGCAGGCGCATGGATGCTCAGGCGCAGGTCGCCGCCGCGCGGATCGGTGCGCGTAATGCGCCCCAAGGTTTGGATGATGCCGGTGAACATACGCAGAGATTCTAGAAATTCGGACGAAGCAACCAACGCATATCGGGGCCAAACTGGCGTTGTTCAAGCGTGCGCCACGTGCTGCGATCGCCGATCGTCTGCAATTCCGGCAAAACCAGCAGCGGCCGCGCGCTGTCGCCGAGCAGGCAGGGCGCAATATACAGCAACAATTCGTCGACCAGATTAGCCGCGATCAATGCGCCGCTCAACGTTGCGCCGGCTTCGACATGCAGTTCGTTGATTTCGCGCGCGGCGAGATCTTGCAGCAACGCAGGCAGGGAGAGCCGGCCGTCATCCGTACGTTCGAGGCGTTGATATTCGACGCTTGATCGACCCGCTGAAGCTGGCATCGATAATTGCGCCGGCGTCGCATCGTGATAAACCAAGGTCGGCGCGCTGCCATCGAATAGATGGGTCGCCTTCGACACATGCAAATCGCTGTCGAGCAACACACGCAGCGGTGCTTGAAACGCGGTCGCATCGGGCAAACGCACAGTCAGCCGCGGATTGTCGGCGAGTGCCGTGCCGCTACCGGTGAGGATTGCCGAAGATCGCGCGCGCCAGTGTTGTACATCCGCACGCGCGGACGCGCCGGTGATCCATTGTGACTGGCCGTTCGCGAGCGCGGTGCGACCATCCAGACTCATCGCAAGCTTGACTCGCAGCCATGGTCGACGGCGCTGGATACGTGAGAAAAATCCGCGATTGAGTTCGCACGCGTGTTCGCGCAATACGCCGATATCGACCGTGATTCCGGCATCGCGCAAGCGGGCAATGCCGCGTCCGGCGACGGCGGCAAACGGATCGTCCGTTGCGATCACCACGCGCGCCACGCCCGCGTCGACAAGCGCATCCGCACATGGCGGCGTACGGCCGTGATGGGCGCAGGGTTCGAGCGTCACATACGCGGTGGCGCCACTCGCACGCGCCGCCGCCTCGCGCAACGCAAACACTTCCGCATGCGCCTCGCCGGCGCGCCGATGCCAGCCGCTGCCGACGATTTCATCGCCATGCGCGATTACACAACCGACGCGCGGATTTGGCGCAGTCGTATACAAACCATACTCGGCCAAGCGCAACGCGTGCGCCATATGCTGATGATCGATGGCGCTGAACACGGTTATATCACTGTCGAAACGACGCGCGATTTAGTGCCCGGCGAAGCGTCCGCCGCAGCCCTTGTCAACCCACAAACCGTCGCGGTCGATTCCCCAGTTTTCCCCTTCGTTACAACGCGTGCCGGACAATTGCTCGATCAAACGCGCGCGGCGCCAGCTGACATCACAACGGGCGAAGGCATAACCGCTGCTGCGGCATTCGACGACTTCTTCGCGCGAACGATCGTTGCGGTCGTCGCGATCATTGCCGTCGTCGCGACGGTCGCGGTCGGAATAACGGTCGTCGCGATCGTTTCGCGAATCCTGACCGCGACTATCGGCGAATACGCCCGAACAACCGTCGGATACCCAGATCGATCCGGTATCGCGGTTGTAACCCCAGTTTTTGTTGACCACACACTCGCTGTCGGAAATTTGTTGCACGAGCTGCGGATGACGAAATGGTGCTTCGCACTCGTTGTACTTGTAGCCGCTCGATCGGCATTCGATGCTGTCGTCATCATGCCGCGCGTGCGCGGGCACCGCCACACTCAATGTTGCGACTACGAAAACCGCCATTACTGCACGCAAAAACATAAGCTTCCCCTCAAGATTTGCGAAGTTGAATATCCCCGAACGGATAGTGTCGCCTGCATGGCATAGCGTCAACCGCAACGATGCCCAGCTTGCCAAAATCCGTTCGACCTGCGCGACTTTTTTGTCGCCATGTCCGGCACATTCGCAGGATGCTCTCTGCGCTGCCGGGCATGCTGCGATCTTGTCGTCAACTGTCTGAACGCTTGCCGACAAAAATCACCGATGCGGGTTTTTCGCTGTTCGGATGTAGCGGTTCGTTCAGCTCGATCAGTTCAAAGCCGTACGCGACAAACAGCTTCACCCACGATGCCAGCGTGCGGAAATACCACGGCGCCGGGTCGCTGAAATCACTATTGAACCCGGACCACGAACCGGCGCGCCAGCCCTCGACATACGGCAATTCACCGCAGGCTTGCAGCGGATGCATGGTCTGCGCGATGAATACACCACGCGGATTCAGCAGCCTCGGTATGGCGGCGAATAATTGCGTCACTGCATCTTCGCCCAGCAGCGAGAAATTCGCGACAATCAAGTCGAAGCGCTCGTGAAGTTTTCCGACAGCGATGTCTGCGTACGACATCACCTCGAATCGTCCGCCAGCGCGACGCGCTTGTTCGATCAACGCCGGCACCGCATCGACACCGAGGACATTTTTGCCACGCGCCGCGAGTTGACGTGCAAGCCAGCCCTCGCCGCAACCGAGGTCGAGTACCGAAGTCGCCGCGTGCCTGAGCACGGCATCGATAATCGCCTGATTGGTGACGAGAGTGCGACTCTCGATCTGCCCGGTGCGGATTGCCTCGCCCCACGCGTTAGCATTGGTATTCCAAGAGTCGACGATTTTTTCGTCGCTGAGCGGTGCCACGGGCATGCGCCAGATCAGACTTTGCGCGTGATGTTTTGCATATTGCCGAGCAACGGCAATTGCAGGCCTTCGATCTCGGGCAGATCGCGTTCGAGTTTTTCGATTTCTTTGCGGAACGCCTGCACGTCCTCGAAGCGCCGATACACCGACGCGAAACGCACGTAGGCGACCTGATCGAGGCGCTTGAGTTCGTCCATCACCCATTCGCCGACGCGGCGCGACGGCACTTCGCGCTCGTTCACGCCGCGCAACTGACGCACCACTTCGCGCAACACATTATCGACCGCATCGCTGCTGACCGGACGTTTTTGCAACGCGCGTTCGAGGCCGATACGCAGCTTGCGTTCGTCGAACGCCTCGCGCCGGCCATCGCTTTTCACGAGAGCCGGCAATTTTATTTCGGCGGTCTCGAAGGTGTTGAAACGTTCGCTACACTTCTCGCATTCACGCCGGCGGCGAATCGTCGTACCGTCTTCGGAAACGCGCGAGTCGATCACACGCGTGTCTTCGTGCTGGCAGAAGGGGCAATGCATCAGGTCGGTGTGTGCAGACGAAAATGCAGCTCTTGGTTCGTCATTTCCGCGCCCGCTAGAATCCAGTTCTTGAGGAACCGAAAAAGAGAACGGGATTCTAGCCGGCGCGGGAATGATGGCGTATTTTTTTTGTTAGGCATTTTCTGCATTTCCGCTCGCATTTGCGACGTTTGCTCTCGCGTTTCCGCTTTAGCCGTACACCGGAAACTTGCGGCACTGCGCCGTAACGTTCTCGCGCACGCGGGCGATCACCGTCGCATCGCCGGTCGCATCGAGCACATCGCAGATCCAGTTCGTCAACTCAATGCAATCCGCTTCGAGATAACCGCGCGTGGTCACCGCCGGTGTGCCGATACGCAGGCCGGAGGTGATGAATGGCGAGCGCGGATCGTTCGGCACGGCGTTCTTGTTGACCGTGATGTGTGCGTTGCCGAGTGCGGCTTCGGCATCCTTGCCGGTGATATCGCGACCGATCATGTCGATCAGCATCAGGTGATTTTCGGTGCCGCCGGACACAATCTTGTAACCGCGCGCCATGAAGGTTTCCGCCATCGCCTTGGCGTTCTTCACCACCTGCTGCTGGTAGGTCTTGAACGCGGGTTCGAGCGCCTCCTTGAACGCCACGGCCTTGGCCGCGATGACGTGCATGAGCGGACCGCCCTGGATACCGGGGAAGACAATCGACTGCAGCTTTTTCTCGAGTTCCACGCTCGCGTTGGCAACGATGAAACCGCCGCGCGGGCCGCGCAAGGTTTTGTGTGTGGTCGAAGTGACGATATGCGCGTGCGGCACCGGATTCGGATACACGCCCGCCGCGACCAGGCCGGCGACATGCGCCATGTCGACGAACAGATACGCGCCAACCTTGTCGGCGATCGCGCGGAAACGTGCCCAGTCCATCAGCTGCGAATACGCGCTGAAACCACCGATCAGCATCTTCGGTTTGTGTTCGATGGCGAGACGTTCGATCTCGTCGTAATCGATCAGGCCATGTTCGTTGACGCCGTACTGCACCGCGTGGAACAGCTTGCCGGAAATATTCACCTTGGCGCCGTGGGTGAGATGGCCGCCGTGCGCAAGCGACATGCCGAGGATCGTATCGCCGGGCTGCAACAGCGCGAGGTACACGGCTTGATTCGCCTGCGAGCCCGAATGCGGCTGCACATTTGCATAGCTCGCGCCGAACAATTGCTTGAGCCGCGCGATCGCGAGTTTTTCAGCCACATCGACATATTCGCAACCGCCGTAATACCGTTTGCCCGGATAACCTTCGGCGTATTTGTTGGTCAGCACGCTACCTTGCGCTTCCATCACGCGCGGGCTGGCGTAGTTCTCCGAGGCGATCAGTTCGACATGATCTTCCTGGCGCTGGCGCTCGTCGGTGATGGCCTTGGCCAGTTCGTCGTCATATCCGGCAATACGCATATCGGCAGCAAACATCGGTGAAATCCTCAGGCAGGCGTGGAATGAAACGGGAAAGCCCTTCATATTACCGCTTTCGTCAAGCCCATCCTACTGCCGGCATGTTGGCGGGGCCGACAACGCGATAACAGCGATAGCGCCGTTGCGCTGCATCAAGGATAATGCGCGGCTTCCCTTTTCCGCCTCGCGCAGGATTATCCATGCAATACATCTACACCATGATCGGCGTAAGCAAGACCGTGCCGCCCAAGCGCGAGATCATCAAGGATATTTCGCTGAGCTTTTTCCCGGGCGCAAAGATCGGTCTGCTCGGCCTGAACGGCTCGGGCAAATCCACCGTGCTGCGCATCATGGCTGGCGTCGATACCGAGTTCAATGGCGAAGCACGGCCGCAGCCCGGCACCAAGATCGGTTATCTCGCACAGGAACCGCTGGTCGATTCCGAGAAGACCGTGCGCGAGATCGTCGAGGAAGGCGTGGCCGAGGTAATGCAGGCGCAGGTGGATCTGGAAAAAGTCTACGCCGCGTATTCGGATGAGAACGCCGATTTCGACAAGCTCGCCGCCGAACAGGCGCGGCTCGAAGGCATCATCGCCGCGAGCGATGGGCACAACCTGGATCGCACCCTGGAAATCGCCGCCGATGCGCTGCGTCTGCCACCGTGGGATGCCAAGGTCGGCAATTTGTCCGGCGGTGAAAAACGCCGTGTCGCGTTGTGCCGCCTGCTGTTGTCGAAACCCGACATGCTGCTGCTTGACGAACCGACCAACCATCTCGATGCCGAATCGGTGGCATGGCTCGAACACTTTTTGCAGAGTTATCCGGGCACCGTGGTCGCGGTCACACATGATCGCTATTTCCTTGACAACGCGGCTGAATGGATTCTCGAACTCGATCGCGGTCGCGGCATTCCGTGGAAAGGCAATTACACCTCGTGGCTGGAGCAGAAAGGCGACCGCCTGAAGCAGGAAGAATCCGGCGAATCGGCACGCCAGAAAGCGCTCAAGCACGAACTCGAATGGGTGCGCTCGAACGCCAAGGGCGGTCGTTCAAAAAACCGCGCGCGCTTGGCGCGTTTCGAGGAACTGAACTCGCAGGACTACCAGAAACGCAACGAAACCAACGAAATTTACATTCCGCCGGGCGAGCGCCTCGGCGACAACGTGATCGAGTTCAAGAACGTGACCAAATCGTTCGGCGATCGTGTGCTGATCGACGATCTCAGTTTCAAGATTCCGCCGGGCGCGATCATCGGCATCATCGGGCCGAACGGCGCCGGCAAATCCACCTTGTTTCGCATGATGATCGGCAGCGAAAAACCCGATTCCGGCGAGATCACGATGGGCCAGAGTGTTAAGCTCGCCTACGTCGACCAGTCGCGCGATTCGCTGAATGCCGAGAACACCGTATGGAAGGAAATTTCCGGCGGCGCAGAGATCATCACCATCGGCAAATACGAAACCCAGTCGCGCGCCTACATCGGCCGTTTCAACTTCAAGGGCGCGGACCAGCAGAAGATCGTCGGCCAACTCTCCGGCGGTGAACGCGGCCGTTTGCATCTCGCCAAAACGCTGCTGAGCGGCGGTAACGTTTTGCTGCTCGATGAACCATCGAACGATCTCGACGTGGAAACCCTGCGCGCGCTCGAAGACGCAATGCTCGAATTCCCGGGTTGCGCCGTGGTGATCTCGCATGATCGCTGGTTCATGGATCGCATCGCCACGCACATTCTTGCGTTCGAGGGCGATTCGCACGTCGAATTTTTCCCGGGCAACTACAGCGAATACGAAGCGGACAAAAAGCGCCGTCTCGGCACCGATGCCGACCAGCCGCACCGCATCAAGTACCGCAAGCTGGTTTGAGGTTGCGGGTACGGGAAACGGATATTCGCGCGAAGTCCAATTGGGCCGAACACTCTTAATGCTCGTCATCCCAGCGAAGGCTGGGATCCGTCGTGATCGTGCGGAAAAAAGCCAACCTGGCTCCTAGCCTTCGCGGGATTGACGGGCGCTTTTGTTGCTTCGGAAAACCAAGCTGCCCGCCACGTGCGAACAGCATGATCGACCTTCAATCGTCCGCTACGGCCACCCCAGGAAACAACACTTCGGTGAATCCGAACCGCGAAAAATCGGTAATGCGCATCGGATAAAGTATGCCGATCAGATGATCGCATTCGTGCTGCACGACGCGCGCATGAAAATCGTCGGCAACACGATCGATCGGCGCGCCGAACTGATCGAGACCGCGGTAATGGATCTGCGCGTGACGACTGACTACACCGCGCAATCCCGGCACCGACAGGCAGCCTTCCCAGCCTTCCAGCATGAGTTCGCAAACCGGCGTAATCTGCGGATTCAACAGCACCGTTCGCGGCACCGGCGGCGCGTCGGGATAACGCTCGTTGTGCTCGAAACCGAAGACCACGACTTGCAGATCGACGCCGATTTGCGGCGCCGCCAAACCCGCGCCGTTCGCCGCGCGCATGGTATCGAACATGTCCTGCAGCAACGCGTGCAGTTCCGGCGTATCGAAGTGTGTTACCGGCTCGGCGATCCGCAACAAACGCGGATCGCCCATCTTGAGAATTTCGCGAATCACCGTGTTTTTCTCCGCAGGTT
Organism: Pseudolysobacter sp.; assembly: GCA_043759455.1. Lineage (GTDB taxonomy): Bacteria > Pseudomonadota > Gammaproteobacteria > Xanthomonadales > Rhodanobacteraceae > Pseudolysobacter. Next base: position 8,210 of record JAYVLO010000178.1, read on the forward strand.
TGTGTCCGCCAACGCTACGCTGCAGACGTTGAGAAATCCACTCAAGCGGCGCGCCGATGGCGCCACAGCGAGAACAGCAGCCGCGGCCATACGATCGCAAAATGCGCCCAGATACCGAGCCCGACGATAGCGCGCAATATCGGATTCCGCGCCGCCGGATCGAACTTGCGAAACCACAGCCACATGCAGCGATGTTTGTGTCGTGCGACAAATATCGGACGATGCCGGCTCGAACTGCCCTGGCGATGGACGACGCGCACATCGCCTGCAAACAACACCCGATAACCGGCATCGCGCACGCGGCGACACAAGTCCAAATCTTCGCAATGCAGAAAATATTCCGGATCGAATCCGCCAATTTTTTCGAAGACGCCGCGCGGCAGCAACATCAACGCACCGGACACCGCTTCGACATTTTCGACAGGCGCATTTTGCGTCGACACGAACGGCGGCATTTCGACACCCTGCAAAACTGGCCAGCGATTTTCCCAATGCGACAATCCACTGAAACTCATCAGTGCACGACGCAGCAGCGGATCGCGACGACGGATCGCGCGCGCCGGTCGGCCATCGGGTTCGCAGATGCAGACACCGATCAGTCCCACATCGTTTTGCTGGGCCAATAAATCGCGTAGTCTCGCGATGCTGTTGGCCTCGATAAAACAATCCGGATTGAGAAAAAGCACGGCATCGCCGCGAGCTTGCTGCGCCGCGAGATTGCAGGCCGGACCGAAGCCGAGGTTTTTCTCGTTGCGTAAAATCCGCAGGCGATCGTCGGCGACCAAGCGCTGCTGCAATCGCGCGATCGCGCCGTCCGCGGAGGCGTTGTCGGCGATGATGAGTTCGAACGGTGCGGAACTCGTCAGCACCTGCGCGACACACGCTTCGAGCGTGGCGCCACTGTCGGCAGCAACGATGATGACGCTGGTCAGCGCAGGCATGGATGCGGTCCGAAAAAATTCATCGCCGAGTCGACCGCGCGCGCCGCGATCACAATCCGGCGAGCAACTTGTCGCCTTGCTCGTGCGCGTGTTGCCACAACGCCGGCCATACCGCGTACGCATCGGCGAGCTGGCGCAATTCGTTGCTTAGTGCATCGGCACAATCGCGCTCGCTGCTGGCATCCGCCCAGTCGGCCAGACGCGGCGCCGATTTGGTTGTCAGCGCCTTGCCATTCGCCTGGACGATGGCGCGCATGTCGGCTTCCCAATACACCGGCGCATCCTTCGCGCCTTCGAGTTGTTGCTGCAGTCGCTCGATCAGATCGGCGCGCGCAAAACTCAGATATTCGCGCAGATGCGCCACTCTTTCGCGCTCGGTCGCACTGGCAAGATCGCGCAAAACTTCAGCCAACAGATGCATGCGCTGGCCCGGATCGCCAGCACGATGACTCGGCACCTGTCGCTGGATGAAATCGCACAGAAAATGATTGAAACGCGGCGTATGCGCCTGCATGGTTTTATCGGAGCGCGTGCGTTCCGATTCCTGCACATGGCCGATCGATACCGGCAATTCCATTACCACCGAATCGGGATGACAAAAGCTGGTACCAACGCTGAACAGCCCGTCTTCGCCACGCCCCAGCGGATTGGTACACGGCAACATCAGACTGTTGTCGAACACGAACGGCGAGAAAAATACCGCGCTCGACACGCGCGCCTGCGGCACGCCGTACCAGAGATTGCGCGATTCGACATTGCGCAGATAACTGTCGCGATCGCGCCAGAAATCGGCGCGACTTTCGGCATCGATCTGATACATCCATGCCCCCGATTCGGTGCGCGATGCACCATACGTGCCTTGCAGCGTGCTGATCACGTGCGCTTCCGGCGAGAGCAGATTCAGGCGACTCAGATTCAAGCCGCGCAGCGCCTGATGATCGAGGCGAAACGCCTCATTGGCACTGAGCGCGCCGAGCGACTGGCCGCAGGCTTCGAGGTGCAAGGCGAACGGATCGTCGGTGACTTCTTCGCCGGCGCCTTGCGCGCCGTCGAAGTTGCGATAGAAGCGCGCGAAGGATTTGCCGTTCGGATCGGGATCGAGTCCGCTACGCGCGCTCTCGAACCGCCGCAACGGCAGGCGCTGATCTTCGTCAAGCAGAGCCATGCGCGCGCCAGCCGACAACAACAGCGCCAGATTCCAGCCGCGACCGCCACCAAAACGCTGCTCCGTTCCGCGCTCGAACAAATGCGGCAGAATCGCACGACTTTGCGGCAACGCCTTTTGCAGACGCTCGGCTAGTTTGCGTCGCTCGCCCGCGCCGATATGGCTGACCTTGCAACCGGTGCTGCGCGCGAACTCACGCAACAGATCGCGCTGGCGATTGATGTTTTTTTCGTCGACCGAATCGTCGAGCAAAACGTACTGCCGGCCCGCGCGGAAACGCCGCTCGTAATCGGTCAGGGAAATCAGCAAGCGTTCGAGCTGCGCCGGTCGATCGCAGGCGCGAATGAAGATCGCCCGCAACGGTGCCTGCACGCGTGGCGCGACGTTCGCAAGCTCGGTGATGAAATCCTTTTCCGCGACCATCAGGCCGCGCTTGATAAGGCTTTCGAGTACGCGCTGCATGCCTTCGCGCTGATTGCCGAGATTCGGAATCGTGGTCAGAATGCGCGCGATGTGTTCGTCCAGTGTGCGGAATTCGCGGCACTGATCCATCGCCTGTAAAACCTGGAAGGTCATGACATGCGGCTCGCCATCGCGCTTGGCCATGAACACACATTCGCTGGACGACAGCGAGGCAACAAAACCATCCACCGAGGCATATAGCGGCGCATTCGGATCCGGCCGCACCGCGGCGGTTGCGCCGAGCGGAACCGCACCATAATTGATTTGATAATCCACGTTCTTTTCCATGAAATTTGTACGGTCTGAATACCGGCGACTAGCGCCAGCGACGCCACCACGGGCGCGGTTCTTTGCTGCTGCCGGCGGCTGGTGGTTCCGTGCTTATCGGCTGCGCTACGTGCACCTTTGCGGTTTCGTTTCGCAGCGTATCGAGCTCGGCTTCGAGCTCGACGATGCGCCCGCCTGCAGCCATGTTCTTGCGTACTTCGTGATTGTAATGCGCGTATACCGATTCTTCGCGATCGCCGAATACCGCCAGACCGGGCAATGACCGGGGTAGCTCGCGTTTGCTGCATACGGCGATGAAATACAGCGGTGCATAGTCGAGATTGTTGCTGATGCTCGCGCCATCCTGTGCAGCCGTACCGGCAACGTATCCCGGGGCGTTTGCATCGTCTTCATCCAGCGCCCAGAGCACCGACTGGAACAACAATTTCTGGCCGTACAAACGCACCGACGGAAAATGCCGGTGCAACAAAGCCAGCAATTCATCGCGGTACAGTTCGCGCACGTGGAACTCGTTGCGGAATCCGGAAATATCGCTGTAGGCAAGTTTGTCCGGCGAGGAAATCAGCAGCAAACCGTCGTCGGTCAAGGCTCGTGCAAATCCTGCCACGAGTTCATCGTGGGCATGCACATGTTCAAGCGTTTCAAACGACGTCACCACATCGAAAGAAGCCGCCGGAAAATCCAGCGCGGTGGCATCACCTTGCGCAAAACGCAGGTTTGTCTGCGCACCATAACGCGACTGCGCATGCGCCACCGCACTGGTTGCGATATCTACACCGAGCACGGATTGCGCGTTGGTGGCGAGCATCGCCGAGCCGTATCCTTCGCCGCAGGCTGCATCGAGCACGCGCTTGCCCGTGACGAGGCCGCGCGCGAATACGTAACGATGCCAGTGTTCGTACCAGATCTCGCGCGAACATTCCGGCGTGAAACGTTCGCCAGTGAATTCGAGTGCGGGCGCTTTCGCGTCACTCATGGCGATAGGTCGGCGTGGGGATCGGACGCGCTCGGCAGTAAGTCTGGCGCGATCCAGCGGTGCGGCAAACGTACCATGCCGAGTTCGCGCGAATTGCCGCGGATCGTCAGGCCGCGCTCGATCGTATCGAACAGGCGCACGCCTTCGGTATCCAGCGCATGCATGCGCACGGTATAGCCGCCGGGCAGCAGACACAGCGCGGGAAAATGCACCTCGGCCATGTAGATACCGGACGATTGCAAAGTCACTTCGGCGCCGTCCATGTCGGAGCTGACGCCGTACACTGGCGTGCTATCAGCGCGCACGATGCCGAGCATAACCACCGGTGTGCGGCCATCGCGCGAACGCACACTGGTACGGATGCGCAATTCGTCGCCGTGTTCGAGCAACAGCGGTATCTCGTGCGACTCGTCATTGAGCCAGACATCGAGCAAATGAAATTCCATGCCTTGCGCTTCGACCGCGGCGCGCTGCGGCGCCTGGGTGGTGTTTTTGCGCTCGTGATAAGACAGATACGCCTGGGTCACATCGAACACATCGCCTTGCGCGGAGATCACGCCGCCCTTCAGCCAGATCGCGTGCTTACACAGTTTCTGGATGTGATACATGCTATGCGAAACCAGCAGCAAGGTGCCGCCGGTTTCGAGATATTCCTCGATCCAGCGCACGCATTTTTTCTGGAACGATTCATCGCCCACAGCCAGCACTTCGTCGGTGATCAGCAAATCAGGCCGTGTCGCCGCAACAACTGCGAATCCGAGCCGCACCACCATGCCGGACGAATAGTGCTTGACCGGCTCGTCGATGTAATGGCCGATGTCGGCGAACGCGATGATTTCTGGCAGACGCAGGCGGATTTCGTCTCTGCTCAAACCATACAGCGCGGCGCTCATCGCAATGTTTTCGCGGCCGCTGTATTCGGGATGAAACCCCGCGCCGAGTTCGAGCAGCGCGCCGATGCGCCCATGCACTTTGACATTGCCGGTGCTCGGCGTGAGCACACCGGAAATCAGTTTCAGCAAAGTCGATTTGCCGGCACCGTTTTCCCCGATCAAGCCAACCGATTGTCCGCGCCACACTTCGAGATTGATATCGTGCAATACCGTAGTCGCATCGACCTCGCGGCGCCCGGCCAACAAGCGCAGCAAGGCGCGCAGGCGATCGCTGCGATGAAAAACCTTGGGATACGATTTGCCGAGGCCATGCGCCTGCACCAGCAAGCCGGTTTTCGCTGACGGCGTGTTCACAGGAAATCCTCAAAATGCGAGTCGAGCCGGCGAAATACCACAATGCCCAGAACCAGCACCGCGAGCGCTACGAACAGCGCCGCGAAACAGGCGCCAGGAGCGATTGATTCCGAACCAAGCAGCAAGGCGCGCACCTGCTCCGGATAATACGTGAACGGGTTGAGGCCCATCCAGTCGCGATACGGTTCCGGCAAGATTTCGCGCGGATAAAATATCGGCGAGGTGAACTGCCACAGCATCATCAGTTGCGTCAGCACCTGGCCGAGATCGCGCACAAAAACCTGCAGTGCGGAAAACAGAAATCCTAATCCCAGCGCGAGCAATGCCATCTGCAGATATACCAGCAACGCCAGCGGCAACATCATCAACGTGATTGGCGTGCCCCACAGCGCCATCGCAATACAAATCGCGATGAAGCCGAGCAGGTGCAGGGTAAGACTCGCGCCGACGCTGGCGATCACCAGCACTTCGCGCGGTAGCGCCACTTTGCCAATCAGACCGGCGTTTTCCGGCAACACGGTGGTGCTGCGTGTAATCGCTTCGGAGAACGCGATCCATGGCCACAAACCCATCACGAGAAACGGAACAAAACCCGTGGCCACGGCGTTCTGCGCGCCCGCCTTGAAAATCGGCCCGGCCTTGAAGATGTAAACGAACACAAAACTGTAGACCGCCAGCTGCATCAACGGCTGCAACAATGCCCACAGGCCACCGCTGAAACTGCCGAGATAGCGATTCCGGATTTCGCGGCGGGTAAAGTTAAGCGCCAGACTGAGTGCGCGCATGCAGTGATTGTTCAAGAGTGTGCGGCGCCAGGCCTGAGCCGCGCATTATCGCCGACATGGCACGCTGGAGCCAGCCACGGCCAGAAATCGCCTTCAATGGTCGAGATACGCCGGCCCGCCCAGCTGATGCACCTGGCGTTCGACCCAGGCGGCGTGGCGCAGTGCATACGGCGTCGGCGGATCGATATGATAGTGCCGCGGATTCGGCAGAAGTGCCGTTAACAATGCGGCTTCATGCGCTGTCAGCGCGCTCGCAGGCTTGTGGAAATACACCCGGCTGGCGGCCTCGGCACCATAAATGCCGTCACCGAATTCAGCGACGTTCAGATACATTTCAAGAATGCGGCGCTTCGGCCAGCACAGTTCGATCAGCACAGTGAAATAACCCTCCAGCCCCTTGCGCACAAAACTGCGACCGCCCCAGAGGAACAGGTTTTTCGCCACCTGCTGCGAAATCGTGCTGGCGCCACGCAGTTTTTCTCCGGCGTCGGCTTCGTCCAGCGCCTCTTGAATCGCCTGCACGTCGAAGCCGTGGTGGATCGGAAATTTCTGATCTTCGGAAGCAACCAGCGCAATCGGCAATTCGTTGCCCGCTTGTTGCCACGGAATCCACTGGTAACGCAGATGAAAATCCCGCTCGCCAGCGGCGTGCGCATGGATCCAGCGGCCAAGCATGAACGAACTGGTAAGCGGCGGCACAAAACGCAACAACAACACTGCCAGCCAAGTCAACAGCAGCCACGTTAGCAGCAAGCGCCAGATCCAGCGCCAGATGCGCCGCCATGCGCCGCGCGGCTTGTTAGTGGTGGATGATGTCGAGCGCATGCAGATAATCGGGCTGTTAACGTTGCCGGCATGATCGCATCGTCGCCCACGTCCCGCGAGCACTTGCAATCCTTGCCGCGACCTCCACCAATGGGGGTCAACTTGCGCATGCGGGATAAGCCATGGCCGACCATTCTGATTTTCTGCAACGGTTCATGCTGGAGAGCGCAGGCGTGAGCGGCGCCCTGGTGCGGCTTGAATCCACGTGGACCCAAGTGCGCGAGCGTGCCGACTATCCGCCATCGGTAGCGCGCGTGCTTGCCGAAACGCTGGTCGCCAGCGCCTTGTTCACCGGCAATATCAAATTTCAGGGCCGGTTGTCGATCCAGCTCAAAGGCGGCGAAACCCTGCCACTGGTTTTCAGCGAATGTACCCATGAAGGCAGGTTGCGCGGGCTGGCGCGCTGGCAAAACGAGGTAGCCGCGGATTTTCCGGCCGGCAGCAGCGGCGTGGTCGTGGCCATCACGATTGAACACGCGGACAGCCAGTTGCGCTCGCAAGGCTTGGTCTTGATCGAGGAAAATGCCAGTCTCGCCGCCGCGTTCGAGCAATACTTCGATCGTTCCGAACAATTGCCAACATGTCTTTTGCTCGCCAGCGACGGCATTCGCTGCGGTGGCATCATGTTGCAACGGGTCGCCAGCACGGGCGGTCACGACGCCGTGGTCGATGCCGATGCGTGGAACCGCGTCACTCATTTGCTGGCCACAGTGAGTGCCGAGGAATTGCTCAGCCTGCCTGCCGAGATTTTACTGCAACGCCTGTTTCACGAGGACGACGTGCGCCTGTCAGCGCTGCGTCCGTTGCATTTCGGCTGCAGTTGCTCGCGCGAGCGCGTCGGCGGCATGTTGCGCGCACTCGGCCACGACGAAGCCCTGGCCGCGGTGCGCGAAGACGGCACCGCGGAAGTGATCTGCGAGTTTTGCAATACCAGCTATCGCTTCGACAATGTCGATATCGAACTGCTGTTCAGCAATCAACCAGCGGCGCCGGCCCCGCGTACCAATCAATAACCGTGAGTAACCGCACAACAGTTTTTACACGAACTTGTTAAATTTTAATTGGAATTCAGTTATACTCGCAGCCAAAATAGGCGTTTGTAAGGGGTCGCGCTGGTGGAACTTGATCGGCGCCGAACAGTCTCAGCAACGCACGAATAAAGTTAGATGGGTGTTATGCGTCGTTTTCTCGTCACCAGCTTGATGCTTGGCTTGCTGCCGTGGGTATCCCACGCGCAGAATGCGCCTGTGCCATCGCGCGGCGAGACAACACCCGCCTACTCGCTGAATATCGCCGATGTTTTGCGCGCGGCAAATACCACCCCGAATAGCAACGGCGCACCGCAACTCATGCCGGTGTTCCGCTCCCAGGACGGTCGCTTGCTCGCACTGGTGGCATTGTCGACGCCGAGCAGCGGGCCGCTGCGTCCTGCGTCACCACAGATCGGCGCACCAACCGATTGGCGTCTGGTCGATATTACCGGTGCGGTCAGTGGCAATATTGGCTTGCGCCTCGGTGAAAACTACAACTACAACGTGAATATCGGGCTCGGCGAACGTTTGCTGACTACGCCGACCACGGCCACCAGCCTCGAAGTTTCGTGTCTTCCTGGCGCCAATTCGACACTCGGCCTGCCCTGCTGGGCATCCGCGATCGGCGGCAGCAATCCCCCGGTGATCGCCAGCGAATACAATGCCGCCATCGGTGCCGGCTGGTCCAACAACAGCAATTTCGGTCTCGACATTACTTACAACATGTCCTGGCTCAACGGTGCCAGCGCGCCCTTTTCGCATATCGTGTCCGCCGCAGCCGACCTGTTTGGTCCGGTTACGGATGATCCGATCGCCTCCGCCTTGCCGAATATTATTGTGCCCGGAACCGCGGGCTATACGTCTGGACTGGGCTCCACGCTCGCTGCGCATGCGCATTGGTGGCCGAGCATGGAAGACAATATCGATATCGGCGCCAGCTTGAGCCGGATCCAGATCAACGCGTTGGGATTCAATCCCGAACTGACTTTTAATCAGGCCGCGCTCAGTCTTGGCCTGAGTCATGGCGCGCTCAGCGGCGTGCTCATCGGTCGTGTGATATCGCCTGCTGCTATGGGCAATAGCGGCCAGCACTTCTCCGCTGTCGACTTGGGTGTGTCCTGGCGTACACCTTGGCAGGGCCAACTCAGCATCGGCACGCAAAATCTGTGGTCCAGCGGCACCCCACCGTTATCGCTTGCCCCCGCCGCGCGCGATCCTGATGCAACACAAGCACGCATGCCTTACGTGCAGTATCACCAGGATCTCTAATCCGCAACGTGGATTGAATCCATGGCCTCCTCCGGGGCTCGCGGCCCACTGCAAAAGTGCCGCCGGTTATGCCGAATCAAAATGTTCTCGCTAACACTACGACGTGCCTGCCCAGCGCAATCCTCGCATTGCCTCTGGCCGCCGCAGCAACTTCTGGCCGCCGCAGTATCTTCTGGCCGGCATTTATTCTGGCCGAGCATTTACAAATTTCCCGCTTACGACGTAACGCGCGTGCTTTCCGTTATCTGACGCTATTCTGCCGACCGTAATACCTCAGTAATGACCTCCATGTTAAGGCAGCAGGGGTTCCCATGTTAAAAGATTGTTGCTAGTATCGTCCGCTACCGAGGGTTTCGGTGAGCCGTAGCGGCTGTCCCAGGATGGGAACACTAGTCCCGAATTTAGTCATAAGTCTGACGTTGGAGAGTAAAATGAGACTAACGAATAACGAGCTATCAACGGCCGTGCGCCTCGCCCTTATGGGTGTGTCCGCCGTTGCCGGTATGAGTGCCTTGCCTGTGTTCGCACAGGATGCAAATAAAGATAGTCCGAAGCTGGAAACCATCGAGGTTACCGGTTCGAACATCCGCCGCGTCGACATGGAAACAGCCAACCCGGTCGTAACGATCGACAAGGCTGCCATTCAACGCTCCGGCAAGCAGACGCTGGGTGACCTGATTCAGGATTTGCCGAACATTTCCGGCAAGCAGACCAACGGTCGCGTCAACAACGGCGGTGGTTCAGGCGCTGCCAGTGTTTCGCTGCGCGGCCTCGGTGCGGCACGCACCCTGGTGCTGGTGGATGGTCATCGCATCAATAACGCCGACGTCAACTCGATCCCGGCCAATGTGGTCGAGCGTATCGACGTTCTGACCGACGGCGCCTCGGCGACCTATGGTTCGGATGCAATCGGTGGTGTGGTCAACTTCATCCTGCGCAAGAACTACCAGGGTGCGGATTTCAGCACCGATTACGGCATCTCCGATCACGATGACGGCGAGCGCCAGGGTTATCACTTCAGCTTTGGCCAGACCAGCGACAAAGGCAGCATCATGGCCGGCGTCGACTACAACAAGAGCGAGCCAGTGCCTGCGGCCAATCGGAAATTTTCCGATCACGCGGTGTATTATCAGTACGGCAAACCGTTTGTGGCTGGCGGTTCCAGCGCCAACCCGAATGGCTTTATCGTCCTGCCCGCCAATCTGAAGGCGCAGTTCGGCTGCTCCAGCGTCACCCGCAAGCAGGGTGCTGTCGGTACCTCGCTGAGTGACTATCGCTGCTATACCTCGGCAGACGGCTTCAACTTCCAGGCAGTCGGTAACGTGTTGTTGGTTAAGCAGGAGCGCACCAGCGCGTTTGTGATGGGCAACTACAAGCTCACCGATAACGTCGAAACTTATCTTGAGGTCTACCACAACAAGACCGTCGCCAACTCGGCCCTCGCGCCGTACCCGGCCGATACGCGCGCTGCGCCGTTCACGATTTCAAAAGATAGCTACTATAACCCGTTCGGCGCCGACCTCACTGGGGCCGCCACGCGTTTCCGCGCCCGTTTGACGTCGCTCGGTAATCGTGAAACGCACAATGCCTCCACCAGCGATCAGGCCATTGCCGGCTTTCGCGGTACGTTCGGTGATTCGAGCTGGGTGTGGGATGCCAACTTCGACTACGGCCACACCCAGGTTCTGACCCTTACCAGCGGTTACCTGAATGTGTCCAAGCTGAATGCCGGCGCGGGTCCATCGTACAACTCGGGTACCGCTGCCAGCCCGAAGATTGTCTGCGGCACTGATCCTGCCAAGGGCGGCAGTGGTCCGATCGCCGGTTGCAATCCGTTCAACTTCTTGAACATCTTCGATCCGAATACCATTGCAGCGTTGAACGGTGCAAGTTCCAATCCGTTCACCAACTTCCTCAGCAGCGAAAAGTCAGTCAACGTGTCCTCGAACGGTACGCTGCTCAACCTGCCGGCCGGCGCTGTTGCGCTCGCCGTCGGTGGTTCGTATCGCAAGGAATACACCAACACCCAAGCTGACTCGATCGAGATTCCGGATGCCGGTGGCAACTGTGATATCGGTTCGGGTTGCGTATCCAACCTGCAGGGTGGCTACAACGTTAAGGAAGTCTACGCTGAAGTGCTGATCCCGATCCTCAAGGATGTGCCGTTCGCCAGCGCCTTGAACTTCACCCTCGGGGACCGTTATTCCAAGTACAGCAACTTCGGTAGCACCAACAACTGGAAGGCCGCGATCGAATATCGTCCGATCGAAGAAGTGCTGTTGCGTGGTACGGTATCGAAGGTGTTCCGCGCCCCGACCGTCAGCAACATCTTTGCCGGTTATGGCTCCGATGCACCGCAGTTGAGCGATCCTTGCGACGGTCTTACTGCGGGCGGTCTTGCCGCGCACTCTGCCGTTTGTAAAGGTATTGGCGCTGCGCAGCTCAGCCCGGATGGCAAGTTCCATTATCCGACCGGCGGCAACGGCCAGTTCGCGGGTGTCACTTCCGGCGCGCAGCTCGCGGGCGTCGATCTGAAACCGGAATTCGGCAAGTCGTTCGATTTCGGCGTGGTCTATGATCCGCATTGGTTGCCGGGCCTGTCGGTCAGCACCGATCTGTGGCGCGTCTACCTGAACAACAACATCAACCAGATCAGTGCCGCGAACTCGGTCAACTTGTGCTACCTCGGTGGTACCAATGTGACCTCGACCTGCCAATTCATCACGCGTGATCCGGCCACCGGTCAGATCGCCTCGATCGCCGAGCCGACCGGCAACATCGGTCGCCTCGACACCTCGGGCGTGGATCTGGCCGCAACCTACCGTCTGCCGGAAACGGCGTTTGGTAACTTCACGGCGAGTTTCCAGACCACGTATCTGAAGAACTTCTCGGACGATACCGCACCGGGTTCCGGCGCGTTGGTACAGCAGTTTGCCGGCCACTACTCCACCGGTGCATCGGCGATTACCTACGCCAACTTCTCGCGCTGGAAAGCACTGGCCAACCTGGGCTGGCGTATGGGCGCATTCGATGCGTCGATCACCTCGCGTTATGTCGGCAACTACAACGTCGGCTACGTCAATCCGGCGTACAACATCTCGGCTGACCGTGGTGTTGCGGCAGTCCAGCTGAAGTACGGCGCATCGGTGTACAACAACGTGCAGCTTGGCTACAACATTGAGCCGATCAATACCCGCGTCGATGTGGGTATCGACAACGTCGGCAACAAGCAGCCGGCGCAGGTCTACAACAACAACTCGCTCAATGGCAACGTTGACGTGAACACGTTCGACACCGTGGGCCGCTTCTACTGGGCTCGTCTGTCGGTCAAGTTCTAAAACCGGCTAGTTGTGTGACATCAAGCCGCGTGGCGTTTGCCACGCGGCTTTTTTTTGTTTCAAATATTTGTTCTTGAACGTACATCGCGACACCATCGCCCAGTCTGTTGATTTGCCCTGGAACTGCGCCTAAGGGTAATATCCGGCACGCGAAATATTCTCGAATCTCTGCGTGTGCAACTTTCGCACCGTCAAGGTGGGTCATATTCCGGCCAAGCCAAGCCACGCCGAAATTCACGCAAAATCCGCAACCAATCCATCAATCAATCAAATAAACAATCATGCGGACATCCCCGCCGACCATCGATGAAATCTCCCAGGCCATCATGCAAAATCAGCCGCAGATTGCGGAACGGCTGGCGCTTGAATATCTAGGTCGTACAAGCGGAGATGAAACCGTACTGACACTGCTCGGCATGAGTTTGCAAGTTCAAGATCGCTTGCCCGAAGCGGCGGACGTGTTTCGCGAACTTACCCATTTATTCCCGCAATCCAGCCTGCACTGGAACAATCTTGGCACGATCCTGCGTGAGGAAGGACAGGCCGACAATGCCGACAATGCCGACAATGCCTATCGTACGGCTCTCGCGCTTGATCCCGAAAGTACCGACATATTGGTGAATCTTGGATTTTTGTGGCACGCGCAGGACGACTACGCTGCCGCTCGAACCTATTTTCTGCGTGCCTGCGAGATCGATCCAACGCTGGTAGTCGCGCATATTTACGGGGCGAAGGCGTGCGCCGAATGCACGGATATGGAATCTGCCGCACGGTTGATAGAAACGTGGCAACAGTGGACGCAACTTACGCTGCAACAGCAATTGGTTCTGGCATCGGTATTTACCAGCATCAGTCGCACCGCGGAAGCGGAAAGCGTATTGCTTCGCGCATTGCAGTCGTCCTCCGAAAAAGCGCCGATACAGGTACGCTTGATCCTGCTGTACGAACGCTTGAATCGTATCGAAGAAGCCGCGGCATTGTTGCCATTGCTTCCGCTCGCTGAAACTGTCAGCGAGGTTGATTTGCGCAGTGAAATCGTCAACGCGCATACGCTGCTCGCCGCCCGCGCAAACGATTTTGAGAAAGTACGCAGTCTGCTGGCGCAACTGCCGCCGGGCGCGCAGCTTAGCAGTGACTATTTCTTTGCCCAGGCCAATACCTGCGACAAACTGGGAGACAGCGACGGCGCAATGCAGGCGTTGCGTCAGGCCCACGCCAAGCAGATGGAGAGAGCCGTTTTGTTGGCCCCGGAATTATTGGCGCCAGACGTCGAGCCGCTAACGACCGGCATGCAGCCGATCAGCGGCGAGAGTTATCGGCAATGGCCGGAGATGTCAGCTCCGACAGCACAGCAATCTCCCATATTCATCATGGGCTTTCCTCGTTCCGGCACTACCTTGCTGGAACAAATGCTCGACGCAACACCCGGCCTTCGCGCCATGGACGAGCAGCCTTTCCTGCAGCAAGTCACCCAGCAAATGGAAACGTTCGGGCTGCATTATCCGAACGACTTGCAGCGGCTGAGCGCATCGCAATGCGATGAGTTGCGCGAACGGTATTGGTCACTGGTGCACAAGACTGTGAAGCTCGAACCCGGTGAGCGTCTGGTGGACAAAAATCCGCCAAACATGCTCCGCCTGCCACTGATCTATCGGCTGTTTCCCAATGCCAGCATCATCTTTGCGCAGCGCCATCCTTGCGATGTCGTTTTGAGCTGCTACATGCAAAGCTTCGGCGCCCCAGCGTACATGATCCTCTGCTCGACACTCGAGCGATTGGCACGCGGTTATGTCAACGCGATGCATGGCTGGATCCAGAACACTGCTACGCTGACACCCAATGTGCTGGAGCTGCGGCATGAGGATCTGCTCGCCGATTTTGACGGCAAGGCACGCGCGATCGCAGAATTCATTGGCATTACGGATATCGGCCCGATGCGCGCATTCCATGAACACGCGCGCAAGAAAGGCTATATTGCGACGCCAAGCTACGCGCAAGTGACGCAACCGCTCAACAACAAGGGTGTTGATCGCTGGCGCCGCTATCGCGCTCACCTCGAGCCGATTCTGCCGATCCTCAAACCCATCATCGACCGTTGGGGATATGCGGCCTGAACCCGTAATCGCGCCCGCAGCACTGACGCTCGAAAGCTGCATTCAAACGTTCGATGCAGCACTCACTCCAGAGTTTTGCGCCGAAATGATTCGGTCCTTCAACGAACTGAGTCGCCTGCATATCGCAAATGGCCGCGGCCACAAGCCCGGGCTGGATGGCAGCGCATGGACCGAACTCGATATTTCGCCGCTGGCCGACGCGGGATTCAAGGGCTTTTTCTACCAGCAGATCGACGAATATCTCGCGCGTTACAATCACAGCCTGGGATTAACCATACCGGTACCGATACGTCCGAACATCGAGGCTCTGCGCATCAAACGTTACCGCGCCGGCGCGGATGAACAGTTCGAGCCGCATTTCGACGCGCTCGATGATCGCTGCGATCGTTACCTGGTTTTTCTCTGGTATCTGAACGATGTCACCGAAGGTGGCGAGACGGAATTTCAAAACGCCGGAATCAAGGTACAAGCCAGAGTCGGTCGCTTGCTCATGTTCCCGCCCTACTGGATGTTTCAGCACGCCGGACTGCCCCCGATCTCGAACGACAAATACATCGTATCGACGTATCTGCTGTTTTCTTAGTTCCACCTTCAACCTCAGAAATTAAATGGCCGTCAATCAAAAATCACAAGCTGCAACGCGATTGCAGGGCCTGACTCCGCAAGCGATCCAGAACGTCATCGCGACTGCCAATGCGCTTGAACTCGGCCGCATCGACGAAGCCGAACGGCATATCCAGGGCGCATTGGCATTGTTTCCGACGCACCCGGAAATATTGCGCTTGTTTGCCGGCATTCAGCATTTGCGCGGACAGCTGGCCGGTGCCGTGCAGACCATGCGCCGTGCGGTCGCGCAGCGTCCGGACGATGCGCTGTATCACAACACGCTCGGCGGTGTGCTCAGCGAAGACAGCGATACCGACGGCGCGATAACCAGCCTGCGCCGCGCCTGCGAGCTTGATCCCACGCTGGCCACGGCATGGTACAACCTCGGTCTGGTGCTGACGCGCTGCGTGCGCACCCGTGAAGCCGTGGTCGCGTTGCGCAAAGCCGTGGCGCTGGCACCCGATCACGCCGCCGCACGCGTGATGCTTGGCGAGATGCTCCGCGCCAGCGGGCGAATCGACGATGCCGCCGCAGAGTATCGTCGTGTCATCGCGCAGCGCCCATACACCGGCACCGCATGGTGGGGGCTCGCAGACCTGAAGACGGTGAAGTTCGCCGACACCGATATCGAACATATCCGCCGTGCGATGCAGAACTCGCGCGCGAGCGACGATGATCTGATCGCGATGGGTTTTGCGTTGGCGCATGCGCTGGAACAACGCGGGCAACTGCGCGAAGCGTTGCAGGAAATTTCGCAGGCGAATGCGCGCGTGCGTAATCGTCGCGTGTGGAGTTCCGCCGCGTACTCAAGCAAGCTGGATGCGATATTGAAGGCGTTCACGCCGCCGCCGGCCGGCTCGCCCGCAGCACTGGGTGAGCAAGTGATTTTTGTCGTCAGCATGCCGCGCTCGGGCTCCACCCTGGTCGAGCAGATTCTGGCCTCGCATTCGCACGTCGAGGGCGCTGGCGAGCTGCCCGATTTGCCGGCCGTGATCAGCGAAGAATCGCGGCGACGACGCCAGGCATTTCCCGACTGGATACCGTTGATGCAACCGCTCGACTGGCAACGTCTCGGCGAACGTTACCTGGAACGAACCGCGCATTGGCAACAGCGGCGCGCGCGATTCACCGACAAATTGCCGAACAACTGGCTGTATATCGGCATGATCATGGCGATGCTGCCGGCGGCAAAAATCATCTATTGCCGACGTGATCCGCTGGAGACCTGTCTGGCCTGCTATCGCCAACATCTGGCCAGTCACGAATACACGCGCACGTTTACCGATCTCGCTGCATTCTGGCGTGACTTCGACCGCGGCGCGCAGCATTGGCACGACACCTATCCGCACAGTGTCCACGAAAACGTGTACGAGGATCTGGTCACCGATCCCGAGAAAAAAATTCGCGAGATACTGGCCTTCTGCGAGCTGCCGTTCGAGCCCGCTTGTTTGGAATTTCACAACACGGAACGCGAGGTGCTGACACCCAGCGCCGCGCAAGTGCGCGAACCGTTGCGCCGCGATACGGCGCGCGCCAAACGCTACGGCGCGCTGCTCGATCCGTTGCGCGCAGCCTTGGCCATGCCACCATTTATCGAATAGATAATTCTGCACGTTTTGCGATCCGCATTCGATCTTGGCGAATGCATCATCGCTACTCCGATTCGCTGCGATTAGAATCATTGGCATACCATGCTTGCGGCAATACCGTCCGCGATATTCATGCAGGCAATACCGCGCCGGAATAATCATCCGTGCACTGACGCAGTGCCCGACCCGCATTTTAACGCGGGTTATCTGGACCCACGAAATGAATCAGCAAATCCGACGCTACAGCCTCGATGACGTATTGAACGAATTCCTGAGCAATGTGCAGACGCGCGGCGCATCAGCGGCAGTGACTTCGGTGATTGCGCAGCTGCATGCATCTGGCGACGATCCGATGCTCTGGCAGCTTGTCGCCGAGGGCATGATTCTGCATCGCTATCTGCAACCTGCAATCGATCTGCTGGATGCGGCTCTGCAAAAATTTCGCGCCGTCCCGAGTTTGCATTACTGGCGTGGCAACGCCTTGCGCATAAATGGGCGCGGCGAAGATGCGGAACAGGATTTTCGTATCGCCCTGCAAAACAATCCTGGCCACCGCGAAGCCGCGTTGTCGCTGGCGTTCATGTTGCGTCAGAGCGGTCGACTGTGTGCCGCAGCCGAGGTGATCGTCGCCAGTTGGCGCAATCGCGGCAACGATGTCGCGGAGACCCTGGCCGTGCTGGCATTTCTCCTGGAATGCGGTGCGCATGTTCCCGCCCGCGACATTGCCAATGCGGCGCGCCAACGCTGGCCCGAGAGTGCGCAAATTGCCGCGCTGGCGGGCGAGCTCGACTTGGCACTGGGCGAATTCGATGCCGCGGCGGACGCACTGCGCAGTGCGGTTATTCTCGACCCGGAACAAAATGCTTCGTGGTTGCGCCTGAGCTATTGCCAGCGTTATTCGAATCGTCAGGATTCCGATCTGCAGCGCATCGAATCGGCGTGGTCGAACACGGCGCTGAGCGCACAAACCCGCACTTGTGCCGGGTTCGCGCTGGGCAAGGCGCTGGATGATCTCGGCGACTATGCCAATGCCTGCGAAATCCTGCGCGCCGCGAACGCGATGGCGCGCGCTGGTAGCAGTTGGCGTGATGATCGCTGGCAGACATTCATCGACCAGCAGATCAACACCGCGCCATTGCCTGCGCTTGAAAACACCGCAAACTTTGCGCCGATCTTCATCGTTGGGTTGCCTCGTACCGGCACGACCCTGGTTGCCACGCTGCTCGCGCGTCATCCGCTGGTGCGCAATCGTGGCGAACTGAACTGGCTACCGACGATGTACCATCATCTGGTCGCGCAGAATCATCTGCACGATGCCGCAGCGCTGAATAGCGTTGCCGGAATCGTATCCGCACAAATGCGTCGGGACGATGCGCCGGCACGCTGTTACGTCGATAAAAACCCGCTGAATTTTCGTTACCTGAATTTGATCGTGGCGCTGTTTCCAAATGCCAAAATCATTCATTGCCGGCGCGATCTGCGCGACACCGCATTGTCACTGTGGATGCAACACTTCGCCCATGAAGACCTCGGCTTCGCCTACGATTTCGCCAGCATTGCGCAGGTCGCCAAAGGTCACGATCGGCTGATGGCGCATTGGTGTACAAACCGCGAGTTGCAAATACTCGATCTCGACTATGCCCTGCTCGTGGCTGAGCCGACGCAGCAGATTCAACGGCTCGCCGAATTTCTCGACGTCGCTGCAATACCGATGTCGCAAGCAAAACCACTGGCGAATATCGTCACCACCGCCAGCGTCTGGCAAGCGCGCCAACCGGTGTATACGCATGCGGTGGGGCGCTGGCAAAACTACGCGCCGTATCTGCCCGAGCTCGTTACGTTGTTTTGAGTCGGCATCGCGGCTTACCATTCGTGGCGAGTCGATGTTGGCGCACACGAAATTTTCCAGATGACGCAGAATCCACCAACGACACCCCGGCCACACGCAGCAAATAACGGCGCAATGTTGATGGCTGAATATGCGCATGCGAGCGCACGCCATGGTTCGGCGTCGGCGCGCCAAGCGCTATTGCTGCAGCTTGAAAAATGCGGCGCGGATGACTGGCTGGATTGCGTGCGCAGCTTCACTGTGCGTGGCGATACCGATTCGGCAAGCGCGTTGTTGCAGCACGCGGTGATCCGCTTTCCCGAATCCACCGAACTCGCTTATGCGCTGGCGGGAATATTTTCGCTGGAAAAAAAATATGCCGCCGCCGAGATATTGCTGAGCGATCTGCTGCAGCGCCATCCCGACGATGTCGCAATGACGATCCTGCTAGCGAAACTTTTCAAGGATCAGGGAAAAATGTGCGCGGCGGCGGTCATCATCCGCGCCGCGTTCGCGCGTTCGCGGCGCAATATCGAAGATATTATCCAGGCCGTGGAATTGCTCGACGAATGCGGTCGCAAGCACGATGCCGCGACACTTTGCGCGGACGAAATTTCAGCGGGTTCGACCGATGCACGCCTGCATGCCTACGCCGGCATGCTTGAATTGCAGCTCGGAAATTTTGACCTCGCGCGGCAATATTATCTATTCGCGCTGGCGCATGATCCGCATGCGCTGGACTGGCACGCTCCGCTCGCGTTATCCAGCGCGCAGCGTTATCGCGATAACAGCCATCCGGATTTCGGATTGCTGCAAGATTGTCTGCAACGCACCAACAGCGACGACAAGGCGCGCGCATCGATCCTGTTTGCGCTCGGAAAAGCATATGACGATATCGGCGAATACGCCGATGCTGCGCAGAAATTTCGCGCTGCAAACGGGATCGTGAGTCGCCTCGTACCATGGTCGCGAAAAAATTGGCGGCGCGCGGTCGAAGCGCGACTTGCATCGCGAAAATTGTCCGCACCACTCGAACCGGTAAAAGATTTTGCGCCACTGTTCATCGTCGGCGCACCGCGCTCGGGAACCACGCTCGTCGCCGAATTGCTCGGGCGCCATCCAGACGTATGCAATCGCGGCGAACTCGCGTGGCTGCCGTATCTCGCGCAACGCTTGTCGTTGGCCGGCAAGATCGATACGCAGGTATTGCGCGAAGTTGCCGACACGTATCAGGCGCAACTCCGCCAGGACGATTCCAATGCGCGCTGGGTGATCGACAAGCAGCCGCTGAATTTCCTGAATATCGATCTGATTGCGGCGCTGTTTCCGAATGCGCGCATCCTCCATTGCCAGCGCAGCAGCCGCGATACCGCGCTGTCGATCTGGTCGCAATATTTCGCCGGACGCGAGAACGATTTCGCTTACGACTTTGCCGATATCGCTGCCGTGCTGCAAGGCTGCGATCGACTGATGAAGCATTGGAAGAAAACCTCGCCGCTGGCGATTCACACCCTACATTACGAGCAGCTCGCGAGCGATCCGCAAAACGTGCTGGCCGCACTCGGTGCGTGGCTGGAACTCGGCGAGCGAGATTTGCTCACGCTTTTACCGCAAACGGGATCGGTTGGTACATCCAGCGTGTGGCAGGTTCGCCAACCGATCTACAGCCGATCGATCGGGCGCTGGCAGGCTTACGCAGATTCCATTCCAGAGTTGACGCAACTGTTCAGCGAGTAGTCGCCAAGGCGCCGCAGCAGCGTGCTTCCGTCACTCTTTTTTCAGCGTGACATCGCCACTGAACGAGTTCAGCGAGATCTTCGCTTCACCCGCACCCGCCGTGGTTTCAAGGCTCGTGCCCGGGCCGAACTCCTGGGTTTTCGGCGTACCGAAATCGCTGCGTATCCTGCCGCTGAAACTTTCCGCTTCGATCCGCGCCGACAGATTGGCCGGCACGAAGATCTTGACCGAACCGCTCATGCTTTCGGCGTCGACATGGGCGCTGCCTTCGAGCGCCGCATGGATTTCGATATCGCCGGAGACGGTGCCCGCATCGAGATCGTGCAGCGTGCTGGCCTGCAGCCGCGCCCGTCCCGAAACGGTTTCGAGCTTGACCTTGCCCGACATGCCGCGCGCATCGATATCGCCGCTCACGGTTTCGATATGGCTGCGCTTGGCGATCGCGTTCAACTGCATGCTGCCGCTGACGCTGTTGATATTGAGCTCGCTGACTTCGGCCTGCGCCTTGATCTGCCCGCTGACACTTTCGATGCCGAGCGAAACGCCGGCCAGATTGCTCACATCGACATCGGCGCTGACCACGTCGATCTTGACCGCCGCGCGCCGCGGCAACTTGATGTTCAGCAGCGTATCCGAGCGCGGGCCTTCGCCGAACCAGCCGCTCTTTTTTTCGCCTTCCACGCGCACACTGAGATGCGATCCGCCGCCTTCGATTTCGAGACCTTTGTTGCCGTCGCCGAGCGTGCCAGTGATGCTGATTTCGTCCTTGTCCCAGCCACTGACGGTGACTGCACCGCGCACGTTTTCGATATCCACTTGCGCATCGGCTTTTAACGCGCGGCTTTCGCTGATCGGCCTACCAGCCAATGCGATGCCGGGAAAAAGCAACGCGAGGGCGTAAAAAATTGTCGTGAGTTTCATATAAAAATCCTCAACCTGCCGTCGCGGAAAGACGTGTCAGGCGCATGCGCTGCGCATTGGTGCGATTCAACAAACCGACCAGAAACACTGCATCGGGACGCATTTCCATGGCTTGCTGCAATTCGGCGGTGGCGCTGTCCAGCTCACGTGCCGCGCCGCGGAGATGGCGTTCGCTCGGGCTGGCCCAATCGAGTGCGGTGCGCGAAAGACGGGGGGCAAGACGATCATTGCCATCGCTCGATAATGTTGCGGCGATCGGCAAAGAACGGCTTGCTGGCGCGGTCACGCCGGCAATGGTGTGTGGCTCCTTCTGCGTCATGTATTGCTGCGCGACCAACACGCTGCCAAGCCCGACACACAGGATCGCGACCGCGGCCCAGGCCCAGCGCATCGGCGATACACGTCGCGCCGATGACTGCTGCAGCGTGATGCCGGCGGCAATTCCCGTCCATAAATCGTTTTGCGGTTCACGCGGTTGCGCCAAAGTGCGGAATTGGCGTTGCCATTCGAATTCGCTCATGCCGCTTCTCCTAAAACGCGCCGCAAAATTCCGCGCGCGCGATGCAATTGTGCCTTCGACGAACCGACCGCCATGCCGAGTTCGCCGGCGATTTCTTCGTGTTTCCAACCTTCGATATCGTGCAACACCAGCACCGCGCGCGCTCTTGGCGGAAGCGCTGCGACCGCGCGCTCCAGATCACCACGTTCGGCAGCACAAAACGCCGGCAAGGCTTCCTCGATATTCTGCAGCGCGTCGTCGCCATCGTCATGCGCCGGCTGGCTGCTGCGTGAGCGAATATCCATCAGCGCGACGTTCACTGCAAGACGATGCAACCACGTCGAAAACGCACTCTCGAAACGAAAACTCGACAATTTCTGCCACGCACGGATGAACGCCTCCTGGGTAATCTCCTCGGCCCGCGCCGCATCGTTGCCGCTGAGCCGCCAGACGGCGCCATGCACACGCCCTACATGCCGCCGATACAAGGCCTCGAACGCGCGTACCTGCCCGCTCTGCGCGCTGCGCACGAGATGCGCGTCGCTGGTTTCGTCCTGCGGTCGTTCGGCGAATGCCATAGGGAAAGAAAGTATCGCAGCATTCATGGTGTCCGTTGGATGCGACACCGGCGCAAATGGTTTAGCCGACATCGCGCGACGGGCGTGTGGACAGCATACGAGCAT
>JAYVLO010000179.1:0-18983 GCA_043759455.1 Pseudolysobacter sp.
AGCATGCGGTTCTTGATGCGGATGTTGGCGAAGGTACCGCGCACCATCACATCGTCGTTGCCGCGACGCGAACCGTAGGAATTGAAATCGACCGGTTCCACACCGCGACCGATCAGGTATTTGCCCGCTGGCGAATCCTTCTTGATATTGCCGGCGGGCGAGATGTGATCGGTGGTGATCGAATCACCGAACAGACCTAGCACACGCGCGCCATGAATATCCTCGATCTTGCCGATTTCGAGGCTCATGCCATCGAAGTACGGCGGATTCTTGATGTAGGTCGAGGCGTCTTCCCACTGGTAAATATCGCCATCCGGCGAGGCAATCTGGTTCCAGCGGCTGTCGCCCGCGAACACGTGCGCATAGTTCTGCTTGAACATCTCCGGCCCGATCGTCTTGGCGATGAAATCACCGATTTCCTTGTTTGACGGCCAGATATCCTTGAGGAAAACCGGCTGGCCATCGCTGCCCGTGCCAAGCGGCTGCGTGGTCATGTCGATGTTCACCGTGCCGGCGATCGCATACGCCACTACCAGCGGAGGCGAGGCGAGGTAATTCATTTTCACCTCGGCATGCACACGGCCTTCGAAATTGCGATTGCCCGAGAGAACCGAAGCTACTGCGAGCTCGCCATCGGCGATGCCCTTGCTGATTTCCGGCAGCAATGGACCCGAGTTGCCGATACACGTCGTGCAGCCATAACCGACCAGGAAAAATCCGAGCTTTTCGAGTTCGCCGAGCAGGCCGGCTTTCTTCAGATAATCGGTTACCACCAGCGAACCCGGTCCGAGCGAGGTTTTCACCCACGGCTGCGCCTTCAAACCTTTCGCCGCCGCATTGCGCGCAAGCAAACCCGCGGCCAGCATCACTGCAGGATTCGAGGTGTTAGTGCACGAGGTGATCGCCGCGATCACGACCGCACCATCACGCAAATCGAACGCGTCGCCGTTGACTTCGCACTTGCTTACGGGCGAGGGATTGACCGCCTCGTTGCCGACCGCGGTGCCGCCGCCTTCATTCGCGAAACGATCTTCGGCGGGCGTTTTCGGATGGCGCGCGTGGGTCAATTCGACCACGGCTTCCTGATAATTTTTCTTGACGTCTTCGAGCAGCACCCGATCTTGCGGACGCTTCGGTCCAGCCAGCGACGGCTTCACGCTGGCCATGTCAAGTTGCAGCGTGGCGCTGTACTCGGCATGCGCCTGGCCGGCTTCGTGCCACATGCCCTGGACGCGGGCATAGGCTTCCACCAGCGTGATGAGTTCTTCGGGCCGACCCGACAGGCGCAGGTAATTCAGCGATTCCTTGTCGATCGGGAAGATGCCGCACGTCGCGCCGTATTCCGGCGCCATGTTGGCGATCGTTGCACGATCGGCTAGCGGCAAGTGTTCCAGGCCTTCGCCAAAAAATTCGACGAACTTACCGACCACGCCGTGCTTGCGCAGCATTTGCGTAACGGTGAGTACGAGATCGGTCGCGGTCGCGCCTTCCGGCATCTTGCCGCGCAGCTCGAAACCGACCACCTGCGGTATCAACATGGATGACGGCTGGCCTAGCATCGCCGCTTCGGCCTCGATACCACCCACGCCCCAGCCGAGCACGCCGAGGCCGTTGATCATCGTGGTGTGCGAATCGGTGCCGAACACGGTATCGGGGAAGGCAAACCACTCGCCGTTTTTTTCTTCCGTCATCACCACGCGGGCGAGATTTTCCAGATTCACCTGATGCACGATGCCGGTGTTCGGCGGTACCACTTTGAAATTGTTCAGCGCTTTCTGGCCCCAGCGTAAAAAGCTGTAACGCTCCTGATTTCGCTTGAACTCGATCTGGCCGTTGATATCGAGCGAATTGGCGTGACCGTAATCATCGACCTGCACCGAATGGTCGATCACCAGTTCGGCCGGTGAGAGCGGGTTGATCAGGGTCGGATCGCCGCCGAGCTTGACCATCGCATCGCGCATCGCGGCCAGATCGACTACACACGGCACGCCGGTGAAATCTTGCAGCACGACGCGCGCGGGCATGAAGGAAATTTCGGTGTCGGGTTCCTTCTTTGCTTCCCAGTTCGCGACCGCTTCAATTTCCTTCGAGGTGACGTTGAGGCCGTCTTCCTGACGCAGCAGATTCTCCAGCAAAATCTTCATCGAGTACGGCAGGCGCTTTATGTCAAAGCGTTCACCGAGTTTGGCCAGGCTACGAATGTGGTAGCTCTTGCCGTTGACATCGAGGGTGGTGCTGGTTGAAAACGAATCGCTCATGCTGATCTCCTGTAGCGTCGGCGTAGGGAAAGTTGCGAAAGAAAATGCCGCGCCAATTGTGGTTGGCGACCCGGGCGGGATAGCTGCGTATTATGACTCAAGCGGGCATGCACGTGAATGCTGGATTAGTAAATTTGTGCGCTACAGTGGTAATGATTTGCGGCTCTTCGACTCGGCAATGAGCTGGATAGCTCAACCATTGTCCAGCGTGCTGCGCGTCAACAATCCTCGCGCCAGCATTGCGTAGTCGCGGCGGCGGAACAGCATGCGCCACGGACGTCCGCCGAGCTGGCGCCACAATACCGCGGCGCGCACCGCGGCGAGCAGCAACGCGCGGATTTCCTCGACGCGTGGCGTCTGCGTCAGATACAACGGATTGCCCGGCACGACGACGCGCGGGCGCAATCGCGAAAGGTTATCGGCATACAGCTTGGACAGGCTCGCAAAAACCGCGGTATGGGTCGGGCCGAGATGTTCGGCCTGGCGTGCGCAGGACTCGATACCCGTGCGTAAATTTTTCAGCATGTCGCTGCGCCGCGACAGCCGCCGCTCTAGTTTGAGAATACTGATGACCATGCGCGTCACGGTCAGATCGCGCGTTTGGCCATCCAGTTGTGCGATCAGCAATTCCAGCCCTATACGCAGATTGCTCACACCGCCATAGATTTCCGCAGGCGTGTCGGCGTCGATGCGAAAAATGCTGTCGATGCTCACGCGCTCACCCGCTGCATCCGCGCTGCCGCGCGCAGCGACATCACGCACCTGCATGATGGCTTGATATAGCGCGGCCAGCGCGATGACACGTCCCTCACGCATGCGTCGGCTCCAGTCCGCCGAACGGTGCATCGGTGGCGTTGATGATGCTGCCGCCGAGGCATTCGTCGCCGGCATAAAACACCACCGATTGGCCCGGTGTAACGGCGCGTTGTGGCATGGAGAAAACTACCTCGCAACCGTCGCCATCGACGCGCACATGACAATCCTGATCAGGCTGTCGGTAGCGCGTTTTTGCGGTACAAGAGAATTCACGCGCGGGTGCCTCCCCCGCGACCCACGATAATTGATCGGCAATCAAGCGCGTCGAGGCGAGCCAGTGACTTTCCTGGCCCTGATCGACGTACAGGATATTATTCGCCACATCCTTGCCGACGACATACCACGGCGCGCCGGATGAATCGTTGCGCCCGCCGATGCCAAGCCCCTGGCGCTGTCCGAGCGTGTAGTACATCAGGCCTTGATGCGTGCCGACATCTGCGCCATCCGGCGTTTGCATCGCACCCGGCTGCGCGGGAATGTAGTGGCCGAGAAATTCGCGGAAATCACGCTCGCCGATGAAACAGATGCCGGTGGAATCTTTTTTTGCGTGCGTCGGCAATTCGGCTTCGCGCGCCAGACGGCGCACTTCGGGTTTCGGTAATTCGCCGATCGGAAAACGAGTCACTGCGAGTTGTTCCTGGCCGAGCGTATAGAGAAAATAACTCTGATCCTTGTTGCCATCATGGCCGCGCAACAGTCGATAACGTCCGTCGATCGAATCGATGCGCGCATAATGACCGGTGGCGATGCGCTCGGCGCCGAGCTCGCGCGCGTTATCGAGAAATGTCTTGAACTTGATCTCGCGATTGCATAACACATCCGGATTCGGCGTACGTCCGGCGCGATATTCATCGAGAAAATGAGTGAACACACCATCCCAGTATTGGGCGGCGAAATTGCGCGCGTGAAACGCAATGCCGAGGCGCGCGCAGACGGCTACGGCATCGACTCTGTCCTGATCTGCGCGACACGGTCCGAGGCGTTCGTCCTCCTCCCAGTTCTTCATGAACATGCCGGCGACGTTTTCGCCCGCCTGTGCCAGCAATAACGCCGTAACCGAAGAATCCACGCCGCCGGATATACCTACGATGGTCAGACCTTTATCCATGCGCGATCACATGGGGGCGCCGGGATCGCGTGGCAATGGCGTGGGCAACATTGCATGCAGGGCGTCCAGGGAAAAACGTTTGCCGACGAGATAGTCGTCGACACTGCGCAACACCATCGGACTGCGCAGTCGCGCCGATTCGGCGGCGATTTCGTCGCGAGTGAGCCACAGCGTGCGCACGATGCCGGCGTCGAGCGCGCGGTTGGCATGATGTCGTACTGTTTGCGATGCAAAGGTAAAACGCAGGAAACCCAAATCCGAATCAGGCGCGGTCCACTGATAAATGCCGATCAAGGCGTCGAGTCGAATTTCCCAGCCGGTTTCTTCGAGCGTTTCGCGAATACTTGCGTCCTGCAGTGACTCGTTTGCTTCGAGATGGCCGGCTGGCTGATTCAGCATGAGTTTGCCGCGGATGATCTCCTCGACCAGCAAAAACGTTTCACCACGTGGCACGATGGCGGCAACGGTCACATCCGGGCGCCAGACCGCATCGATATCGGGCGTGCTGGGGTCGCTCGAGTCGTTCATCGAGTTTGCACATTCCAAAAAGGACGATGTTACACGAGAGTGAGTTGCAATTTTTCTCAAAAACGTCGCGAGCGAAGGGAGTTTGTGCGAGTACGGAGCGCCACCATAAGGCTGGTCTTTGGAGAGAGCCGGTATTTTCTGTACAAGAGGTGGCGAGCATATCTTTGCGGAGCACTGCCTCGCCGTGCTCGCCGGCGCACCGGCCTCGTGCAAAATACCGAGAGTAGTAGTTTTTGAGGCAGCTTCCGACTTGAAGACCGGCAATGCCGCCACCACTCAGCGATGTAATCGGAACTTCGCGAATGTAACCAGATTGAGTACGAAAGACGCATGGCACAGCTACCAGACCAGCAATTGGATCACCAGCGCGGGCTCGCGGTCGAGGAATCTCGTCCCGAGTTGCAACGGCCGCCCTTATATCAGGTGGTATTGATGAATGACGACTTCACGCCGATGGATTTCGTGATTACCGTGCTGGAGAGTATCTTCAGCATGAATCGCGAACGCGCGACGCAGGTGATGTTGCATGTGCATACGCGCGGCAAGGGAATTTGTGGCGTGTACACGCGCGAAGTGGCGGAAACAAAAGTGACCCAAGTCAACGAATTTTCACGAGCGCACCAACATCCATTGTTGTGCAATATGGAAAAGGCCTAGCAAAAAATTCAACCAGCCCCATCTCCACGTCAGTGTATTTTCCGCCAAAGGAAAACTGAAATGTTTAGTAAAGATCTCGAACTCACCATCAGCCATTGCTACAAGGAAGCGCGCGAACAGCGGCATGAATTCATGACCGTCGAGCACTTGCTGCTCGCCTTGCTGGAAAATCCGTCGGCGATCGCCGTGCTGCGTGCGAGTGGTGCCGATCTCGTCAAGCTGGGCAAGGAACTCAAAGGCATCATCGCCGAAACCGTGCCTTTGTTGCCGCTCAAGGACGAACGCGATACGCAACCGACGCTGGGTTTCCAGCGTGTGCTGCAGCGTGCGGTGTACCACGTGCAGTCTTCCGGACGAAAGGAAGTTACCGGCGCAAACGTGCTTGTGGCGATCTTTGGAGAGAAAGATTCGCACGCGGTATATTTTCTCAACCAGCAGGAAATCACGCGTCTCGACGTGGTCAATTACATTTCGCACGGCATCGCGAAAATTGGCCAGGATTCGAACCAGCAGCCCGGCGGTGAAGCCGGTCGTGAGGCCGATGGCGGCGACGAAGCGCGCGGCAATCCGTTGCACGAATTCGCCAGCAACCTCAACGAGCTCGCACGCCAGGGCAAGATCGATCCACTGATCGGCCGTGCCGAAGAAATCGAGCGCACGATCCAGGTTTTGTGCCGCCGTCGCAAGAACAATCCGTTGTTCGTCGGCGAGGCCGGTGTCGGCAAGACTGCGCTCGCCGAAGGCCTGGCCAAACGCATCGTCGAGAAAGAAGTGCCCGAGGTGTTGGCTGACTGCATCATCTATTCGCTCGACATGGGCTCGCTTGTGGCAGGCACCAAATATCGCGGCGATTTCGAAAAACGCCTGAAGGGTGTCCTGGCGCAGCTCAAGAAAGAACCGAACGCGATCCTGTTCATCGATGAAATCCACACCATCATCGGTGCCGGTTCGGCATCGGGTGGCACGATGGATGCGTCGAATTTGATCAAACCCGTACTCGCCAACGGCGAGCTGCGTTGCATCGGTTCGACCACATTCCAGGAATACCGCGGCGTCTTCGAGAAGGATCGCGCGCTGGCACGCCGCTTCCAGAAAATCGATATTGTCGAGCCGTCGCTAGCCGACAGCTTGGAGATTCTGAAAGGTCTGAAATCACGTTTCGAGGAACATCACAAAGTCGAATATGCGCTCGACGCGCTCAAGGCGGCGGTCGATCTTTCGGTCAAGCATATTGCCGACCGACTGCTACCGGACAAAGCGATCGACGTGATCGACGAAGCCGGCGCGAGACAGCGTTTGTTGCCTCCCGATCAGCGCAAAGCGATCGTCGATGTGTCCGAGATCGAGCTGATCGTCGCCCGCATGGCGCGCATTCCACCGAAGCAGGTATCGGCGTCAGACAAGGATGTGCTGAAGAACCTGCAGCGCAACCTCAACATGGTGGTGTTCGGCCAGGATGCGGCGATCGAGGCGTTGTCGAGTTCGATCAAGATGTCGCGCTCGGGTCTGGGCGATCCGAACAAGCCGATTGGCAGTTTCCTGCTCGCCGGCCCGACCGGTGTTGGCAAGACCGAAGTGACGCGGCAACTCGCGATGCAGCTCGGTATCGAGCTCGTGCGTTTTGACATGTCCGAATACATGGAAGGGCATTCGGTGTCTCGCCTGATCGGTGCGCCGCCCGGTTATGTCGGTTTCGATCAGGGCGGCCTGCTGACGGAGCAAATCACCAAACATCCACACTGCGTGCTGTTGCTCGATGAAATCGAGAAGGCACATCCGGATGTGTTCAATATTCTGTTGCAGGTCATGGATCACGGCACACTGACCGATACCAACGGTCGCGAGGCGAACTTCAAGAACGTGATCGTGGTGATGACGACCAACGCCGGTGCGGCGCAGGCGGCGCGGCGTTCGATGGGTTTTGTCGAGCAAAATCACGGCACGGATGCGATGGAAGTGATCCGTCGCAGCTTTACGCCGGAGTTCCGTAATCGTATCGACGCGATCATCCAGTTCGGTGCGCTGGACTTCGAGCATATCCTTCGCGTGGTCGACAAGTTCCTGATCGAACTCGAAGCGCAGCTCAACGAGAAACATGTCGCGTTGCATGTCGATGGCCATGCGCGGCGCTGGCTGGCCGAGCACGGTTTCGATGCGCAAATGGGTGCACGTCCGATGGCGCGCGTGATCCAGGACAACGTCAAGCGGCGGCTCGCCGATGAGCTGCTGTTTGGCAAGCTGGCCGACGGCGGCAAGGTCACGCTCAGCGTGCACGATGGCAAACTTGCGGTCGCGAGCGAAGAGGCGGAAAAATTGTCGGCGATTGTCGAATAACGATATCGTCAGGCTTGGCGATCGAACCTTAACCCGTCGTGCAAAACACGGCGGGTTTTTCATGCGTGATCGGATCGCCGCGCAGTACTTGGCATCGCTGGCTGGCGGGACTCGATTGTTGCGCCAGCCGGCCAAGTCGGGACGGCGGATTGCGCATCGCCGCGAGCAGACTCTGTTCGTTGGTTGCGTAATTTTTTGCAGCGCTGTTGTCGCCACGCTTGGCCGCGACGATCGCCTGAAGCCGCGGCACTTCGATTTGCATTTCCGCATCGCGATGTACTGCGAGTTTCAGCGGGGTTTCCGCAATGGCGAGATTCTGTTTTGCGTCGCCGAACGCACCCAATTGCGACTGCGCAGGCGCGCACGCCACGGCAGCATTCGCATTCCTGGCCGCATCAGGCTTCGCCAGCTTCGCGAGTAGGGCGGCGATACTATCGACGATGGACAGCGCGGATTTGGGATCGTTTTTATCGAGCTTCAAGCGCGCCAGCATTCCCTGCAAGTCGATTTGAAGCTTGATATCCGGGCTCTTCTTGGTCTCCTATGACTTGATCGCATGACGCAATTCCGCTTCTCCATTCACGCGGCCGATGCCGCGCCATCGCTGGCACGCGTGATTGATTTCTTCGAATATTCCGCGCCATATTTCTTCTCGAATGCGAGCAGTGAGGCGTGCAATGCATCGATTGCAGCGGCAAGCTGGCGGGCGATATGGGCTTGCCAGAGCGCCAGTCCAAGTGCGACAAATATGGCCAGCACCAGCGCTACCGTCGTGACACCACCACCACGATGGCGCACGCGGCACACGCTAAGCAAAAGCCACGCGCGCGCGCAAATATCGAGCTGTTGTTCGCTCACGTACTGCGTGATCGGCACACCGTCGATGTATTGCGTCACCAGATACGGAATGCCCGCCTGGGTGACGCTGCTATCGATCATGCTGACAATGCGCGGATCACTGAGTCCAACCCGCACCTGGCGTTCGCGCAGGACCAAGCGCTGTTAGCGATGGGAATACAGGCCGGCGCGGCAGCTTCAGCGCAACGAATTGCTGAAAATCACAGCCGACATGCTCGCCGAGAAACCCCGCAACTAACGGCGGATACCGCTATTTCATGCGGTAGGTGATGCGGCCCTTCGTCAGGTCGTAAGGCGTCATTTCCACCTTGACCTTGTCGCCGGTAAGAATGCGGATGTAGTTTTTGCGCATGCGGCCCGAAATATGCGCGGTTACGACGTGATTGTTTTCCAGCTTCACGCGAAACATGGTGTTGGGCAGCGTTTCGAGAACGGTGCCTTCCATTTCGATTTGATCGTCTTTAGACATTCGACTCAGAAGTAATAGCGGACAAGCCCGCAAGGCGCGGCATTTTGCCATGTCTGCGCACTTTTCGAAAGCGAAATCGTGGTTTCAGAACATATCGCGCACGACAGAGCGGCCAAAGCGTTCGCGCCAGTGGCCGATTTGATCGGATCGCTGCGTGTAATCGTCGACATGCGCGATAAAATCGCGACGCGACATTTCCTGTGCGCCGAGCGTCTGCAAATGTGCGGAATGCACTTGCGCGTCGAGTAGCGCAAAGCCCCATTCGCGCAGCGTGCCACAGAGCGCCATCAGCGCAACTTTGGATGCATTGGTCGCGCGGCTAAACATCGATTCGCCGAAAAACATGCGGCCAATCGCCACGCCATAAATTCCGCCGACTAGTATTTCGCCATCGTAGACCTCGACCGAATGCGCGTGGCCGGCGATGTGCAGCGCGTTATACGCGCCCAGCATTTCTTCGGTGATCCAGGTGCCGCCGCCGACCTCGCGCGGCTCTGCGCATGTCGAAATGACCTCGCGGAAAGCATGATCGGCGCGAATCTGCCAGCCGCATTGCCGCAGCCAGCGTTGCAGACGGCGTGGAACGTGCAAGTGATCGGTGGCGAAAACCATGCGCGGATCGGGACTCCACCATAGGATCGGATCGTCCACCGAATACCACGGAAAAATGCCGTGGCGATACGCATCGAGCAAACGCGCTACCGAAAGATCGCCGCCCATCGCGAGCAAGCCGTTTGGTTCCCGCAATGCGAGTTCCACCGCTGGAAAGGCATCGAGCCGCAGCGGATGCAGGATTTTCAGTCGCGACATGACGGCGTGGTGTACGGCGAATGGCGCAGAAGGTCGGTGCGATATTCCTCCAGTCCGTGCGCCTCGTATTTCAGCGAGCGCGCGATCGCATCGCGAAAACGCGAATCGACAATGTAGTGGAAAGAGTGCGTTTTGCTCGGCAGAAAGCCGCGCGCAAGTTTGTGTTCGCCTTGTGCCCCGGGCTCGAATAAGGTGAGCTTGTGGCGAATGCAATAGTCGATGCCTTGGTAATAACAGGCCTCGAAATGCAGGCCGGGGACTTCGTCCTCGCAACCCCAATATCGTCCGTACAGCGTGGTGCTGCTGCGCAGGCACAGCGCTCCGGCGATCGGCTGCGCATCACGATAAGCGATTACGGCGACCACGTTGTCGGTGAGTGCGCTGCCGAGATGGGTGAAAAAATCCGCGGTCAACGCCGGCAGATTACCTTTCATGTCGAACGTGGCAAGATAAAATCGATGCAGCCACTGCCAATGCGTCGGCGTGAGGTCGCGACCTTCGATCGTTTCGCAGCGCACGCCCGCGGCTGCGACTTTGCTGCGCTCCTGGCGGATATTCTTGCGTTTCTTCGCGCTCAGCGCGTCGAGAAAATCGCCGAAGTCGCGATAACCGCGATTATGCCAATGGAATTGCCAGTCGAAGCGCGGCAGCCATTCTTTCGGCATGGTCGCGAGCAGTTCCGTGTCGACATCAAACGGGAAATTCAGATGCGCAGAGGAAAGCTGCATCTTCTGCGTTTGCTCGATCATCATCGTCAGCAACGCTCGGCGCAGCGAATCGGAGTCGACGCTCTGGCCGCACAACAGGCGCGGGCCGGTGACTGGCGAGTAGGGCACCGCGCACAGCAGCTTTGGATAATAATCGAGGCCGTTTTGCGCGTACGCGTTCGCCCACGACCAGTCGAACACGAACTCGCCGTGCGAATTGCCCTTGAGATACATCGGCGCCGCGGCAACGAGCTTGTCATTGCGATACAGTCCGAGATGATGCGGTTGCCAGCCGTGTTTACGCCGCAGGCAGCCGTGTTGTTCGAGACCGGCGAGAAACGCGTGACTCAGGAACGGATTGTCGTCGGGACGCAGCGCATCCCAATCCGCCGCGCAAATTTCGTCGAGGCGTGCATGCCAGCGCGCTTCAAGAACGGCCTGGGTCATGACCACAAATCAGGCAAGCCGCGATACGGGTCGGCTGTTGTCCTCACTCAGTTCACGAGGCCGATCTTGTCGAGGTATTTTTCCGCATCGAGCGCAGCCATGCAGCCGCTGCCGGCGGAAGTCACGGCTTGGCGATACACCGAATCGGCCACGTCGCCGGCGGCGAACACGCCGTCAATATTGGTCGATGTAGCACCGCCGTCGATGCCCGAGCGTACCTGGATATAGCCGCTTTTCATGTCGAGCTGGTCTTCGAACAAGGCCGTATTAGGCGTATGCCCGATCGCGACGAACATGCCGCTGACGGTGATGTCCTGGGTTGAATCATCGGTGGTGCTGCGCAGGCGTATGCCAGTCACGCCGGTACTGTCGCCGAGCACTTCATCGACGCCATGATTCCAAATGATATCGACCTTGCCGGCCTGCTGCCGCGCGAACAGTTTGTCCTGCAGGATTTTCTCCGACCGCAACTTGTCGCGGCGGTGGATCAACGTGACCTTGGCGCAGATGTTGGCCAAATACAACGCTTCCTCGACTGCGGTATTGCCACCGCCGATCACCGCGACGTGCTGGTCGCGAAAAAAGAAACCATCGCAGGTGGCGCAGGCCGAAACGCCTTGGCCCTTGAACTTGTCCTCGGATGGAATGCCGAGGTATTTTGCGGTCGCACCGGTGGCGATGATCAGCGCGTCACAGGTATATGTGCCGCTGTCGCCGGTCAGGCGAAACGGGCGCTGCGTGAGTTCGGCGGTATGAATGTGATCGAACAGGATTTCGGTATTGAAGCGCTCGGCGTGTTTCTGCATGCGCTCCATCAAACCCGGGCCTTGCAGGCCTTCGACATCGCCCGGCCAGTTGTCCACCTCGGTCGTGGTCATGAGCTGGCCGCCTTGCTGCAATCCGGTAATCAGCGTCGGCTTGAGATTGGCGCGCGCTGCATACACAGCGGCGGTATAGCCCGCAGGACCAGAACCGAGGATGAGAAGACGGCTGTGCTTGGGTGTGCTCATGTATAATCCTAGAGATAATTTAATGGTGCTTGTTGCGCTACCTGATCCAGCGTCGCCGGAAACCGCATTGTCGCTCAAGCAACACGCGGATATCACCCGACGTCTTTGAACCCCCTGCCGATGCACGCCTCTGCGCACTATGCGGAACGGAATGCTTGCGGCTGGTGAAGGTGACGGGATGGTGGGGTTGATTTTGCATCGAATCAAGACGCCATGGCGATGACGGCAGATGTGAGTAACGTCGCGGCAAAGTAACGGTTAACGAAACACTGCAAGAAATTTTGCTTCATCTAAAACTATCTGGAGGCTGTATGCGTATCGGTATTCCGTCTGAAACCAAGACCCTCGAAGGGCGCGTTGCGCTGGTGCCCGCGGCCTGCGCCGATCTGGTGCGTCGTGGTCACGAGGTTTATTTGCAATCCGGCGCCGGCATCAAGAGCCGCTTTGCCGATGCCGAGTACGAGCGCGTCGGTGTCAAGCTGGTGCCGGATGCGGCCGCCCTGTATGAGGTCGGCGAACTGATCGTCAAGGTCAAGGAGCCGATCGAAGGTGACTTGAAACTGCTGCGCAAACATCATCTGCTGTTCTGTTATCTGCATTTGGCCGCCGAGCCTCATCTGACCAAAAGCTTGCTTGATATCGGTCTGACCGGTATCGCCTTTGAAAGTGTCGAGGAAGCCGACGGGTCGCTGCCGCTGCTCGCGCCGATGTCGATCATCGCTGGTCGCATTGCGGTGCAGATCGGTACGCATCTGCTGCATCAGCCGATGGGCGGCAAGGGCAAGTTGCTCGGTGGTTTGCCGTCGACCGAACGCGGCAAGGTCGTCGTGCTTGGCGCCGGTGCGGCAGGCGGAAATTCCGCGGCGCTGGCTGCGGCCGGCGGTGCGAACGTGGTGGTGTTCGACAAGCGTCCGGATCGTCTCGCGCAGATGATGGCACTCGGCACCAACGTCACCGCGTTGTATCCGTACGAAGAATACGTGGCGCGCGAAGTACGCGATGCCGACCTCGTGATCGGCGCGGTATTGATCCCGAGTGCCAAGGCGCCGCATGTCGTCACCGCGGCGATGGTCAAGAGCATGGAGGCGGGCAGCGTGCTCGCCGATATCTCGATCGATCAGGGCGGTTGTTTCGAAACCTCGAAGCCTACGACCTGGAAAGATCCGACCTACGTCGTCGATGGCGTGACCCATTTTGCCGTGACCAACATGCCCGGCGCCGTGCCGCAAACCTCGTCGCAGGCGATTTCGGCGGCGATTCTGCCGTACGTGCAACGCCTCACGCGCGACAACTGGCGCCAGTACGCGCCGCTGCAGGGCGGCGTCAATATCGCCGGTGGCGAGATCGTACATCCAGCGCTAAAGGCAAACGCTTAAGTGTTTCTGTAGAATGGGTTGCACGATAAACCTAAGGTAAAATCAACTGGTGGCGCGCGAGTCAAAAAATAAACCCGTCAAGGTGGGGATGGCCGATCACATGCAACGCCGCTTTCGCGAAACTGCGTTCCTGTTGTTGTTGCCTGTGGTCGTTTACATCCTCGCGTGTCTGCTCAGTTACAGCCCGCATGATCCGGGCTGGTCGCATGCCGGCCAGCCTGACCATGTGCAGAATTTCGGCGGCACTATCGGTGCGTGGACCGCCGACCTGGCATTTTCGCTGTGCGGTTATCTCGCGTATGCGTTCCCGTTGTTGCTGCTCGTGATCGGCTGGAGTCTGTTTCGTGGCCGCGAAAGCAGCAGCGAATCGGCGCTCGAACCGAGTTTGCGGCTGTTCGGTGGTGTCGCTTTCTTTGTCGCGGGCACAGGTCTGGCGCATTTGCATTTCACCGGTGCGAGCGTATTGCCGGAAAAAGCCGGCGGCATCTTCGGTCGGCTGGTCGGCGATTCGTTGATGCACGGTGCAGGGTTTCTCGGCGCCACGCTGTTCCTGCTGGCGTTGTTTCTGATTGCGGTAACGCTGGCGACCGGGCTGTCGTGGTTTCGCCTGATGGATGCGATCGGTCGCGGTGTGCTGACTGCGATCGGATGGTTCGGCAACAACGCACGCAAGGCCGAGGACTGGAACGTTGCGCGCGCGGCTCGAGTCGAGCGCGAAGTGGTGCGCAAGATCGATACCGTCAAGCAAGCGCGACGCGAGCCGATCAAAATCGAGTCGACCCCGAAAATCATCGAGAAAAGCGAACGCGCGCAGCGCGAAACGCAGATCCCGCTGTTTGCCGGTTCCTCCGGCATCAGCGAGGTTCCGCCGCTGTCGCTGCTCGATGAGCCGAAGCAGCAGGTCAAGGGTTATTCCAAGGAAACGCTCGACGCGATCTCGCGCCAGGTAGAACTCAAGTTGCGTGATTTTCGTATCGAGGCGCAAGTGGTCGGGGCCTATCCAGGCCCGGTCATCACACGTTTCGAAATGCAGCCGGCGCCCGGCATCAAAGGCAGCCAGATTTCCAGCCTCGACAAGGACATTGCGCGTGGGCTGTCGGTGAGCAGCGTGCGCGTGGTCGATGTGATTCCCGGCAAATCCGTGATCGGCCTGGAAATTCCGAATACCAATCGCGAGATCGTGTACTTGTCCGAGATGCTCAGCTCGGAAAAATACGACAGCATGAAATCACCGCTCGCGCTTGCCCTCGGCAAGGATATCGGCGGTGCGCCGGTGGTGGTGGATTTGCAAAAAATGCCCCATCTTCTGGTGGCCGGCACGACCGGTTCAGGTAAATCCGTAGCACTAAATGCGATGGTGCTGAGCCTGTTGTTCAAGGCGACCAAGGACGACGTGCGCATGATCATGATCGATCCGAAGATGCTCGAATTGTCGGTGTACGACCGCATTCCGCATCTGCTCGCGCCGGTGGTCACCGACATGAAAGAAGCGGCGAACGCGCTGCGCTGGTGCGTGGCGGAAATGGAGCGGCGCTACAAGCTTATGGCGGCCGTCGGCGTGCGCAATCTGGCCGGCTTCAATAAAAAAGTACGCGACGCCGAAGACAGCGGCCAGCCGTTGCTCGATCCGTTTTTCGTACCGAAACCGGATTTCCCATCGGCCACCGCGCAGCCGCTGAAATCGCTGTATTACCTCGTCATCATCATCGATGAATTCGCCGACATGATGATGATCGTCGGCAAGAAGGTGGAAGAACTCATTGCCCGACTCGCACAGAAGGCGCGTGCCGCCGGTGTGCATCTAATCCTCGCGACGCAGCGACCATCGGTCGATGTGATCACGGGTTTGATCAAGGCGAATATCCCGACGCGTATCGCGTTCCAGGTATCGAGCAAGATCGACTCACGCACGATTCTCGACCAGTCCGGCGCCGAGGCGTTGCTCGGTCACGGTGACATGTTGTACCTGCCGCCCGGCACTGCATCACCCGAGCGTGTGCACGGCGCGTTCGTCAGCGATGAAGAAGTGCACAAGGTCGTCGCGCACCTGCGTTCGCAGGGCAGCCCGGAATATATCGGCGGCGTGCTCGAAGAAGTGCAGGCGTTGGCCGATGGCCGTGTGATCAACGACAGCGGCCTGCCCGAAGAAGCCAGCAATAGCGAGAGTGGCGACTACGACGCGCTGTACGATCAGGCCGTGCAGATTGTCACTGAATCGCGCCGCGCCTCGATTTCCGGCGTGCAGCGCCGCCTCAAGATTGGTTATAACCGTGCCGCGCGCATGATCGAGAAAATGGAAGCCGAAGGCGTTGTCAGCGCGCCCGAACACAACGGCAACCGCGAAGTGCTCGCACCGGCGCCGCCGAAGGATTGAGCGCATTTCGTCATACGCCGCGTTCGCGCGTGAACCCATCGGCTTTGTCGCGGTCTGCTGATCGAACCATCAAGGATTTGACCATGCGTTATCTGATTGCTTTGACTGCGCTGGTTTTCAGCGCGAACGTGATGTCTGCGGATTCCGCGCGCGCGCGAATGGAAGCATTTTCGAAAGATCTCAAATCCGTTTCCGGAAGTTTCACCCAGCAGGTTTTCGACAACGCCAGTCACGCGCGTGATCGCACCAGTGGCACGCTGGCGTTGCAGGCGCCGCGGCAGTTTCGCTGGGATACGAATGCGCCTTACCAACAACTGATCGTCGCCGATGGCGAGCGCGTGTGGATTTACGACCCCGATCTGGAACAGGTCACGGTGCGCAATCAGGGCACCGAAGAAGCGCATAGTCCGCTGACGGTGCTCACCGATCTCGACCAGCTCGATCGCCAATACACGACCAGCGAGCAGGGCGAGCACGACGGTTATTTCTGGCTACGTTTGAGGTCCAAGGACAAGGAGCCGGAATTCGAATACGCCGATCTCGGCCTCGACGAGCGCGGCCTCAAACGAATGGTGTTTCTCGACAAGCTCGGCAATCGCACCGAGATCGTGTTTTCCGACTGGCAGCGCAATAAAAAACTCAGCCCCGACAGCTTCAAGTTCACGCCGCCCAAAGGTACCGATGTGATCGGAAATGCCGAGCCGACGACCGAGGTTTTCCCGGTCAAGAATTGAGTCGAATTCGCGCGGTCGTCTTTCAAACGAATGCCGCGCGCCGCACTGCTTGACGCATCTCTTGTGATGACCCAATGGCTCGTCGAATCCCGTCCAAAGCTCCCGAACTTTTTCCCGAACCGCAAGGCTTGAAACCGCTGGCCGAGCGCATGCGTCCGCGCGCGCTTGATGAGATGGTCGGGCAGGAGCGTTTGCTTGCACCGGATTCGGCCTTGCGTCGCGCGATCGAATCCGGCCATGTGCATTCGATGGTGTTGTGGGGTCCGCCGGGCTGCGGCAAAACCACGCTCGCGTTGCTGCTGGCGCGGTATGCGGACGCCGAGTTCCGCGCGATATCTGCGGTGCTTTCGGGGCTGGCCGATGTGCGCGCGGCGCTGGCCGAGGCCGAGGTGAATTTCGCGCAGGGCAAACGCAGTGTGTTGTTCGTCGACGAAGTGCATCGCTTCAACAAGTCGCAGCAGGATGCGTTTCTGCCGCATATCGAACGTGGCGTAATTTTGTTCGTCGGCGCGACCACCGAAAACCCCTCGTTTGAATTGAACTCGGCGTTGCTGTCGCGCTGCCGTGTGCATGTGATGGATGCGCTGAGAGTGCCGGATATCGTGGATGCGCTGAAGCGCGCGCTGGCCGATGCCGAGCGCGGCCTCGGCGCGATGCCGCTCGATGTCGGCGACGATTCACTGCAGCTCATCGCGCAAGCCGCCGACGGCGACGTGCGGCGTGCGTTGACCTTGCTCGAAATCGCCGCCGACGTCGCGGTCGATGGTGTGATCGACCAGCGCACGCTTGCCCAGGTTCTGGCCGATCGCACGCGGCGTTTCGACAAGGGCGGCGAGCAATTCTACGATCAGATTTCGGCGTTGCATAAATCGGTGCGCAGCTCGGATGCCGATGCCGCGCTGTACTGGTTTTCGCGCATGCTGGATGGCGGTTGCGATCCGCATTATCTCGCGCGGCGCTTGCTGCGCATGTCGTTCGAGGATATCGGCATGGCCGATCCGAAAGCGATGGCGCTGGTGCTGGATGCGTGGCAAACCTATGAGAGGCTCGGCAGTCCGGAAGGCGATCTGGTGCTCGCCGAAATGGCCGTCTATCTCGCGTTGGCACCAAAGAGCAATGCGATCTACGCCGCGTTCAATGCAGTCAAGGCCGATATCCGCGAATACGGTACGCTGGATGTGCCGATGCATCTGCGCAATGCGCCGACCAAACTCATGAAAGAAATCGGTTACGGCCGCGGTTATCAGTACGATCACGATGTGCAGGGCGGTGTCGCGCTCGATCAGCAATGCCTGCCCGATGCGCTCGCCGGGCGCGAGTATTACCAGCCGACCGAGCGCGGCGTCGAGCTGCGCATTCGCGAAAAACTCGACGCCTTGCGTGCGCAACGGCGCAAGGTACGCGGCGAACAATAAGCGCCAATCGACATCTCCGATGATCGCCGCGTTTGCACAGCCGCCAGCGCAACCGCGATAATCCGCCCCCCGCCGCAAACCCAGGATTCACGCAATGCTCGATCCCGCCCTGTTACGCGGACAATTGGATGCCGTCGCTACGCGCCTGCGCGAAACGCGAGGCTTGGTGCTGGATGTGACCAGCTTGCAGGCGCTTGAATCCGAGCGTAAATCCCTGCAAGCCGAAACCCAGGAATTGCAGAACTTGCGCAACACGCGCTCGAAGGCGATCGGCATCGCGAAAGGCAAGGGCGAAGACACTGCGGCACTGATGGCCGAAGTCGCCGCCATCGCCGACAAACTCAAATCCAACGAACAGCGTCTCGCCGAAACCCAAGCCAGATTGCTGGACATCCAGCTCGGTTTGCCGAACCTGCCACACGAGTCCGTGCCGCTCGGCAAGGACGAATCGGCGAACGTCGAAATCAGCCGCTGGGGCACACCGCGCGAATTCGATTTCGCGGTGAAGGATCATGTCGAACTCGGCGAGCGCAACGGTTGGCTCGACGGCGACGCGGGCGCAAAACTTTCCGGCGCGCGCTTCACCGTGCTGCGCGGCGGCCTGGCGCGGCTGCATCGTGCGCTCGCGCAATTCATGCTCGACTTGCACACCAACGAACACGGGTATCTCGAATGCAATGTGCCGCTGCTGGTGAATGCCGAAGCGATGCAGGGCACCGGGCAGTTGCCGAAATTCGCTGATCAATTGTTTGCCTGCAAAGATGACCCCCTGCTGTTGATCCCCACCGCCGAAGTGCCGGTGACCAATCTGCATAGTGGCGAAATCCTCGACGCCAAAGACCTGCCGCGGAAATACACCGCACACACGCCGTGTTTCCGCCGTGAAGCCGGAGCAGCCGGCATCGGCACTCGCGGCATGACGCGCGTGCACCAGTTCGACAAGGTTGAAGTGGTGTGGCTGTCAAAGCCCGAGACCAGCGACGCGGATTTACTGACCCTGCGCGGTCACGCGGAATACCTGCTGCAACAACTCGGCCTACATTACCGCATCTTGGAACTGTGTACGGGCGACACCGGTTTCA
>JAYVLO010000180.1:0-2262 GCA_043759455.1 Pseudolysobacter sp.
GAAGAAATCGCGCGACACGCGACCTTGCTGCTGATCTCCGAACTCGCGCGCGCCGAAGACGGATCGCTCGATGCGCCGGCTGCAAAAAACAAGGGTTTCAGTCCGCAGCTGGTGATCCGCGGCTCGACCGCGCGACCGCGCTCGCTCGGCAGCTAAGCGTGCCGATGAATTAAAAAAATTCTCGCTTTTGGCGCAAAACGCGGCAGCATCTACGTGCTGGCCGGCGAGGTTTTTGCCGCGTTATCGACCGCTTGTTGTTCCTGCAGCTGCACCACGTTGCGATCGACGATCCAGATCGTGACCATGCTTTCGGGACGGTTATAAGTTCAGACCTTCATCGCCGGCGACGAGTCGTCGGTATTCATCTTGTTGGTCTTGTTTGGCGTGCCGGCGGCATCACGCACGCTGCCGATCGCATCGCCCTTGGAAACCAGAGGTCTGCCGAACATCACGCTGCCCGCGGCGGCATTCGCGGCGAGAAAAACCAGCGCGAGAAAAATCGCGTATTTCATCCGAACTTACTGGGTGACAAGACCACCATTCTCGCGTGCAAGTATTTCACAGCTATGGTGATCGCTGCCGACTTTCTCCGCTTCATGCATTGAATGCAGGCGGCAAGTATGGCCTCTCAGCGTCGCGGCAAATTGCATGCATCACGCGCGAGTGTCGTGATCGCCGCCCAGTCGCCAGCAGTCACCAGTTCGGCCGGTGTCAGCCACGAACCGCCGACACAAAGCACGTTCGACAGGGCGAGATAGGATGCCGCTTTTGTCACGCTGATGCCACCGGTTGGACAAAATTTCACCTGCGGCAACGGCCCGCCCAGCGCGCGCAGATACGGTGCGCCGCCGGCAACTTCCGCCGGGAAAAACTTCTGCAGCCGATAACCGTGTTCGAGCAAAAACATTGCCTCGGACGCACTCGCCGAACCGGGCAAATATGGCAGCGCGATATCTTTGGCCGCCGCGAGCAAAGTCGGGGTGATGCCGGGCGATACCGCAAACCGCGCGCCAGCGTTTTCCGCGGCCTGCAAATCCTGCGGCGACAAGATCGTGCCAGCGCCGACTACGGCGCCTTCGACATTGGCTGCGACCGCACGGATCGCATCGAGCGCGACCTTGCTGCGCAGGGTGATTTCGATCACGCGGATGCCGCCCGCGACCAGCGCTTGCGCGAGCGGCACGGCATCGGCGAGGCGCTCGATCACAACCACCGCAATTACCGGCGCAAGCCGCATCGTGGTTTCGACCTGCTGCTGTTTGTTTTCGATCGCGGAACTCATGCGGATTGTCCAAAAGTGTGTTCGGCAAGGGCGCTCGCGCCAAAAACGCTGGCGCCGGTGTCGGCGCTGCCGGCGATGCGGCGGAACATCGCAAACAGTTCGCGACCCACGCCGCAATGATGTGCATCGACATTCGAAATCGCCGCGCCGCGCGCCTGCCAGATGTCGGCCTCGACCAACACGTCGAGCGTGCCGGCATGCGCATCGACACGGATCATATCGCCGTTGTGGATTTTTGCGATCGGTCCGCCGCAGATCGCTTCGGGCGTGATGTGGATCGCCGCGGGCACCTTGCCCGACGCGCCGGACATGCGTCCGTCGGTGACCAGCGCCACGCGATGTCCGCGTGCCTGCAACACCGCCAAAGTCGGCGTGAGTTTGTGCAACTCCGGCATGCCGTTCGCGCGTGGCCCCTGAAAACGCACCACCGCCACGAAATCGCGATCGAGTTCGCCGCGCTCGAACGCGCCGCGCACCTGATCTTGGTCGTCGAATACGAGTGCCGGCGCTTCGATGATGTAGCGGTCGTCCGGCACCGATGCGACCTTGATCACGGCGCGGCCGAGATTGCCTTGCAGCATCATCAGGCCGCCATCGGGCCGAAACGGATCGGCCGTACCCCGCAGCACACTTGCATCGAGCGTCTGTGCGGGCGCGGGCAACCATTCGATCGTGCCATCGCTGCCGAGCTTTGCTTGTTTGGCATAACGATCGAGGCCGGCG
This sequence comes from Pseudolysobacter sp., assembly GCA_043759455.1. Lineage (GTDB taxonomy): Bacteria > Pseudomonadota > Gammaproteobacteria > Xanthomonadales > Rhodanobacteraceae > Pseudolysobacter. The sequence continues at coordinate 2,006 of JAYVLO010000180.1, forward strand.
CCGATGATGGTATTGACGTCGCCGTGCAGCAGTCCGGCATCAAGCATTTGTGCGATCAGGAAACCCATGCCGCCGGCCTGATGGAACTGGTTCACGTCGGCGCTGCCGTTCGGATACACACGCGCCAGCAGCGGTATCACACCGGCCAGATCGCCGAAATCCTCCCAGCGCAAATCGACACCGGCGGCATGCGCGATCGCCACCAGATGCAGCAGGTGATTGGTCGAACCGCCGGTCGCATGCAGGCCGATAACGCC
>JAYVLO010000181.1:0-2178 GCA_043759455.1 Pseudolysobacter sp.
GGTGCACGGCATCGGCGTGGCGAATGGCACCGAGGCGATCGAGCTGGCTCTGCGCGCGCTGGGCGTCAACGCTGGCGACGAGGTAATCGTCGCCGCCAACGCGGGCATGTATTCGACCACCGCGCTGCTGGCTATCGGTGCGACACCGGTATTCGCAGACGTCGATGCCGAGCATTTGAATATCGATCCCGCCGCCGTGGCCGCGCTAATCGGCCCGCGCACCAGCGCCATCATCGCCACGCATCTTTACGGTCGTATGGCGCGCATGCCCGAGCTGAAATCGCTCGCCACGCAGTATGGCATCGCATTGCTCGAAGATTGCGCGCAGGCGCACGGTGCCAGTATCGACGGCGTGCGTGCCGGGGCGTGGGGCGATGCCGCGAGTTTCAGTTTTTACCCGACCAAGAATCTCGGCGCGCTGGGTGATGGTGGCCTGGTCACGTGTCGCGACGACACGGTTGCCGAGCGCTTGCGTCGGCTGCGCCAGTACGGCTGGTCGAAAAAATATATCGCCGTGGACGGCCCCGCACGCAATAGCCGACTCGATGAAATCCAGGCCGCCATGCTGCGCGTGAAACTGCCGCTGGTGGAGGGCTGGAACGCGCAACGTCGCGGAATTGCGGCGCGTTATGCAACGGTCGCACATCCACAATTGCGTCATCCCGATATCGCTGGTAACGATTATGTAGCGCATTTATATGTGGTGCGCGCGCCGCAGCGCGAATCCTTGCAGCGCCACCTCGCGCAGGCGGGCATCGGTACCGACATCCATTATCCGTTGCTTGATCCGCAGCAGGCGGTTGTGCGCGATGCAGACAGTCTGGCGCGCCTACCGGTCAGTCTGGTGGCAAGCGTCGAAGTGCTGTCGCTGCCTTGTTATCCCGAGTTGCCGGCTGAGTCGGTGGCAAAAATCTGTGCTGTACTTGCTGACTGGAAGACCGGATGAATTCGCTGATTATTCCGGTGTATCGCAACGAAGGATCGATCCCCGATTTGCTTGCCGCGTTGATTGACCTCTCGGCGACCTTGGCGCATGAACTCGAAGTCGTATTTGTCGTGGATGGCAGCCCTGATCAAAGTCATGCGCTGCTGTGTGACGCTTTGCCACGCATGCCGTTTCATTCGCAGCTCATCGCGTTGTCGCGCAATTTCGGCTCGTTCGCTGCGATTTACGCGGGGCTCGGCGCGGCGACCGGTGCGAATTACGCCGTCATGGCCGCTGACTTGCAGGAGCCGCCGGAGCTCGTTGGCGAATTCTTTCACCGCCTCGGCAACGACAGCGCCGATGTCGTGGTGGGCACGCGCGACGCGCGCGAGGATCCGCTGTTGTCGCGGCTCGGCGCGTCGGGTTTCTGGTGGCTGTATCGCAAGCTCATCAACCCGCAGATTCCTGCCGGTGGCGTGGATGTATTCGGTTGCAACCGCAAATTCCGCGATCAGCTCATGCAGCTCGACGAAAGCCATAGTTCGCTGATCGGCCTGTTGTTCTGGCTCGGTTTTCGCCGTGATGAGGTGAGTTATCAACGGCAAGAGCGGCAGCATGGCAAGAGTGCCTGGACTTTTCGCCGCAAGCTCAAGTACATGCTCGACAGCGTGTTCGCATTTTCCGATTTGCCGATACGCCTGTTGTTGATCTGCGGCATGCTCGGTCTGTGCAGCTCGGCCCTGTTCGGGCTGGTGATCCTGATCATGCGTGTCGCGGGTGACATCGCTGTACCGGGGTATGCCGCCACGATGACCGCGATCCTGTTTTTCGGCGGCCTCAACGCGCTGGGGCTGGGTATCGTCGGCGCTTACGTGTGGCGTGCATTTGCGAATACCCAGCGCCGTCCGCTGGCGGTAGTAATGCATAGCCAAGCTTTCCCCGGCATCGCACCTACGGAATAACACCATGACGCATTATGTTCATCCGCTCGGTGTTTGCGAGAGCAAAAACGTTGGTAGCGGCACTCGTATCTGGGCATTTGCGCACGTATTGCCGCAAGCGCAAATTGGTGGGGACTGCAATATTTGCGATCACGTCTTCATCGAGAATGATGTGGTTGTTGGCGATCGCGTCACAATCAAATGCGGCGTACAACTCTGGGACGGCTTGCGCGTGGAAGACGATGTATTCATCGGCCCGAATGCCACCTTCAGCAACGATCGTTTTCCGCGCAGCGGACAGTATCCCGAACG
>JAYVLO010000182.1:0-9938 GCA_043759455.1 Pseudolysobacter sp.
ACGTTCATCCACATTGAGCTGCGCGCGCCATGACCGCACCTGACATGACTGTATTCGACGCGAGTCGTTCGAGGTTTCGACTTATCAACGACTGGCAAAACCTGAGTGCGGAGAACGGTGATTTGATCCTCGCTTTCTGGCGTCGCGAAGGGGCGATCAAGGACGAAAAAAAAGCATCGGTGCGGTTGCAGGAAATAGTCGCCCACGCCTGCGATGAAACCGGCCAGATCGTCGCGGTGTGCACCGCGTATGGTTCAATGCTGCCGCGCTTCGGCCAGCCGATGTACCAATATCGTTGTTTCGTCGGCGCGACGTGGCGAACCACCAATTTGGTATCGATCATGCTGCGCGCGGCGCAACGCGGTCTGGGAAATTACGCGCGCGCTAATGATTTCCCGTGCATCGGGATTCTGATCGAACTCGAGAACCCGCGTTTTCTCGCTGTGCACGACGCCAAGGTCAGCAAATTCCGCACCCCGATCTGGCAGCGCAGCGGTTTTATCTATGTCGGCAAGAGCCCACGCGGACTGGATTTGCGGGCGTATTACTTCAGCGGCGCGCAGCTCAAACAGGATCCGCGAACAAGAGTAGCCGCAGGCGAAACATCCGCCGCTGCGGCGCGGCTTTCCCCATCCGATTGATATAGCCGCATCACGCATCCCGCTGCGGCGACCGGCAGGTTGTCCACGACACCTTTGCATAGATAACTTCCGCTCATCCCGGCCGGGATGGGTATGACCCTGTGTCCAGAGTAATCAGTTTGCGTTTCCCGATTTCGCATGGATACAATTCTGAAAAAATGTTAACTTATCAGTAGTCCGCGATGCTTGGCATGTAAAAGTTCAACCGCATTGACCGGCATTTCCGTGGCGGCAATCCGCAAGGGGCTGGGCATCTTGCCAGGCGAACCCGCGAATTCCATAGACGTCGGCTAAACAGGGGGCAAGCATGAATAAAAAATCTTCGCATCGATCGCGCTCGGTGCGCCTGACACCACTTGCGGCGTGTCTGGCGCTGGCGATTGCCGCCGGCGCGACAGGCAGCGCGGCGACAGGAGCGAATCTGCACGATAGCGATCATTCGGCGCCGTCGCGAACCATTCCTCGGCACTTTGTGCGTCACGCCGATGGCAACGCCAAACTCCTGCATCAAGGCAAGAAATTTGCCGCCAACCTGAAATCAAAAGTCAGCAAACGTCGCACGGCAGTTGCATTGCATGCGGTTGCGCATCCGGCTCGCGCCGCGACGACGCTGGCAGTCACCCGTTGCGCCGACGACGGCTTGGCTGGCACCCTGCGCGATGTCATTACCAACGCGGTGACGGGTGACGTCATCGACTTGAGCGCGTCCGGCTGCAGCACCATCACCCTGTTGACCGGCGTGATCAATACCAGCGTCGACGACCTCACGATCAAGGGTTCCGGCCCCGCCAACCTGAAAATCGATGGTAACGCCAACGGCTCGATACTCGGTCATTTCGGTTACGGCACGCTGATCATCCAGGACATCACGCTGACCAACGCTGCGTACAACGGCCCGTTCGCGACGGGCGGAGGCGTGTTCTCAGCCGGCAGTGTGATCGTGACCAACAGCGTGCTGTCGAACAACTACGATTTCGGCGGTTATGCAAGTGGCGGTGCGGTGTTCGCCGCCGCCAACCTGACGATTTCCGACAGCGTGATTTCCGGCAACCGCGTCGTCAGCAACAAGTATGACGGCACCGCCGGTGGCGCCTATGGCCGCAATGGCCTGACCATCACCAACAGCACGATTTCGGGCAACAGCGCCGTAGGTGCGCCCTACGGCAGTACGTATGCCGGCTATGGAAAAGGCGGCGGCGTGATGAGCGTCGTTGCCGCGACGATCACCGGTTCAACCGTGTCCGGCAATACCGCAGATTACGGCGGTGGTGTCGCGTTCCTGCAAGGACAAGCCATTTCTGCATATCCCGCAGTAATCACCAACAGCACGATTTCGGGCAACACCGCGCATGGTCTTGGCGGTGCGGCACTGGCCGGATTTACGCTGACTATGCAAAACAGCACGGTTGCGTTTAACGATGCGAAATATGTCGGTACGGGTGGTTTGTATCTGTCCGATGCGACGCAGCTGCAAAGCACGATCGTGTCCAACAATACCGGTTTCGCTGGCGCCGGCCACGATCCGAATGTTGCCGGCGCCAATACCGCTACGATTATCGGTGCCAACAACCTGATCGCAAGTTCCGGTCTGGCCTCGCCGCTGGGCACGATCACGACTGATCCGAACCTGCAACCATTGGCCGACAACAGCGGCGCCATGACGCAATTGCACACACCAACGCACGCACTGATCGCCGGCAGCAGCGCGCTCAATGTCGGTAACAATGCGGCTGGGCTTACCGTCGATCAACGCGGCGGAAGCTTTGCACGCAGCTCCGGCATTGCGCCCGACATTGGCGCATTTGAGCTGCAGGTGCCGCACGTAGTTGCCGTGACAGTGCCAGTCTCAACCCTGTCGACCTGGGCGATGGGACTGATGGTGGGATTGTTCGGATTGTTCGGCTGGCGTCGACAAAAAACATCGGCGGCATTGCGAATACGACGCTAAAAATATCGCCTGAGCGTTTTTATCGGAAACGTCTCTGGCTGAAATAAAATAACGGCGGAGCATTCACTTGCTGCGCCGTTATCTTTTGCGGCACTCTCATACCTGCGCTCCACTCGCCATGAATTTGCATGACTGATCCGGTCGATTCCACTGCCGAAACCGCTGCCGCCGCACCCGCCGCGCCGATTGTTCCGATCGAGCAGGCGCTCGCCAGCGTGCACACCACCAACCTGCCGGACATCCTGCGGCAGCTGAATTCGTGCCTGCTGGTTACCACGTACCAGGCCGGCAAACTCGTGATCCTGCGGCCCGACGGCGCGACCATCAACACCCATTTCCGCAGCTTCAACCGGCCGATGGGAATGGCCGCGGATGTGCATCGGCTGGTGCTTGGCGCGCGCATGGAGATAGCCGAGTTTCGCAACATGCCGGACGTCGCCAAACGCCTGCAGGATCCACCGCGCCACGACGCGGTATACATGGCGCGGCGCGGCTTCATCACCGGCGCGATCGACATCCACGAAATGGCCTGGGATGCGAATGGCGAACTGTGGTTCATCAACACGTTGTTCTCGTGCCTGTGCAAGCTCGATCCGATATCGAGTTTTGCGCCACAATGGCGACCGTCGTTCGTCAGCCACTACGCGCCGGAAGATCGCTGCCATTTGAACGGACTGGCGATGCGTGATGGCAAGGCACGTTACGTCACTGCACTCGGCGAAACCAACACACCAAACGGCTGGCGCGCCAACAAACGCGATGGCGGCATCCTGATGGACTGCATCAGCGGCGAAGTGATCACACGCGGGTTGTCGATGCCGCATTCGCCGCGCTGGTACAACGGGCGTTTGTGGGTGCTCGAATCCGGCCGCGGCGCACTCGTTTCGATCGATCCGAAGACCGGCGAAAAAACCGACGTAGCGCGTGTGCCCGGATTTGCGCGCGGCCTCGATTTTGTCGGCCCGGTGGCATTTATCGGTCTGTCGCAACTGCGCGAAACCAATGCCTTCACCGACATTCCGATCACCGAGGAAAACAGCGATCGGCTGAGCGGTGTATGGGTCGTGCATCTGGAAACCGGCAAGACCATTTCGCTGCTCAAGTTCACCGGCGGCGTGCAGGAAATTTTCGCAGTGCAGGCAATTCCGGGCGTATTGTTTCCGGAAATCATCCACGAAGGCGACATGCTCGCGACCGCGTATGCGTTGCCGGACGAAGCATTGCGCGAGGTGGGTTTCACGCCAGCGCCGCCCGTCGAAAAAACCGAATCCGCTACAACTTCGTCGGCGCAATAACCGCTGCGGTTACGGGTATGCCATGCGCTGGCGTATGACTGCGACGCGCACGCAACCACATCTGCAAATGATCGAAATAGCAGTAGATCACCGGCGTCAGATATAACGTCAGCACCTGCGAGGTCATCAGACCGCCGACTACGGCCAGACCAAGCGGTCGCCGCGATTCCGCGCCCATCGCGATCGGCAAGGTACCGAACAGCGCGGCGAACGTGGTCATCATGATCGGGCGAAAGCGCACGATGCAGGCGTCGAAAATCGCCGCTTCCGGGGTGGCGCCGCCGCGCTCGGCTTCGAGCGCGAAGTCGATCATCATGATCGCGTTTTTCTTGACGATGCCGATCAGCATGATCAACCCGACTGCGGAATACAGATTCAGGTCGATGTGGAAAATCATCAGGGTCAGCAGTGCGCCGAATGCCGCCGTCGGCAAGCCGGAAAGAATCGTCAGCGGATGGATGAAACTTTCGTACAGGATGCCGAGCACAAGATAGATCACGAACAGTGCAATCAGCAGCAGGATACCCATGCCCGAAATCGACGACCGAAACGCCTGCGCCGTGCCCTGGAACGAACCGATGATGCTGTCCGGCACCTTGAGCAGTACCACCGCCGCATTGATGCGCTCGACGGCCTGGCTGAGCGACACACCGAGCGCCAGATTGAACGACACCGTGACCGACGGCACCTGGCCGAGATGGCTGATTGTCGCCGGCCCGACGGACTTGGTGAAATGCGCCACCGCCGACAGCGGCACGAGCTGCCCGCTGCTGCTGCGGATGTAGAGTTGTCCGAGCACGCTGGTATCGCCCTGCTTGCTCGGGTCGACCTGCATCAGCACCCAGTATTGATCGATCGAGGTGTAGATCGTCGATACCTGCGCCGGGCCGAACGCGGTGTACAACGCGGTCTCGATCTGCGCCGCCGAGACGCCGACCGCAGAGGCCGCATCACGATCGATTTTGACGTCCATCTGCGGTGTCGCGATCAGCAGATCGCTGGTCACATCCTGGAAGCCCGGCAGCTTGCTGATCGCATCGACCATCTTCGGTACGAACGCAAACAACTCCTTGGTATCGCTGTCCTGCAGGGTGTATTGGTATTGCGTCTTGGTCAGCTGGCCGCCGATGCGGATGATCGGAATATTCTGCAGATACACTTTCAGGCCCGGAATACCGGTAAGTTTCGGGCGCAGCTCCTGGATAATTTCATCGGGCGAACCACGCTCGCTGCGCGATTTCAAGGTGATGATCATGCGCCCGAGGTTGAGCGTGGAACTGCTACCGGAAACACCGATGAACGACATCACGCCATCGACGTTGCTGTCCTTGCCGATGATCGCTGCGGCCTCGCCCTGCTTGCGCGCCATCTCGGCGAAACCGACATCCTGATCCGCTTCGGTGAACACGAACAACTGCCCGGTATCGTCGCTCGGCAGGAAACCTTTCGGCACCTTGACGAACAGGAACGCGGTCGCCACGAGGATCAACACAAATACGAACATTACCCAACGGCGATGTGCAAGGCAGACGTTGAGTGAGCGCCGATACAGATCCTGTGTACCGTCGAACGCGCGCTCGAACGCCTGGTAAAAGCGTCCGTGGGTCTCGCCGTGGTGCGGCTTGAGCATGCGGCTGCACAACATCGGCGTGAGGCTCAGCGAGACAAAACCCGACACCAGTACTGCGGCGACGATCGTCACCGCGAACTCATGCAGCAAACGTCCGACAATGCCACCCATGAACAGGATCGGGATAAATACTGCGGCCAGCGACAAGGTCATCGACAAAATGGTGAAGCCGATTTCGCGTGCGCCATCGAGCGTGGCCTGCAACGCGGTCTTACCCATCTCCATATGCCGCGAGATATTTTCGAGCATGACGATCGCATCGTCGACGACGAATCCCACGCACAACGTCAGCGCCATCAGCGAAAGGTTGTCGAGGCTGTAGCCGAACGGATACATGATCGCGAACGTGCCGACGATCGACATCGGCAGCGCGAGTGACGGGATCACCGTCGCCGAAATATTGCGCAGGAAAATGAAGATCACCAGCACCACGAGCATCAGCGCGAGCAGCAGGCTGAACTCGACATCATCGACCGATGCACGAATGCTTTCGGTGCGATCGTAGAATATTTTGAGCTCGGCGCCCGCGGGAAGTTGCTGCTTGAACCCTGGCAGCACATCGCGAATGCGCTCGACCACCGCAATGGTATTCACGCCGGGTTGTTTCTGGATCGCCAGCAACACGCCCCGCTGGCCGTTGACCCACGCCGCGACCTTGTCGTTCTGCACACCATCATAAATTTTGCCGACGTCGCGCAAGCGTACCGGCGCACCGTTCTGGTAACTCACGATCAGGTCGGCGAAGGATTTTGCATTGTCGTACTGGCCGTTAGCGATGACGTTGTAGGTGCGATCGCTGCCGTACAAGGTGCCGGTCGGCAGATTGACATTGCCGCTGCTCACGGCGGCGGAAACCTGATCGATGCCAAGGCCGCGACTGGCCATCGCGCCGGGGTCGAGATCGATGCGCACAGCATATTTCTGCGAGCCGTAAACGTTCACAAGCGCCACGCCATCGATCATCGACAGGCGTTGCGCGAGCAACGTTTCAGCATACTCATCGACCTTCGACAGCAGCAAGGTTTTCGAGCTCATGCCGACGAAGAAAATCGGCGCATCGGCCGGATTCACCTTGCGGAAGGTCGGCGGCGTGGTCATGGTCGGCGGCAACTGCTTGAGCGCCGCGGAGATCGCCGACTGCACATCCAGCGCGGCCGCATCAATGCTGCGCCCGAGCGTGAATTGCAAAGTTATTTGGGTTTGGCCGATGCCGCTTTGCGACGTCATCGAATCGAGTGCGGCGATCGTGGAGAATTGTCTTTCCAGCGGCGTGGCGACTGCGGAGGCCATGGTTTCTGGCGACGCGCCCGGCAGCGTTGCAGTGACCTGGATGGTCGGGAAATCCACGTTCGGCAAATCCGAAACCGGCAACAATTTATACGCGGCAATACCGAACACGAGGATGCCGACCATGACCAGCGTGGTCATCACCGGTCGGCGAACGAACAGCTCGGCAATGCTCATGGTTTTAGCGCTTCCGGCATCCTGCCTTGCGCGGCACGCCCACGTTCCTGTGCATCGTCAATTTTGACCAGCGTGCCGTCGACCAGTCGCGACTGGCCATCGGTCACGACCGAATCGCCTTCGTTCAGCCCCTTGGCGATGACCGCTTCACCGCCAGCATCGCGCGCGACAGTGATACTGCGCAGCTCGGCGTGATGTTGCGCGTCGATCACGAAAACGTAGCTGCCGTTCGGGCCTGCTTTTACCGCCGCATCCGGCACGACGATCGCATCGATTTCACTGCCGAGCGTCAGCGCGATGGTAACGAACTGGCCCGGCCAGAGTTGTTCGCCAGCGTTGCTGAAACTCGCGCGCAACTTTACCGTTCCGGTGATCTGATCGACGGCATTGTCGACAAACGCAAGCTGCCCGCTGGCCGCATCTTTCATGCCTTCCGCACTCGCCTGCACCGCGAGAGTTGCTTGCGCTTGTGCGGTACGCACACGCGCCACCAGCTGACCAGGAATCGAAAAGCTGACATAGATCGGTGTGATCTGATTGATCACGAGCAACGCCTGCGTGTCGTTGGCTTTAATGATGTTGCCGGCTTGCATGAGGATACGCCCGGCGCGCCCGGAAATCGGTGCATAGATATCGGTATAACCCTGAGTCAACTTCGCCGCGCCGACATTCGCCTGATCGACTTTGACGCTCGCCGCCGCGGCTTCGTATGCGGTAACGTACTGCTGCATCTGGTCCGCCGAAACAAATCCTTTATCAGCCACGGGTTTGTAGCGCGCCACTTGCGCCTTGGCGAGATCGCGCGCGGCGACATCCTTGGCCTGCGCGGCCTCGGCTTGCGCGAGCGCGGCTTGGGCGGGGCGCGCATCGATCTTGAATAACAGCTGCCCGGCCTTTACATCCTCACCATCCTTGATATGGCTTTCGAGCAATTGACCATCGACCAAGGACTTTACCGCGACGCTGTTGATCGCCTCGACCGAACCTACCGCGCGGATCAATTCCGGAATGGTTTTTTTCTGTGCGCTTGCCACAGTCACCGGTACTGCTGCAGCCGGCGGCAATGGTGGTGGCGCCGAACAGTCGGCCAGCACGACGCTGGCCGCGAGTAACAACAAGGTACTCGCATGCAAGGGGAATTTTCGAGCAACACTAGGCATGCAATGCATATCCGCAGAAGATTTGATCGGCCTGTATTATCACGTATCGCGCGAAACAGGTACGTAAAATCATGTGAAGCATTGGCCATGACCAATGGTCATGAAACCCGCATCTTCATTGACTTAAATGACATCGATCGTCACCCTTGCGAACCGCATCGAATCCGCGCACGTTGTTGCTGCACGCGGTAAACTAGTCGCCGCGCGCTGCTGTGCCTCGTCACTCTCCACGGCGCTGTCCCTGTTCTGGAATCCATGAAAGCCTTATTGACGCCGCCGCTGCCGAGCAGCAGCAAACATCGCAGTTTCTGGTTGCCGCCGCATGGCTCGGCACTCGCGCTGGCGATCGCCGAGACTGCACGCCGGCACGATGGGCTGGTGGTTGCGGTAACGCGCGACACGCACGCCGCGCACACACTCGACGACGACTTGCGCGTGTTCGCTGGCGAATTGCCGGTGCTGCATTTTCCGGATTGGGAAACCCTGCCCTACGACCTGTTTCCGCCGCATCCGGAAATTATTTCGCAGCGCATCGCCACGCTGTATCAATTGCCGACGACGACACGCGGCGTGTTGGTCGTGCCGATCGGAACGCTGATGCAGCGGCTCGCGCCGCGCAGTTTCATCACCGGCTTCGGCCTGGTGCTGGCAGTGAAACAGAAACTCGATATCGGCATCGAACAACGGCGCCTGGAAAGCGCCGGTTATCGGCATGTGCCACAAGTTTCCGAGCCCGGCGATTTTGCGGTGCGCGGCGCGTTGCTGGATATTTTTCCGATGGGCAGCGCCCAACCGTATCGCGTCGAATTGTTCGACGACGAAATCGATTCGATCCGCACTTTCGATCCCGAGTCGCAACGCTCGCAGGAAAAAGTCGAGTCGGTGCGCCTGTTGCCGGCACGCGAGTTTCCGCTGACCGAAGAATCGGCGAAGCATTTTCGCAATACCTTGCGCGAACGTTTTCCGATCGACCCGCGCCGCTGCCCGGTGTATCAGGATCTGAAGGAAGGCGCGACGCCGGCCGGCATCGAATATTACCTGCCGCTGTTTTTCGAGAAGACCGAAACGCTGTTCGATTATCTCGGCGAGAAATCGCTGTTTGTGCTCAATGAAGGCGCGCTTGATGCGGCGACGCAGTTCTACGCGCAGGCGCAGTCACGTTACGACCAGCGCGCGCATGACATCGAACGGCCGATCCTGCCGGTGCAGGAGCTATATCTGCCGCCGGAAAATCTGCGCGAGCGCTTGAACCAGACCTTGCGTGTCGAGATCGTCGAGAAAGGCCGCAACGAACACGCCGTCGCGCTCGCCACGCAGCCCGCGCCGCAACTCGCGCTCGCGCGCAAGGGCGAAATTCCGGGCGCAGAACTCAAGGCGTTTCTGAGCGCGTATCCGGGCCGCGTATTGATCGCCACGGATTCGGCTGGCCGGCGCGAAGGTTTGCTCGATACGCTCGCCGAACTTTCGATCAAACCCACGGTGGTCGCAAACTGGCAGGAATTCCTGCATGGCGATTCGCGTTTCGCGATCACGGTCGCCACACTCGACGATGGTCTGGCGATCAACGATCCACCGCTGACTGTGCTGACCGAGCGCCAGTTATACGGCGAACGGGTGCAGCAACAGCGTCGGCGCAAACGTGTCGGACGCGATCCCGACGCGATCATCCGCGACCTCGCCGATCTCGCGATTGGTGCGCCGGTGGTGCACGCCGATCACGGTGTCGGCCGGTATCAGGGATTGCTCAAACTCGATGTCGGCGGCGAAGGCGGCGAATTTCTCGCGATCGAATACGCCAAG
>JAYVLO010000183.1:0-3440 GCA_043759455.1 Pseudolysobacter sp.
AGTCGTGACGCCAGAATCCAAGGCTCGCCAGATCATCGACCAGAAGCTCGAAGCTGCAGGCTGGATCGTGCAGGATATGAATCAGCTCAATCTCGGTGCGGCAAAAGGTGTCGCGGTGCGCGAGTACGCAACCGATAGCGGCCCGGCGGATTACCTGCTGTTTGTGAATCGCGAGCCGCTCGGCGTGATCGAAGCCAAACGCGATGAAGCCGGTCAAAATCTCACCGTTCACGAAGCCCAGACCGAACGTTATGCCAATGCCACACTGAAATGGCGCAGCAACCAGAAACCGCTGCGTTTTCTTTACGAAAGCACCGGCCAGATTATTCATTTCACTGATGGTCGCGATCCGGCACCGCGTGCGCGTGAGCTGTTCCATTTTTTCCAGCCGCAAACCTTGGCGGCATGGGCCGCAGAAGCCGAAACGCTGCGCCAGCGCCTTGCCGAGAAGATGCCGGCATTGCCGATAAGCAACCTGCGCGATTGCCAGGTCAGCGCGGTCAGCGGTCTCGAAAAATCGCTCGCGCTGAACAAACCGCGCGCCTTGGTGCACATGGCTACCGGCGCCGGAAAAACCTTTACTGCGATTACCTCGATCTACCGTTTGCTCAAGTTCGGTGGCGCGAGGCGCATTTTGTTTCTGGTCGATACGCGCAACCTCGGCAAGCAGGCGCATCAGGAGTTCATGGCCTACACGCCGCCGGATGATGGCCGCAAATTTACCGAGTTGTATAACGTGCAGCGCCTGTCCAGTAGCCACATCGATCCGCACGCGCAGGTCTGCATCAGCACGATCCAGCGCATGTATTCGATCCTGTCCGGCGAGTCGATCGACGATTCTGCCGAAGATATTTCGCTGGCCGAATTGCCGCAGGCACAGAAACAAGCCAAGCCCGTGGCATACAACGCGGCGGTGCCGATCGAGACGTTCGATTTCATCGTCATCGACGAGTGTCATCGCAGCATCTACAACCTGTGGAAACAGGTGCTGGATTATTACGACGCCTTTCTGATCGGCCTCACCGCCACGCCGGACAAACGCACCTACGGTTTCTTCAACGAAAACGTCGTCGCCGAATACAGCTATGAACAATCCGTAGTCGATGGCGTCAACGTCGGGTATGACGTGTTCGAGATCGAAACGCAGATCACGAAAGTTGGCGCCGAGCTGAAAGCGAAAGAGTGGATCGATCACCGCGATCGCGAAACACGCAAAAAACGCTGGGCCGAAACCGACGAAGATATCGCTTACACCGGCCGCGAGCTGGATCGCTCGGTAGTCAATATCAGCCAGATTCGCCAGGTCATCCAGGCGATGAAATCCGCCGTGGAAACAAGCATCTTTCCGGGCCGCAAGGAAGTACCGAAGACACTGATTTTCGCCAAGACCGACAGTCACGCCGACGATATCATCAAGCTCGTGCGCGAGGTCTATGGCGAAGGCAACGCGTTCTGCAAAAAAGTCACGTACAAGGCCGACGAAGATCCCGACACCATCCTGTCCAATTTCCGCAACGACTATTACCCGCGCATGGCCGTCACCGTCGACATGATCGCCACCGGCACGGATGTGAAACCGCTCGAGGTTTTGTTGTTCATGCGCGATGTGCGCAGCCGCGGTTATTACGAACAAATGAAAGGCCGCGGTGTGCGCAGCCTCGATGCGGAATCGCTGAAGAAGGTGAGTAACAGCGCCGATAGCGCCAAGACGCATTTTGTATTGATCGACGCGGTCGGTGTGGAAAAATCGCTCAAGACCGAAAGCCGTCCGCTGGAAAAAAAGCCAGGTGTATCACTCGATGCCTTGCTCAAGAGTGTTGCCGTCGGTGGGCGCGATGACGATACCGTGCTCACGCTCGGCAATCGCCTCGTGCGGCTAACCAAACAACTCGACGACAAGGCGCTCGCGCGGATCAAACAGACGGCGGGCGGTATCGCCCTGAAAGATCTCGCGCGCGGCTTGGTCAGCGCGCTTGATCCCGATCGGGTTGTGGCTGATGCGCTGGATATTGCCAAGGCCGCCGGCATAACGCGCAGCGAATCCACGCTCACGGCAGATGAGCTCGCGGCGGCGCGTACACAACGCGTGGCAAGCGCGTGCCAGCCGTTTGATGATCCGAAATTGCGTGACCTGATCGAATCCGCGCGCCGCGAACGCGAGCAGCTGATCGACCATATCAATCTGGATCAGGTCACCTACGCCGGCTACAGCGCGCAGGCCGAACTACAGGCGCAGGCCACCGTGCAGAAATTCAGCGATTACCTGCGCGAGCATCGCAACGAAATCGCCGCGCTGGATTTTTTCTACCAGCAACCGTATCAGCGCCGCCAGCTTACCTTCGACATGATTACGGACTTGCACGATGCGCTCGCGCGCCCGCCGCTGATGCTCACCACCGAGCGTTTGTGGTCGGCGTATGCGCGTGTGCAGGCCAGCCAGGTCAAGGGCGCGGACACACGTCGCCAGCTCACCGATCTCGTCGCGCTCGTGCGTTTTGCGCTCGGGCTGGATGACGAACTCAAGCCGTTTGCCGATAGCGTCGACAAACGGTTTCAGGAATGGATTTTCCGCCACAATGCGCAGCGCACCACGGCGTTCACCGACGAACAGACGCAGTGGCTGCGATTGATCAAGGATCATATCGCCAGTAGTTGTTCGATCAGCCGCGACGATTTTGATTACGCGCAGCTCGCCGACAAAGGTGGCTTGCAGAAAGCGTGGAATGTATTTGGCGAGCAGCTCGATGGGTTGATTGCTGAAATGAATGAGGAGTTGGTGGCTTGAGTGAATTGCCGTCCAGTTGGCGCCCAGCGGCGTTGTCAGATATCTGCTATCGAATTGTTGATGGTTCCCATAATCCGCCCAAAGGTGTTGAGTCTGGCCAGCCCATGCTCAGCGCAAGAAACGTCATAAATCACCAGATACTGTTCGACGAGTTTCGCTATATTTCGGAAAAGGATTTTGTAGCCGAGAATGCTCGGACGCAGATCACCGCTGGCGACGTTCTGCTAACAATAGTCGGCACTATTGGTCGAAGTGCGGTAGTCCCTGCGCTAGCGGAGCCGTTTGCGTTGCAGCGGAGCGTGGCGGTAATCAAGCCAATTGAAATTGATGGACGCTATTTGGCGTATGTATTCGATGAGCCATCGCAACAGCAGTGGTTTGTTGATAACGCCAAAGGTACTGCGCAAAAGGGCGTCTATTTAAAAACTTTGGGAACAGCCAAGATTCCCATTGCGCCTATCGCGGAACAAACCCGCATCGTCGAAAAGCTCGAAGAGCTGCTGTCCGATCTCGATGCCGGTGTGGCCGAACTGAAAGCCGCGCAGCGCAAGCTGGTGCAATACCGCCAGTCGCTGCTGAAAGCCGCCGTGGAAGGCGCACTCACCGCCGACTGGCGCCGCGCCCGCGCGCAAACCGGCGAGCCGCAGGAATCCGG
>JAYVLO010000184.1:0-9169 GCA_043759455.1 Pseudolysobacter sp.
ATCCGGGCCGGCCAGTGCCGTACCATCCAGCGTGTGGTAGTTCAGCACGGCCGGGTAGGACAGGTCGCCGCTGCGCGTGACCGGGAAATTGAGCAGTACTGGAGTATTGCTGCTGCCTTTGCTGGCCGGGGACAGCGTTGCCGTGGTGGTGTCAGCCAAGGCCGGCAGCGTGGCGCACAGACCCAGCACAAAAGCCAGCAACGCCTGCCGATGCGGAAGGTTCCAGCCAGCACGGATCATGGACACACAAGACATGGAATTTCCCCTAGAAACAAAGATAACTTTGAACGCATGATCGCGCCTGAATTGGCCTTGCGCAAGCGCAGGCAACACCGCCGCGTGTACCGCTGGAGTTTAAGGCAACCGGGCACGCAAAAGGTCGGAAAAGGCTGAGCGCTGAGGCCCGGGGATCAAGTCGGTGGAGATTTCGACTGAAAATCCACGGGTCCAGGTCGGAAACCCCGGCAGGAGCCTCTCCCGATGGACAAGAACATCAGGAAGTGGTTTTTGCTCGATGGGCGAGAGTCGCACACTACTCGCACCTACTGGCGAATTGCGCTGCCTTTGGTTGAGGAAATCCAATGCATGCAACGATCCGATTTTACTTCAGTTGATGGTGCTAACGCCGATGACGGTGAGCTTTCCGCTCAACACGGTATCAGTGTGACCATTGCCGTCGCGGCAGGAAAACTGGATGGCCCCTGCGCGGGTCAGAGTGGCCGCGCCCTGGAAGGTCACGTAACGCTCGACGGCATTGATACGCTCAAATTATTCAATTTGTTTATCCCCCTGACCCGATCAATTCTCGCAAACTGGTTCTCGCGCCACGCAATCGCACTGCACAGAATAATTGTGCAGCGCAATCGACTCCTCAGATCTGGGTTCAGCAAGCCGTGACAACTGCATGCTGCGCTTATGCTTTCGGAATGATCCGCCGGCGAACGACCAATCGACGATGAAAACAATCGCCATTGGGGCCTTACCAAGCGCGGCGCAGAAGACTAGTATCCTCCCCCCCGCGTCCATTTAACCACTCAGCTTTTTGCCGAGTGCCGGCAGCGATACAAAAAAATTCACCCGATGAGCAAATTTCTGCTGTGACCTCCCCTACTGCTTCCCGCTCGGATTCGGCATCCGACCAACTGCAACCCGCGTTGCGCGAATGCGTGGCGCGCGCCGTGCGACGTTATCTTTCCGATCTCGGCACGCAGGTGCCCGATGGGCTATACGAGCTGGTCATGCAGGAAGTCGAAGTGCCGCTGCTGAAAGAAGTGCTGTCCTGCTACAACGGCAATCAGAGCAAGAGTGCCGCCGCGCTCGGCATCAATCGCGCCACCCTGCGCAAGAAGCTGGCGCAACACGATCTGGGCTAAACGCGTGGCCTGGCGGCGATGCGTATAATGCGCGCTCCTCCGCCGGCACGTGTCCCATGTCTGAAAAATCCGCAAGCCCGATCCGCCGTGCGCTGCTCAGCGTTTCCGATAAAACCGGCCTGATCGAACTTGCCAGCGCCCTGTCCAAACTCGGTATCGAATTGCTTTCCACCGGCGGCACCGCGCGCAGTCTGCGCGATGCCGGCCTTGCCGTGCGCGACGTCAGCGATATCACGGGGTTTCCCGAGATCATGGATGGCCGGGTCAAGACCCTGCATCCGAAAATTCACGGCGGCTTGCTCGGTCGGCGTGGCACCGACGATGCGGTGATGGCCGAGCACGGCATCGTCGGAATCGATCTGCTGGTAGTGAACCTATATCCGTTTGAGGCGACCATCGCACGCGATGATTGCACGCTCGATGCAGCGGTCGAGAACATCGATATCGGTGGCCCGGCGATGCTGCGCGCAGCGGCAAAAAACCATGCGCATGTCGCGGTACTGACCGATCCCGCCGACTACGCCGCACTGCTCGCTACACTCACCGAAACGCATGGCACCACACTCGCGCTGCGTCAGCGCCTTGCTGCAAAAGTATTCGCCCACACCGCGCGTTACGATGGTCTGATCGCCAATTATCTCGGCGCGCGATTCGATGACACCCGCAGCGACTTTCCGCCGAGTTTGCATCTGGCCTATCAGCGTCACAGCCGCTTGCGTTACGGCGAGAATCCGCACCAACGCGCCGCTTTGTATGTCGAGCGCGATGCCGCTGCGGGCAGTATCGCCACAGCGAACGTGCTGTCCGGCAAGGAACTCTCGTTCAACAATATCGCCGACGCCGACGCCGCCATCGAATGCATCAAGCTGTTCGCCGACAGCGCCGCGTGCGTGATCGTGAAACATGCCAATCCGTGCGGCGTCGCTACCGGCGCGAATATTCTGCAAGCCTACGAACGCGCCTACGCGACCGATCCGACCTCGGCGTTCGGCGGCATCATCGCGTTCAATCGCAGCCTCGATGTCGCTACCGCGCAGACGATTCTGGCGCGACAGTTTGTCGAGGTCGTAATCGCACCCGAGATCGACGCCGACGCGTTGGCTGCGTTTGCGAAAAAGCCGAATGTGCGTGTATTGAGTTGCGGCGCGTGGCCGGCCAGGCCACCTGCAACCCTCGACCTGCGCCGCATCAATAGCGGCCTGCTTGTGCAGGACAGCGACCGCGATACGCTGACCATCAGCGATCTGAAAATTGTCACACAACGCAAGCCCGAAACGACCGAACTGGCGGATTTGTTGTTCGCCTGGCGCGTGGCGATGTGCGTGAAATCGAATGCGATTGTGTATGCGCGTGCAGCGCAAACCATCGGCATCGGCGCGGGCCAGATGAGTCGTGTGATCAGCGCGAGGATCGCCGCGATCAAGGCCGCAGATGCCGGGCTGATAGTGCCCGGCAGTGTGATGGCATCGGATGCGTTTTTCCCGTTCCGTGATGGCATCGACGCGGCCGCCGAGGCCGGCATTCGCGCCGTTATCCAACCCGGCGGTTCGATGCGCGATGCGGAAGTGATCGCCGCGGCAGATGAACATGGCATGGCGATGGTATTTACCGGCGTGCGCCATTTCCGACACTGACAGTTCGGCGAGTTTTTAGTCCGTTTTTCTCTTTTTAGGTTGTGCAGTCGCGCCGACATTTGTGCGTACCGGCGATGTGTCGAATTAATCCGGAGGTTGCGATGAAGGTGTTGGTAATCGGTGGCGGCGGTCGCGAACACGCGCTGGCGTGGAAGCTCAAACAATCCGCGCGCGTGAGCGAAGTGATCGTCGCGCCAGGCAATGCCGGTACCGCGCGCGAACCCGGAGTGCGCAATGCCGATGTCGCGGCAACCGATGTCGATGGTCTGCTCGCGCTCGCGCAACGCGAGGGCATCGCATTGACCGTGGTCGGCCCCGAAGCGCCGCTGGTAGCTGGCGTCGTCGACAAATTTCAGGCGGCGGGATTGCGCTGTTTCGGCCCGAGCAGTCAAGCCGCGCAGCTCGAAGGTTCGAAGGCGTTTGCCAAGGAATTTTTGCAGCGGCACCACATTCCGACCGCGCGTTACGCCGTATTTACCGAGCTCGAACTGGCGCTGGCCTACGTGCGCAAACACGGTGCGCCGATCGTGGTGAAAGCCGACGGACTCGCCGCGGGCAAGGGTGTGGTGGTGGCGATGACCTTGGCCGAAGCGGAAGTCGCATTGCACGACATGCTCGGCGATGGCAGCCTCGGCCCGGCCGGCGCGCGTGTCGTGATCGAAGAATTTCTGGTCGGCGAAGAAGCGAGCTACATCGTGTTATGCGACGGCAGCCACGCGCTGCCGCTGGCGACCTCGCAGGACCACAAACGCCGCGACGACGGCGATGCCGGCCCGAACACCGGCGGCATGGGCGCGTATTCACCCGCGCCAGTCGTGACGCCTGACGTCGAGCTACGCGTGCTGCGCGAGGTTATCCATCCGACCCTGGCCGGCATGGCCGCGGACGGCATGCCGTTCAGCGGATTTTTATACGCAGGTTTGATGATCTCCGCCGACGGCGCGCCAAGCGTGGTCGAGTTCAACGTACGTTTCGGCGACCCCGAAACGCAGCCGATTCTGCTGCGTCTGCAATCCGATCTGCTCACGCTGATCGAAGCGGCGCTCGATGGCGATCTCGCAACGACACAAGCATTATGGGATGTACGACCGGCGCTCGGCGTGGTGATCGCCGCGCAAGGCTATCCGGGCACGGTCAAGAGCGGCGACGCCATCCGCGGATTGGATGCGGAACTCGGCAATGACGTTAAAATATTCCACTCCGGCACACGCCTGCACGACGGCGCCGCGCTGAGTTCAGGCGGCAGAGTGTTGACCGTATGCGCGCTGGGTGACGACATCGTGCAGGCACGCGAACGGGCTTATGCGGCGATCGATCGGGTCCATCTCGACGGCGGTTTCTGGCGTCGAGATATCGGTTACCGGGCGCTGGCTCGCTAGCGCAGCAAGGTTCTGCGTTCAAAAATGTGCGCGTGGAAACCCACGCGCACGATCACATCAACCCATGTTGAGCAGCGCCGCCAAGCGGGTGGGCTTGAAATACGGATGCTCGCTGGACCACGGCCGTTCGGGCATTTTCTTGGCGCGATAATCCTTTAGAAATTCGTTGCGCAAGGTGGCTGCGGCCTTGTTCTGATCGCGTACGGCCTCGAACACGGCCTGAGTCTGGTACTGCGCGGCGTCCTCGAACTTGCCTTGTGCGGCCATCACCAAACCGATCGCCTCACTATTTTCGGCAGTAGGTGACTGCGCATAAAGTTTCTGCGCGATATCCGCAGCGGTGTCGATATTGGCCTGACGCACGACGGCACAGGTACTGGCCAGACGCACGAAAATCTGCGCGAGGTGACCATCTTTGGGGTACGTCGCGCGCGCCGCACTGATCGCTCGGAACGCCTCGGCGCAATGACCGGCCATGACCTGGGCGGCGACCATGCGCGCATAAGCCGCGGAATCCGGAATTTCGCGCCCCGAGGCGGGTCGATACTGATCCGCTGCTTGCGCATACTTGCCGCGACGCATTTCGATATTGCCCAGCAATGCATGCGCCTCGGCCAGATTGACGTCGGCCGCCACCGCCTTGGCGTACGCGTCGGCGGCAGCATTTTCGTCACCGCCAATTTCGGCAATCACGCCTTGTGTCAACAGCACGATCGGATTTTTCGCGTCGGCGGTGATCGCCAATTGCAGATGCTGCCGCGCCTTGGCCAGATCGCCGCTCTCGGCATCAATCCGTGCATACAGGCTGAGCAATACCGGATCGTTGGTCCGCGTCTTCAACGCCTCGTCGAGTGCACTGCGTGCCGAATCATATTGATGGTTGCTGTAGAACATCAGCGCCTGATTGACCGGATCGCTGCCCGCTTTGGGATCAACGATCTTCGCCCGCAGCATCTCGCCATTCGCATCGCCACCGGGGGTGATGCCGGCCACCAGCGGATCGCCCATATGGATCGCCTGGCGACCGGCTTTGGTGCGTGCTTCGTCGGCGGCGACCTTGTCGCCGAGACCGACATACGCATCGGCCAGCAATATATTCAGTTTGTCAGCAGCAGGGTCGAGCGCCTGGGCTTTTTTCAGCGCATCAATCGCTTCGCCATAACGCTTTTGCGTCAGCGCGATTTCCGCCAGCAGCGAATACGGCGCGGGCTGATCGGTATGTTTGGCAACATAATCGGTCATCAGTTTTTTTGCCGCAGCCAGATCACCCTGCTGGATTTTTGCGGTGGCGACGCGATAGCGGATCGGAAAATATTCCGTATCAAGCTTGAACGCCTGTTCGTAAAATGCGCGCGCCTCCGTCGTCTGTTTTTTCGATTCGGCGATCACACCCTGCAGGTAGGCCCAGCGCGCGTCTTGCGGTGCCAGTTGCGCCGCATCGTAAAAGGCAATCGCGGCGATATCGACAAAGCCGCTACGCGCATACGCCGAGCCCATCAAGGCATACGCCTCGGCCAGCGGTTGCGCGACAAGATCGACTTTTTTCTTGTCGAATTCCGCACGCATGCCGAGCAGCTGCTTGGCTTCCTCGGCAGGCAACTTGCTCGTATCGGCTTGCGGCAACGTCTTGACCAATGCTTCGGCGCCGGCCAGCGAAGTCATGGCAAGGCACAGCGCAAATAACAGGGTGATTCGATGGATACTCGACATGGTCGCTCTACTGGTTTGGCTAACGACGGGCGCCACCCGCGAAATGGGATGGTACAAGACCGCGCAGTTTAGCTGCCCGGCGCCGCACAGTCGCTGAATGCCGTTTTGCGAGCCAACCTCGGCTGCCCACGGTTGGCGCGGTGATGCATAGGGCTTACCCGGCGGCGGCGTGGTTTGCTACTCTCGCGGCCTAATCATAGGGAGCCTGGGATGTCCGATCATAGCCAGTTCGCGCTGCTCAAGGCACGCCGTTTCCTGCCGTTCTTCCTCACCCAGGCGATGGGCGCGTTCAACGACAACGCGTTTCGCAATGCGATGGTGGTGCTGGTCGGTTTCCACATGGGGCTGGACGAAAGCGCGGTCGGATTCTATTCGAACATCGCGCCGGCTCTGTTCATCCTGCCGTTTTTCCTGTTCTCGGCCAGCGCCGGGCAAATCGCCGAAAAGTTCGAGAAGGCACGCACGATCCGCTACATCAAGATTTTCGAGATCGCGGCGATGCTGCTCGCGGCGGTTGGTTTTTATCGGCACAGCATTCCGTTGCTGCTGAGCGTGCTGTTTCTGATGGGTTTGCACTCGACCATGTTCGGGCCGATCAAATATGCAATCCTGCCGCAGAGCCTGCGTAACGACGAACTGGTCGGCGGCAATGCGCTGGTCGAAAGCGGCACCTCGCTAGCAATCCTGATCGGCCTGATCGTCGGCGGCACACTGATAGACGTTGAGGCGCATGGTGAATTGCTCGCTTCGGCCGCGATCATCGTCATCGCGGTGTTCGGTTACGCCAGCAGCCGCGCGATTCCACCGGCGCCGGCGACCGCGCCGGAACTGACGTTCAACTGGAACGTGTTCAGCGAAACCTGGCGCACGCTCGGTTTTGTGCGCAAGAACCGCACCGTGTTTTTGTCGGTACTCGGCATCTCGTGGTTCTGGTTTTTCGGCGGCGTGTTCACCGCGCAATTGCCGAACTACACCAAACTTTTTCTCGGCGGCAGCGAGCAGGTTTCGATTCTGGTGCTGACCTTGTTCTCGGTCGGCGTCGGTATCGGTTCGCTGTTGTGCGAGCGTTTGTCCGGCCACAAGGTCGAAATCGGTCTCGTACCATTCGGTTCGATCGGCCTCACGCTATTCGGTTTGGACGTCTATTTCGCGCATCCCGATCGCGCCGTGCTGCATGATCTGAATGCGTGGGCGTTTCTTATCGCACCGGGCAACTGGCGTGCCGCGCTGGACTTCACGCTAATCGGCCTATTCGCTGGTTTTTACATCGTGCCGCTGTTCGCGCTGGTGCAAAGCCGCGCCGAAAAAAGCGAGCTGTCGCGCGTGATCGCCGGCAACAACATCATCAATGCGTTGTTCATCGTTGCCTCGGCAATCGCCGGCATCCTCGCGCAGAAATTCGGCCTGAGCATTCCGCAACTGTTCCTCGGCACCGCCATCCTCAATGCGCTCGTGGCGATCTACATCTACACGCTGGTGCCCGAATTCTTGATGCGATTCCTGAGCTGGATTCTGGTCAGCGCGTTGTATCGCATCCAGCCGGAAGGCCTCGAAAATATTCCCGAGGAAGGCCCTGCGTTGCTGGTCTGCAACCACGTCAGTTTCATGGATGCGTTGATCGTTGGCGGTCTCGTGCGGCGCCCGGTGCGCTTCGTGATGTATTACAAGATCTTCAATATTCCGCTGCTGAGTTTCATCTTCCGCACGGCACGCGCGATTCCGATCGCGGGTTCGAAGGAAGATCCGGCGATGCTGGCACGCGCGATGGACGAAATCGATGCGGCGCTCGCAGCGGGCGATCTGGTCTGCATTTTCCCGGAAGGTGCGTTGACTGGCGATGGTCAGATTCAACCATTCCGCAGCGGTGTCGAACGCATTCTCGCGCGCCGTCCGGTGCCGGTCGTACCGCTGGCCTTGCGCGGTTTATGGGGCAGCATTTTCAGCCGGCGCGATAGCGCGCTGGGCCGTTCGCGATTACCACGCCGGTTTCGCGCGCGGATCGGACTGGCGGCGGGATTACAGATTTCTGCGGAGCAAGCCAACGCCGCAATGCTGGAGCAACAGGTGCGGGATTTGCGCGGTACGAATGCGTGATTAGTCCGCCGCGCGACAAATTCTCAGCGCGAAAATCGATAAGGCTTTAGCGCCAGGTCATCCAGCCGGTCAACGCCATGATCGCAATCAGCGCGAGCGCGATGATTAGCACACGATGCAACAGCAGATGTGCATCGTCGAGCTGGGTCAGCGGACTGTGCACGTCTTCGGCGTAACCGTCGCCGGCTTCAACATCGGCGTTCACGCTGGCGCGCGCGATCGCATCGAGAAATCCGAGATCAAGCGTGAAATAACCCTGCTTGTGCGCCGCGTGATAATCGCGCCAGGTGCGGAATACCGCGTCGAAGTCCGAAGCCAGCGCGAGTGCCAATACCACCAGATGCGACGGTGCCCAATCGAGGATTTGCGCGAGACGTTCGACCACGCTGTGTTGCGCAGAAGATTGATCGCGCGCGAACTCGCGACCATATGCCAGCAGTTGTGTGAGTCGATACAACAATGCGCCGGCTGCCCCAAAAATGACGAACCACAACAACACGCCGAACCAACGTTTCAGCGCAGACTGAAACGCGGCCTGCACGAGTGCTTGCGACTCGAAAGCCAGCGCTTCGATTTGTTGATCGGGACGCAGGTCCTGCGCGGCGGCAAGACGTCGTGCGCTGTCGGGCGCCTTCACCACAGCCTCGATATCGCGATCAAGATCACGCGGGCCCCAGCAATAAAACAGCGCGGCTAGCGCAAATACCAGCGATGCCAGTCCGAACAGTACATATTGCAGCGCGATCTGCAGCAATGCGCAGATCAGTACCGGCAATCCCAGCGTCAACAGCAAGCCCAGCGCATTGGTGGATTGCGGCCCGATGCGCGCCTGCCAAGCATGCAGCCACGAAAAATCGCGCCAGCGAATCAGCTCGGGCAGGCTGCGCGAAAGCAATAGCGTCAGCAGTACGGCGATCAGGGAGATGGCCATGATTTACTCGATCGGCGAAGTCAGCTCGATTGTAGCAGCGTGGAGCGC
>JAYVLO010000185.1:0-6172 GCA_043759455.1 Pseudolysobacter sp.
TCGCCAACGGGTGCCAATAAAACCATCCGGTTGGCGTGTTGAATCCAGGCTTTGGGTGATCGTATTCTGCGATCGACTGGCGTCTGCGTGAACAACAGATACGCCATGCAGGGATGGCGACTGCGCAAAGGGCTGTGCTGAATACGATTGCTGGAATGCCGCCCCGCGCGGTGATTGCGAAAAGTTGAGACTGCCGAGCACGCAGCGGAGGCTTTGAAAAATCGTCAAAGTTAAACCACCGAAAATGAAATCAGCGGTATAGCTCTCCGCGAAATTGCGGCACAAAACTCAGCAAACATGATGAGGACATTTTGCAGGCGCTGATGCGCATCGAATGGCATCTGACGCGCGCACCACTGGCGATCCAACGCGCGTGGAAAAATCTGATCGGTCTCGGCGCCGGCCGGCTCAAGCGCGCAAACACATCGTTGCAATGTGGGCCGCTGGATCAGCGGGCATTGGTGAAGCGATTTTTTGCGTTGGTCAAATAAACATCCCCGCTGCAGGCAACGGGGAGTTCAATCTGATGCAAGGTTACTCAGAATGCAAAACTGCCAAACGCAGCGCGATCAGCCACCAGTGACGGTAAACGTAGACGATTTCATATCCTTGTCTTCGCCGCTTTCCACCAGCATGTGCAGCTCGATGCGATACTTGCCGACCGGCCAGCCGGCGTCTGGCGGCGACAGGTCGTAGCTGCTGTTGCCATCGCCCGCCAGCTCGAAGGATTTGTCGAGCCCAGCGATCGCGAAATTATCCGCTTGTCCCACCACTTTTTCCGCGATCAGATGCCACTGCAAGGTGACTTTGCCGGAAACGTTGGACACCACACCTTTTGCGTAAACGGTTTCGTGCGGGCCGAAAGCGCTGGCTGTGGTGGTGCTGTCTTTTTCCTTGCTGACGATCAGGCTGCTGAGATGCGAGGTGGTGAAACTCACGCTGCAGGCGGTCATCAGCACCATCACGGCACTGGCAAGCATCAACTTAAAACCATTTTTCAGATTCACGGTGTTTCCCCCTGAGTGAATTGACCCGTACGATGTCGTACCGAGTTGCTGAAGCAGAACGCATTTCAACACGCTGCATAGTGCCGACGATCGGATGGTTGAGCAAGCGCTGAAATTGCGCTTGAATTCACTGCCCCGGGGGGACACCGATTCCGATTTCGCTGACTCATATTGCAGCAGGGAGGAGCACGCGCTCGGCTAACGACAAAAACAATCGTCGCGAATTTCTGCGCGGGATAGCAATCGGCATTGCGTGTGGCGGCAGCGCGAGGATGGCGGCGGCGCTCGCGATGATGGCCACGGCATTGGCAGGGCGGCAACGTATCCAGCGCACGCCTGACGAGTGATTATCGCGCCCGCGTGTGGGAGTATTTTTGCGGCGGTAACAATACGTGGAATCTGCCGGTGCCGACGGATCGCGCCGGTTACGCGGAATACGCAAATGCGCGTGGCGCGCGGGCCGTGCGCTTACAAGATCTGCTGCGCGTGAATACCGCGTCGGATGGCGAGCTCGGCATGCATCCAGGTTGCATTGAGCTGCACGCTCTTTTTACTGCTGGCCATCTCGCCGCAGTGGCCAACATCGGAGCGCTGCTGCGCCCGACCACGGCGGCAAATTATGCAAAGAAAAATGTGCCCCTCCCAGCGCAGCTTTTTTCGCCTGCGGATGCGATCCCTGCACGTTCGCGATCCGGCAATATCAACGTTGTGCCGCATCAGGCGCTGAGTGATTTGCTGGCGCAGACGTTTGCAAGATCGCCGCAAAGAAATATCATTCGGACGATTCTGGAGATGCCCATTTCGGAACCGTCGCCTGATCGCGATCTCGCAGCGTCCACAACGCTCGCCACAGCGTTCCCACCCAACAACCGCCGCGCCAGTCAACGGCAAACCGTGGCGCAAACGATTCAGGCACACGCAGCATCGCGTAACGCGCGACACATGTTTCTCGTGCCGATGCGCGGCTTTGATCTGCACAGACATCTGCTGAATATCCAGCCCGGACAGTTCCGCCAGATTTCGCCGGCCTTCACCGCTTTTTACCGCGTACTCGAAGTAATGAATCTCACCCGCAATATCACGCTGTTGACGATGTCCGAATTCGCGCGCACCTTGCAGAACATCGGCTCAGGCGCGGACTACGCATGGAGCAGTCTGCAGCGGGTGATGGGCGGCGCAGTCAACGGCGGGCGCATTTACGGCGACTATCATCGCTGGCAAGCAATGCTCCGCAGGGACGTAGGCACTTGTCCCGGTCAACGCAATATTGCAGCTCATGCCCCGCCCTGCGGGCAACGCTGCGATACGAAAGCCCAGGCCGTCGTCGAAACAGGTCGGCCTATATCCTGAAGAGCCACATTCATCGGGAATATTGCCATTGATCGAAAATGGCGGCGGAGCATTGTCCGTGCATGCACCGAGCGAAAAATACGCGCCGTCACCAGCCCCCCGATTGCTCGCATGCAAACGCACCAGCGCATGTGCCACACCGTGATCAAGCGCAAAATTTATCGGCGCGACGCGCAGCGCAATATCGGTAAGACTACCCACGAAAAAGCTCGCGACATTGCTGTACAGATGACCGGGATCGTCGGCAAAATCCATCACCTGCCAATTGAAGTACGTGCTGTTCAGTGCGGTTGGATTACGCGTGATCTGGACAATGCAGTGCACGGTGTGCCCGGACCCAATCGGTCCGACGCCGAAATTTTGACCTTGCAAGCCAAACCGCCCGCCAGGCATCAACGAGCCGCACTGCGGCTGTACGGGAATCTGCATCGGATAGCTGAAGTACAGCGATAAGGCAAAAAAGTGAATACGCCGATCTACAAATAGGCGGCCGCGTCGGGGCCATGATTGCGGATTGCCATGATCATGCTGCCGCTCTCACCGAGAGCCAGCCCGACGAATTGCGGCGAATCCGCGGAAAACTTTGAGCTGCGCCTGGGCATGTGCGGCGACGACTGGCAGCAACATCAGCAACCCGACAATTGCTTTCAAGCTGAATTCGCAAAATCGCGAGATGTTCGATGTTTGCGTCAACGCGTGTTGGCGGCGCCGGGGAGCAAAATCCTGCATATCGAGTTCTTCCTCAATATCACTTTGAAGAATCGAAACGTTGCTAGCAACAGCCTGATCAAATGCGCATGAATGAATGCAAGTGTAGCCATGCCGTACCTGGAGGAGGAGCACTGAATACGCTCCAGGGATTTGCATGCTTTGCAGATTCAGGACAGCTGGCGCGGTTCGCTGCTGCTCCAGAACAGCAGCGCGGACAAACTTAATGAGACCCAATAATCGACCGGCACCATTGCCCACCAGTGCGGATGCCACGGCACGAATTCGTGACTGAAATGCGCAATGCCGTAGGCCGGATTGAAGACGAACCAGAGAAAGTCCTCGGCGATCCAGAACAACAAGGTGCAGCCGAGCACACGCGCCTCGGCACGCCAACTCCAGCTACCGGCAAACACCAGCGGGAAATGCAGGAACAACGCCACGCACGGAAATATCCACGCGTGATATCCGGTCATCGCGCGTCCGCCCCAGAAGATATCCAGCAGCCAGTGTCGCTCGATGCGCCAGGTCGGCAGATTGGCCGCCCAGCCGGCCGCGCCTTCGATCTGGATTTCAACGTTGGCGAAAAAATAGGCGAGCAGCAACACCCAGCCGATGGTCAACGGCAGGCGGATTTGCCGAGCAATATTCGAGGTCATGTCACGCCACGCGCGGAGAGTGCGGACAGTACAATCTGTAACACATTCGCAGCCGCATGCGGACGGCCCAGCGCTGCCGCTTTGTCGCGCATGCGCTGCAAACGTTGCGGCTCGGTTAGCAACATGCGAATGCGAAATTCCAGCCCGAGTGTATCGACCGCTTTCAGCGCCGCGCCCTGCTCCAGCAGATAATCGGCGTTGCGTTCTTCCTGCCCAGGAATCGGCGAGTGCACGATCATCGGCACGCCCATCGCGAGGCATTCCGATGACGTGAGTCCGCCGGGTTTGGTGATGACCAGATCGGCGCAGGCCATCAAGCGCTCGACGTGATGTGTAAAACCATGCGCAAACAGACGTCCCGGATGCTGCGCCGCGAGCTTATTCAACTTGTCGAGCACTGCGACGTTTTTTCCAGCGAGCACGATCAACTGGAAATCCCTGGCCGCAGTCATTAAATGCTCGGCCACCCGATCGAGCTGGCCGACGCCGGCCCCGCCGCCCATCAGCAAAAATGTCGGTCGCGCCGGATCGATACCAAACTCGTGCGCGCACTCGTCGCGCGATAGCGGCTGGGCGAATGCGGGCATGATCGGAATGCCCGTGACATGGATCGTCTCGGGTGCAATCGCCGCGGCACGCATGCGAAAAGCGACCTCGTCGTTCGCCGCAAAATAACCGGCCATGTGCGGCATCACCCACATTTTGTGCAGATCGAAATCGGTGACTTGCACCCATACCGGCGCATGCAGCCGCGCTTGCTTGATTTCGTGCTGCAGGATTTCTGCGGGCAGGAAATGCGTGCAGATGATCGCGTCGGGTGCAAACGTATGGATGGCCCTGAGCAGCGCTTTGGTATTCAACCGCTCGATGCCGCGTCGCAGTTTTTGCAGCGTCGCATCGGGCTCGGCCTCGGAGGTCATGCGATACAACATGCCCCACAACGCCGGATGTTTTTCGACCAGCTTGATGTAGGCGTTACTGTAGAGCTTGCGGAATGCGCTCGATACGAAATTCATCACATCGAGATGCAAGGCGTGTACATCGGTATGCGCGACTTCGGCGTAACTGCGCAGCGCTTCGGCCGCGCGCATGTGACCGGCACCGGCGGATACGCTCAATAGCAGGATTTTTTTCTTGTGCACGTACTCGCTCGCTTCGTTGCGTGTCTGATTGATCGCGCGGCGGCAACGGCACGCGATTCTTTATTCAGAAACAGGTTTTTGATGGCGCAGATTAACGCACTATTCAAAGTAGCGACGAGCCTCTGGCAAATGCGCGAAGCAGAAAGCTGTTGCACGAGGAAATTTTTTGGACTGCGCGGGTACATCAATGCATGGCACGTCGCGCGCGCAGGGATTCGGTCGAGCGTGTTGACGATTGGAAATCTGCGACGCTCATCGCGCAAATATCACGCGTAAAAAAAGTCTCGCAGTAAACACCGCACGGCTTTGTATCGCAACAATATCGCGGTTAGAACTTGACCGAAACGCGGGCGAAATAGAACCGCACGACCGTATCGAACGTCTTCACGTCAACGTTGCCGCTAAGCAAGTTGTTGTTGTAGACCTGCACCGGCGGCTTGTTGCCGACGTTGTCGATGCCCAGATCAATGCGCGTATTGATCGGCTCGATGTTGCAACCAACCTGCACATTGTTGTAGACCGCCGCGCGGTACTTGAGCTCGACGGCAGGTACGTATCTGTGCGCCGAAATGTTGTACACAGGGTTTGCATAACCGACATGGTACCTGCCGACATATTTGCACGTGATCGATGCATCGAACGCGCCCAAACTCCAGGTCAGACTTGCGAGTGCTTTCCGGCGTGAGCAGTTGGCAAACGTGATCGCCGAACCACCGGTCGCGTGCCATGGGTCGACAGATTGACGGATTTTTCGCTGGTCAATGTGTTCACGAACGGATTCGAGCCAGCGGCCTGCAACGCCGCAATCGTGTTCGGATCGAAGCTGTTGAGAAAGTTGAACCGATGGCAGCTCGCAATCGGACCACTGCCGCCTTTCGCCGGATTCGTGTCGCAGGCGATCTTCGGATTGGCTGCAGTCCGCGCGTTGTACGACGGGCCAGCACCGGCATTCAATTTCGAAACATTCAGAAAACCACTGGCGAGACTCAGCTGCGGGGTATGGCCTAAATCGAAATTTCCGGCCCACTGCCAGCTACTGTCGCCGAAAGTGCCGCGCATGCCGGCAATGGCCTGATCACTGGTCGTGGGAAAGAGGTTTTCGCGATTACCGAGCGAGGTCAGGCAGGCGCGGAAACGCGTCGCGGTGCCGGTCAGATCCGCCCCAAACAGGTTGTCGTAACTTTGCCCCGAAATAGTGAACGGCGACGCGCGCGTATCGGCCAGATATAGCGCCAGTGCCGAGTTCGAAACAATCTTGTGTAGTCGACGCCGGCGATGATGCTGCTTTTGTCGCTGGTCTGGCCGA
>JAYVLO010000186.1:0-6692 GCA_043759455.1 Pseudolysobacter sp.
AAACGCGCGCGCTGCTCATGCACATCGGTGAGCTCGTGATAACCGTTGGCCAGCTCATGACGACCGAGATAGACCTCAAAACGCTCGGCGACCTGCACCTCGCCATCACGAATTTTCGCGAGCGCGCACTGACTGGCCGGATAGTCATACAGCAGCAATAGCTGATTGTGCGGCATACGCGGCTGCAACACATGCGTCAGCAATAAATCCAGCCAGTCGTCGCGTGTGAGTCCGTCCGGATCGATACGAAATTCCTGCAGCGATTGTTGTAATTGCGCCAACGACGCGCGATGCGCATCCAGGCCCAATTCCTGCTGAAAAAATTCGCCGTAACTGCGCTCGATCACGTCGGCTTTTTTTCCGACCAGCGCGAGCGCGTGGCCGATCAGCTCAGTCACTTCAAGCATCAGCCGCCGATGATCGAAACCCAGTCGATACCATTCCAGCATCGTGAACTCGGGGTTGTGCCGACGCCCTGCCTCGCCGTTGCGGAATACACGCCCGAGTTCATAGCAATCGCCGATACCCGCCGCGAGCAGCCGTTTCAGTGGAAATTCTGGCGAAGTACGCAGCCAGCGCAAGCGCGTGCCGGCGGTTAGCGGCCCGCCGAAGTCGGTCTGAAAACTTTCGATATTCGGATCGGTATTGCCAGCCATCGACAGGATTGGCGTTTCCACTTCGAGCACATTGCGCATGGTGAAAAATTCGCGGATCGTCTTGTACAAACGCGCGCGCAATTTCAGTGCGGCAAGCTGCCGCGACTGCGTGGCATGCGCTTCAAAGTGCATCGAGAAACGCCAGCCACTGTGCTTCGACCAACACTTTCACACCAAGCTCGTTGGCCTTGTCGAGTTTGGAGCCGGCCTCAACGCCGGCGACGACGAAGCTCGTTTTTTTCGAAACGCTGCCCGCGACTTTTGCGCCGAGCGACTCGAGTTTTTCCTTGGCTTCGTCGCGTGTCATCGCTGACAACGTGCCGGTTAGCACCACGGTTTGCCCGGCCAGTGGCGCAGCATCTGCGTCGCCCGGCACATCGCCAATACGCGAGATGAGATCGTCGAACACCGCCTGCAATTTCGATGCGCGCGCACGCTTTTGCGGATCTTCAAAAAACGCGCGCAACGACAACGATGCTTCGCTCGGAAAACCCACGCTGGCTAGCGTGCCATCACTGCCCGCGAGCAATTGGTCGAGATCGGAAAATCGTGCAGCGATCTGCTCGCAACGACCCGGACCGCAACGCGGAATCTTGAGCAGTTCCAATAGCGATTGCAGACTCAGCGCAGGTTTGAGTTTGGCAGACACGCTGTGCTCATCGCTGAAGACGATGCCGCCTTCCAGCAGCTGATCGATCACACGCTGGTTGCCGGCCTGTGCGAAAAATTCCTCGATGGAAGTCGCCACCTCGGCACCGACATCCGGCACCAGCATCAGCACATCACGCGGCAGCGTACGAATCAGCGCAAGCTGGCCGAACCAAATCGCCAACGCCTTTGCCGTGCTCTCGCCGACATGCTTGATACCGAGCGCGAAGAGAAATCTTGCGAGCGTCGTTTGTCGACTATTGGCGATCGCCTCGATCAGATTTTCTGCCCACTTGGTCGCAATCTTGCCGGCCTTGACCGTCTCCGGGGTAATGCCATCGCGCTTGTCAGCGCGACGTTTCATTTCGAGCAGATCGTCTAGACTCAGTCGATACAAATCGGCAACGGATTTGAGGTAACCGAGATCGGAAAGATCCTCGATATACCGTTCGCCGAGGCCATCGATATCCATCGCCCGTCGACTCGCGAAATGGAAGATCGCCTCGTTGCGTTGCGCCGCGCAAATCAGTCCGCCGGTGCAACGCGAGACGACCTCACCTTCCTCGCGCACGATCGCCGAAGCACAGATCGGACACAGCGCCGGCATGATCCACTTGTGCGTATGCGGCGGGCGATTTTCGAGTACGACTTTCACCACTTCGGGAATCACGTCGCCGGCGCGGCGCACGATCACGTTGTCGCCGATGCGAACATCGAGGCGCTCGATCTGATCGGCGTTGTGCAAGGTCGCGTTGGTCACGATCACACCGCCGACCTGCACCGGCGCAAGCCGCGCGGTCGGTGTTGCCGCACCGGTGCGGCCGATGTTGATATCGATGCCTTCGACCGTGGTGGTTTGTTCCTGCGCCGGAAACTTGTGCGCGATCGCCCAGCGCGGCGTGCGCCCGACAAAACCGAGCTCGCGTTGCGCGGCGACGTCATCGAGCTTGTAGACCACGCCATCGATATCGAACGGCAAGCCATCACGCTGCGCGCCGATGCGGTTGTAATAGTCGATGCAACCACGCGCGCCGAACGCAGTATCGACCAGCGCGCTGACCGGTATGCCCCACTCGCGAAATTTTTTCAGCGTGGCCGAGTGCGTGGCCGGCAGCTCACCACCTTCAACCACGCCGGACGCGTAGGCATAAAACGCCAGCGGACGTTTTGCGGTGATGCGCGGATCAAGCTGGCGCAATGATCCTGCCGCGCCGTTACGCGGATTCGCCAGCACCTTGCCGCCGTGCTGACGCGCGTATTCGTTGTATTTTTCGAAGTCGGCGCGAGGCATGTAAACCTCTCCGCGCACTTCGAGCACGCGCGGCCAAGCGTTGCCGCGCAGACGCAATGGAATTGCCTTGATCGTGCGCAGGTTCGGCGTGACTTCTTCGCCGCTCGCACCATCGCCGCGCGTCGCACCGCGCACAAATTGGCCGTCTTCGTAGCGCAGGCTGATCGCCAGACCGTCGAACTTCGGCTCGACCGAAAAAACCGGATTAGCGACATCCAGCGCTTTTTCGATACGCCTCACGAAATCGTGGATTTCCTTGTAACGAGCGACATCGTCACTCGCCGTGACATCATCGAACGCATTGCCGAGCGACAACATCGGCACCTCATGGATCACCTTGGCAAATTTTGCCGACGGCGCGGCGCCGACACGCTGGGTCGGCGAATCCGCGACCGCAAGCGCGGGATATTCATCCTCCAGCGCTTGCAGGTCGCGCAACAAACGGTCGTAGTCGATATCCGCAATTTTCGGATCGTCGAGTACGTGGTAGTTGTAATTGTGCTGATCGATTTCGGTACGCAAGGCGGCGGCGCGCCGCACGGTTTCGGCGGGAATTCGGCTGGATTCTGGACTCATGGAATATACACCGGCGGACACGACGGAATGGCACTCATTCTAGCCTAGCGCGGAATCGCCATGGCGCATGTTGTATTGCGCCTTGCCATTCGCGGGTGTGTATCCGATGCTAGGGTTTCAATCATTTCGCCGCCCGAGGAAAGATCATGACCAAGAAAAACTGGACGCCGTTCAGCCCCGCCAACAAGGCTTTCGATTATGCCGGCGACAAACTGGCCAAGGCCTGGGGCAAGTTGCATGCGGGCGATCAAGAACCCTTTCCGGACGATGTCCATGTCGGCAAATTGCTCAAGGCCAACAGCAAGCTCGGCAAGGCGGTCGACGCCGGCAAGATCGCCGAAGAATTGCAGGAAGCCTGGCGCGCGTTCCATCGCGGTGATTTCCAGGAGGCGTATGAAACCGGCACCGCGTTCGGCGTGCTCGGCAGCTCGGTGGCAATCAAGGCCGCCGGCATTCACGCCACCTATCTGCTCGACGACGACAAGGAAAAGGAAACGCGTTATCTCGCCCTCGGCAACCTCGCGGACGAGGCGATCGCGCAATTGCCGGGCGAAGCCAACAGCCATTACCGCCGCGCGTTTGCGATCGGTCGCTACAGCCAATGTATCTCGATCGCCAAGGCGCTGAGCCAGGGCCTTGCCGGCAAGGTGAAAGAATCGCTCGACAAGACCCTGAAGCTGGCGCCGAAACATGGCGAAGCACATACCGCACTCGGCTTGTATCACGCCGAGATCATCGGCAAGGTCGGTAGCATGATCGGCGGACTGACCTACGGCGCGAAATCCGCGCTCGGCGAAGAACACCTCCAGACCGCACTCAAACTCACGCCGGATTCGCCGGTGGCCTGGATCGAATACGGTAACGGACTGCTGCTGTTGTTCGGCAACAAACGCGAGGACGATGCGGCTGAGGCCTACGACAAGGCCGCCAAACTCAAGCCGAAAGATGCGATGGAAGCGCTTGATATCGCGCATGCGAAAGCGCAACTCGAATAAATCCGGCGCGCATTGTGGGGCAGACGAACACGCGCTGCGTCGCATCGGCACGCCATCCGCGTTACCATGGCTGCTTGAATTATTGGGTGCGTGACCGGAGATCATGATGTCGAAACTGCGAATTCTTCTGCTCGCCGCAAGCTATGCGCTCGCTGCCAGCGCCTGGGCCGGAACCGGATTGACTAACGCGGGCGTGGACGATCCGGCGTTGACCGATCCGAACAATCCGGCGACATCCGCCGCTGCTGCTGCCGCGCAGACGGCAGCCCTCGCGAACCAGCCGAATGCTGCCGGCGCCGGTGTGGTCGGCACGCCAAATTCGACGGGGCAAAATGCGGCGCAGGCTGCAGCGAATGCGACCGGGCAACACGCTCAAGCAGCGAATGGCACCAGCGGCGTACTCACACCGGCACAACAAGCTGCCGCCGACACGGCGAAGGTTGCCGCAGCGACACCACCACCGCCGCCACCCGTGCCGGAGCCCGAACACGTTTCGGTGATGCGCGTTCTTCCCAAGGCCGCGCCGGTCGTCGCGCCATCGGATATTCCGACCCTGGCGGCAGCCGATCCGGTGATCGATCCGCCCGCAACCGCGGTTGCCGATCCCGTGCCCACACCGCCCGTTGCGACGCCGCGCACGCAGCGAGTGGCGCCGGCCGCAGACACCATGGCTGGCGCGACGAATGTCAGCAAGAGCGGCGATTCGGTTTCTTCCAAGGTAGATGCTGCACCGTCATCCAGCCGCTATTTTGCGCTGGGCGGTCTCGGCATCGCGGGTCTGATTGTGGCCGCCGCATTATTCGGCTTCATGCGCAGCAGCAAGTAGGCAAAACGAGCCACAAAAAGCCCGGCACCAAACCGGGCTAGCCGTTCGGTACCAACCACTGCGGTTTCGGCAACTGCACGAACACCCCACGCAGACCTTCACTCCAGCACGCGGCGAGCTGGCTGAAATACGGATCGCCATCTTCGATGCGCTGCTGCGTATCGGCATTGAGGCTGTCGTTGCGGTAGATCAAGAGATCGATCGGCAAACCGACCGAAACGTTCGAGCGCATGGTCGAATCGAACGACACAAGCGTGCATTGCGTCGCTTCGGTCAGGCTGGTCGCCGGCGAGAGAATTCGGTCGATGATCGGTTTGCCGTACTTGATTTCGCCGATCTGGAAATACGGCGTTTCGAGCGAGGCCTCGATGAAGTTGCCTTCCGAATAGACCTGAAACAGACGCTGCGTTTCGCCCGCGATCTGGCCGCCGACGATGAAGGACGCCGATGCATCGATATTGTTCTGGCGCAGGAATTCGCCGTCGCGATTTTTCACCTCACGCATCGCTTCGCCGAGCAGGCCGGCGATGTCGTAGAGCGAGATCGCATTCCAGATGCCCGGCGCCTCCGGATGGGTGCGTGCGCGTTGTTCGAGCAGGTTCAGTGCACTCTGCGTGATCGAAAGATTGCCGGCCGACAAGGTCACGATCACGCGCTGGCCGGCGCGCGCAAACACGCGCATCTTGCCGAATTTGGAAATATTGTCGATGCCGGCGTTGGTGCGCGAATCGGACGCGAACACCATACCGCTATCGAGCTTCATCGCTACGCAATACGTCATCGGAACCGGCTAGGCAGGAGGATTTGCGAAGTGCGAAATTCTAGCATGCGCGTCGGCGTCGACCGCAGACGTTTCATGCCGCGATCCGATCGGTGGATGTCATGAATTCGCGATTGACTTCGTCCGCGAGCCGATAAAGCCGTTCGATATAGCCGTCCAGATAGGCCTGCATGCCCTGTTCGAGAATCGCATCGATCCGGCCGTAGCGCATTTCGGCGGCGAGCGCACCGGCCTGGCGCACCACTTCGGCGCGTTCGCCATGCATGAGCGAACTCAGGATGTTGTGGATCGCGACACTGCAAACGACCAGCGAGCGCGGCATGTCCTCGCGCAGGATCAACAGTTCGGCGACGCGTTCCGGCCGCACCGTGTCCTTGTAGATCCGACGGTAGGTTTCGAATGCGGAAATCGCATGCAGCATCGAGCTCCACTGGTAATAATCGACCGCGTTGCGCGCCTCGTGTTTGTCGCCGGCGCCGGGCACGCTGTACTTGATGTCGAGCAAGCGCACGGTGCAGTCGGCGCGCTCGATGAACGTGCCGAGGCTCAGAAAATGATAGGCCTCGTCACGCCCCATCGTGCCGATCGTGATGCCGCGAAACGACGCCGAACGCTGCTTCACGCGATCCAGCAAAACCTGCAAGCCGTCGCTGACCAGTTGCTCCCAGCTCAATGCGCGAATGCTGAGCCACGATGAATTCAGATCCTCATACATTTCCGCAGTGATCGCGCCGCGTTGCGAACGCGCTGATTCACGCGCGGATTGCAGACAGCTATAAATCGATGACGGATTCAGCGCATCGAAGATCATGAACCGCAGCACTTTCTGCGCATTCACCGCACCGTACAAATGCGCATATTCCTTCTCGATGCCGAACGCTTCGAGCGCCTTGCCCCACACCGTGACACCCGCGGCGCC
>JAYVLO010000187.1:0-15628 GCA_043759455.1 Pseudolysobacter sp.
GCAGCGATGCGATGGCTGCTTTCGACCTGCACCGCGCGATCCAGCCCGGCGCGCAAATCGGTGAGCAGATCCTGCGCCGATTCGATGCCGACCGACAGACGCAGCAGGCCATCGCCGATGCCGGCGCGCGTGCGCGCCGGGGCATCCATCGAGGCGTGCGTCATGCTTGCCGGATGCGCGACCAGGCTCTCTACGCCGCCGAGCGATTCGGCCAACGTATACAACTTCAGGCCATCGACGAACGCTGCCGCTGCCTCTTCGCCACCGCGCAGATCGAAACTCAGCATGCCGCCGAAACCACGCTGCTGACGCTTCGCGAGTTCGTGCCCGGGATGATTCAGCAACCCCGGAAAATGCACACGACTCACCGCCGGATGCGCCACCAGCAAGGTTGCGAGCGCTTGCGCGTTCTCCTGATGTACGGCGATGCGCGGCGCGAGTGTACGCAGGCCGCGCAAGGTGAGGAAACTATCGAACGGCGAACCGGTGAGACCCAGACAATTCGCCCACCAGGTGAGTTTTTCACCCTGTGCTGTATCGGCCCAGACCACCGCGCCGCCGACCACATCGGAATGGCCGTTGAGATATTTCGTGGTCGAATGCAAGACCAGATCGGCGCCGAGTTCGATCGGCTGCTGCAGCGCCGGCGAGAGAAACGTATTATCGACCAGCACCTGCGCGCCGGCCGCATGCGCGAGTGCAGCAACCGCGCGAATATCGGTGATGCGCAACAGCGGATTGCTCGGCGTTTCAATCCATACCAGTTTCGGTTTGCGCTTGAGAATCTCGATCAGCGCGCTGCGATCCTGGAAATCCACGATCGCGAGTTGGTACTGCCCGCGCGCGGCCTGTGCCTTGAACAAACGATAACTGCCGCCGTAGCAATCATGCGGAATCACCAGCAGATCGTCGCGATCGAGTTGCGCCGTCACCAGGGTGATCGCCGCCATGCCGGATGCGGTGATGACCGCACCCGCACCGCCTTCGAGCTCGGCCAGCGCGCCGGCCAGTACATCGCGTGTCGGATTGCCGGAGCGTGTGTAATCGTACGCGCGCTTTTTGCCGAAACCCGCAAAACTGTAATTGGTTGAGAGATAAATCGGCGGCATCACCGCGCCGTGCGCCGTATCGATATCAACACCGGCTCGCGCGGCAATCGTGGCGGGATCAAAACGGCTCATGCAACTTCTCCAACGGTGGTGTTTGCGAGGGCGCGGCGCAATACCGCGCCGATTTGGGATTTCTCCTTGAGGAACGCATCGTGGCCGTACAGCGAGCTGATTTCGACCAGCTCGCACGGCGCTGCGATCAGTGCGGCGAACGCGCGCAACTGCTCGACCGGCACCAGTAAATCTTCGCGTACCGCAACCAGCGTGGTCGGCACGCCGATGTCTTGCGGCGCGATAGTGTGGGCATCCAGCGACTCACTCAGACGCGTAAAAGAAATCGGATCAAAGCGTTCGACAAACCGTTCGCCATGATGGCGCAGATAAGCGAGCACGCCCTGCTCCGCCGGCTGCGCAGCGAAGCGCTGCTCCAATTCCTGCGGTGTGCGATAACTCAACATCGCAAGCTGACGCGCGAGTTTAAGCGCCTCGGTGGCATCACGCGCCTGCGCCACGATCGCGCGCTGCAGGCTGCGAATCGCGAGACCGAACTGACTCGCACGTTGCGCGGCGCTGATGATCACAGCGCGGATCAGTCGTGCCGGCCCGAGCAGGCATGCGAGATGCTGCACGACGCAGCCGCCATACGACGCGCCGACCGCAAGATGCACACGGCGAATGCCGAGATGATTGAGCAAGGCGAGGATCGCATGTGCCTGATCGAGCGCATCAATGCGCGAGAAATCGGCATCGCCGCGCGCGCCGGTCGAGCCATCGGGACCACCGAGCCAGTCGATACCGAGCAGACGAAAGCGGCGCGTATCGAGTGCCTTGCCAACACCGCATTGTGCCTGCCACCAACCTTGCGTACCGGCCGGCTGGCTGTGCGCGGAAATGCCGCCGAGCACCAGTACCACGGGCGCTTGCGCGGGTCCGACGCTGGTCCACGCCAGGCTCGCCTCGCGCAGTGATGCGCCGCTGTGCAGGGCAAAAGGATTGGGCAACGCAAGGTTTCCGCATTGCGAAAAATCCTCGGTTTCGACGACCGAAGACAAGGTGGGAATACGTCGACTGGAATTAGCGGCCATCGGAAGTCCTCGCTGCTATGTGCAAACCCCGACAGCAAGAGACCACGACCGATGTCGATCGTACGCTCTCATCTTTCGGGGCAATAAAGCCTCGCAGGATTTGGCACCAGCCATGTTGGTGGCGGTTGCCCCAGCTTCGTCGGGCCTGTCCCTCTGCTGGTCTGGATGAGATTTTTTGCAGACTATCGACAAAGACAATGGACGTCAAGACGTTTTTACGTCTAGACGTCCAAATGAATTTTTAAAACAAGGAATTGAAGCGGCGAATTCACGACACCAAAGCGTATGCAGACCTGTTGTTTTTCGTGGTTGCTCAATAGCGTAGCAGCGCCTGCAGCGGCGTGGTCGCAGGCCAGCGCGAGCGTGCACCGAGAAATTCCAACTCGATCACCACGGCAGCAGCAACCAACTCAGCGCCGAGGCTCAGCATCAGTTCGCGCGCGGCGAGCAAGGTGCCGCCAGTCGCAAGTACGTCATCGACCAGCACCACGCATTCGCCGGGATGCAAAGCATCGGCGATGGTTTCGAGACGATCGTGACCGTATTCGAGCGCGTAATCGATGCCGACTACCGCGCCCGGCAATTTGCCGGCTTTGCGAATCGGCACAAATCCGGCACCAAGCGCGTGTGCCATCGCCGCGCCAAAAATGAAACCGCGCGCCTCGATGCCGCAGATTGCACTGATGTTCTGATCGCGCAACGGAGCCACAAGCTGCGCGATACATTCGGCGAACGCTTTGGCGTCGCGCAATAACGGCGTGATGTCCTTGAAGTCGATGCCGGGTTTCGGAAAATTCGGGATATCGCGAATATGCGTGCGCAGGTCTGACATCGTCACTCCACGGTGGCTGAAAGCGGTAGCGCGACACGCGCCTTGCGCGACGTGCCGATGAAAATTCCGAACAGGGATAACGTCACGCCGATCCAGTCGAACGCGACTGTGGGACGTTGAAACAGCAGCACATCGAGCACGAACGAGAGACTCGGCTGCAACAGCAATAGCAGACCAATCAGCGATGGCGGCAATTGCGGGATAGCGCGCACCAGCAGCAACCAGCCGAGCACTTGTCCAACCACGCCGAGGCCTAGCAACGCAGCCCACGATTGTCCATCGGGAATCGAAAAACTCTCGCCCTCGACGAGGACGGTCAGCGCCAGAATCAAGGCACACAACAGCGATGTCACACACAACTGTTGCGCTGAATCGAGCCCGATGCGGCCGTTCTGCACATAACGCGTTGCGAGCATGTAGCCGGCGTAGGCAATGCCGGTGACGATGCCGAGTATCACGCCACGCCGATAGTCGCTGCTGGCATGCGACCAGTCCAGGCCGACCAGCAACCACACGCCGAACAGCGCAAGTCCGAGGCCCGCCAGAAAACGCCAGCCAAGTCGTTCGTGAAAAAACCAGACGCCGGCCAGAGCCATCACGAACACCTGGAAATTGCCGAGTAAGGTGGCCAGACCCGGGCCGATATCGTGAATACTGCGATGCCAGATAGACAGGTCGAGCGCGAACAAAAACGCGGGCAACAACAACCAGACGAGATCGCGCGTTTGCAGGCGCCGCCAGCGCCCGAATGCAAGCAGACCGAACAGCAATATCAAACCGCCGAATGCCGTGCGATAAAACGCCGACACCGTCGGTGCGACATGTGCGTAACGCACAAAAATACTGGTCGTGCTGATCAATGCGGCGCCGACCAGCATCGCGATAAACGCGCCGCGCGGTGTATCGATGGCCTTGAACATGTGCCTAGATGTTACGGCTGGAACGCGCAGGCGCCGCGACTTCTGCCGCAGCATCGTCGAACCAGCGTTTCATCGCCGACAGCGAAAGTACGGCATTCATGTAGTCGCGCTCGATCACGCCGACCTCGATGCCATAACTGACAAAGCGCGCCACCACCGGCGCGAACATCGCATCGGCGATGCAGAAATCGCCAAACAGAAATGCCCCATTCGTTCCGAAACGTGCGCGCGCATTACGCCACAACGCAGCGACCCTTTCGATGTCCCGCTGCGCGCTGGCATCGGGCACGGCTTTGGTGCGCAAGCGGCAATTCATCGGCAGTTGCGTGCGCAGCGCGGCAAATCCCGAATGCATTTCGGCACTGACTGCGCGCGCGATCGCGCGCGCTGCGGCATCACGTGGCCAGCCGCGACCAACCAGAAATGTCTCGTTGATGTATTCGAGGATCGCCAGCGAATCCCACACCACGAGTTCGCCATGCAGCAATACCGGCACGCGCCCGCTCGGCGAATAACTCGGGATGCGACGATGGAATTCCGGCGTATCCAGCGGCAGCCGCACTTCGTCGAAAGTGATGCCGAAATGGCGCAGCACCAGCCATGGCCGCAACGACCACGAGGAAAGATTTTTTTCGCCAATGACGAGAGAAAGCGTATTGGTCATGACTGAGGATTCCATACAGGTCGGCTGCGCGCGAATGATGTCGCAGCAAGGTACACAGCCTAGCAGAGCGCCTGTATTTTCGCTGGATCGTATCACTGCCGGAGGGCGATTTCAGCCGCTGGCTGCGCTGTTTGCCGCGACTGCGTCACGACGATAATGGGCGCCGATGCTATCACGCCGCGCGAGTGCCGCAGCGACGATACGCTGCGCTACACGGATACGATCCGCATCCTGCGAATCTTCTGCGCACTCATGCAGCAGCACCGCGAGTTGCTCACGCGCCGAGAACAGACTCGTCGCATCACGCACCAGCCCCGCATTTTGCCAGAGCAGGTCGCCGATTTTCCGCGCAAGCTCCAGCGTCGATGGCGCGACAGCGCGCGCGGCAAATGTCGAAATATCCGATGCCGTCAATAAATTGCCACGCGCCAGCCAGGCACCGAGCTCGCGCCCGAACACGAGCCCTTCGAGCAGCGAATTACTGGCGAGACGATTCGCACCATGTACGCCGCTGCAAGCACATTCGCCGACCGCATACAGACCCGGCATCGAACTCTCGGCGTGTGCACCGACACGTATGCCGCCCATCAGATAATGCTCCGCCGGAACCACAGGAATCGGTTGTCCGCGCGGATCAATGTCGCGCGCGTGGCACGCCGCAAACACAGTCGGGAAACGCTGCGGAAATGTCGCGCCCACCGCCTTGCGCGCATCCAGAAAAACCTGGCCGCCGCGCTCCAGCTCGCCCCACACCGCGCGCGCGACGACATCGCGTGGCGCAAGCTCTGCGGCCGGAGAATACGCACGCATAAAACGGCGGCCGGCTTCGTTGATCAAGGTGGCGCCAGCGCCGCGCAACGCTTCGGTCAGCAGCGGCAATTGTCCGCTGTATCCAGAGAGCGGGGCGAGTGCGGTCGGATGGAATTGCACGAATTCCATATCGCTCAAAACCGCACCGGCGCGTAATGCCAATGCGATACCGGAGCCGTCGGTAGTCGGTGGATTGGTGGTGTAGCGATACAACGCGCCGATGCCGCCGGTCGCCATCACCACGGCGGAGGCAGAGATGACGAATTCGCCTTGTGGCCCGTGAACCGCAACACCGACGATGCGCTTGTGCGCCCTCAGCAAATCGGTGGCTTGCGCGTGCTCGAATACAGTGATGTGTGCTGCGTCGCCGACCGCTTGCGCAAGCGCGCGCATGATCTCGGCACCGCTGGAATCGCCACCGGCATGCACGATGCGTGCGCGCGAATGTGCGGCTTCGCGACCGAGCACCAAGCGTTTTTCGTGACGCGTATCTTCCTGCGTATCGAACTGCGCACCGATCGCGGCGAGCCATCGCACGGTGTGTGGTGCGACGCGGGTCAATCGATCGACTGTGCTGCGATCGTTCAGATATTGTCCGGCGACAAGTGTGTCATGCGCGTGCAGCTGCGGCGTATCGTCATCGCCGATCGCTGCGGCAATGCCGCCTTGCGCCCAGCGGCTGGAACCATCAAGCGCGAGTGCGCCGCGCGTGATCAGCGCGATACGTTTCGGTGCGGCGGCAAGTGCGGTCGTGAGGCCGGCGATACCCGAACCAATCACGACTATATCGAACCGCTCGTTCACACGTTTACCCGAGGCGGCACCGATTTTGCCGACAGCGCGAGCATGTTCTCGACCGCCGAGCGCGCACGCTGTGCAATCGCCGGATCGATCGTCACTTCATGGCGCATATGCAACAGCGTGTCGTA
This sequence comes from Pseudolysobacter sp., assembly GCA_043759455.1. Taxonomy (GTDB): domain Bacteria; phylum Pseudomonadota; class Gammaproteobacteria; order Xanthomonadales; family Rhodanobacteraceae; genus Pseudolysobacter. The sequence continues at coordinate 6,350 of JAYVLO010000187.1, forward strand.
GATTTTCGGCAAGGTGATGCGCTTCATGTGCGGACACAAATTGCACGGCCGTATGAATTCGATATCAGGAAATTCGACCGCAACGTTGTCGCTCATTGAGCACTCGGTAATCATCACCACACGACGCGGGCGTTGCTTGTCGAGATGCGCCACCATCGCTGCGGTCGAGCCGACGAAATCCGCTTCGGCAAGCACGTCCGGCGGACATTCGGGATGCGCGAGGATATGGATGTCGCCATCGACATTATTGCTGCGCTGTAAACGGTAGTCGCGCAACTCCGCGCCGGTAAAACGCTCGTGCACTTCGCAACTTCCTGCCCACAGGATCAACTCGACGCCGGTTTTCGATGCAACGTATTTGCCGAGATATTGATCGGGAATAAAAATTACGCGATCCACGCCGAGCGATTCCACCACCTGCACCGCATTACCCGACGTGCAGCAGATGTCGGTTTCAGCCTTGACGTCGGCGGAAGTGTTCACATAGGTCACCACCGGCACACCCGGATAACGCTGCTTGAGCAGACGCACATCGGCTGCGGTAATCGAGCTCGCCAGCGAACACCCCGCATGCAGATCGGGAATCAGCACGGTTTTTTCGGGGCTCAAAATCTTCGACGTTTCAGCCATGAAATGCACACCGGCCTGGACGATGACGGCGGCATCGGCGCGCGCGGCGTATTGCGCCAGTGCGAGCGAATCGCCGGTGAAATCGGCAACGGTATGGAAGATCTCAGGCGTCTGGTAATTGTGCGCGAGAATCACCGCGCCACGCTCGCGCTTGAGCCGATTGATCGCATCGATATACGGCAGATGCGCCGCCCATTCGATCGCCGGAATCACCGACTGTACGCGTTCGTACAGCGGCGCGTAACGCTCATGCAGGGCCTGCGAATTGGGCGCGAGCGCGGGAATATTCGTCGCGGGACTTTTATGCGAAGCACTAACGGAAAATTCGGTCATCGATACCCTTATGCTTAGATTGAGCACAACAATATGCTACATCTGAGCATAAGACCGGTCAAACATCGCCTTTCGCGCCTCGCAGCGCACGGGTTTACGCGGGATGCGGCATGCCGTCGAAATCTTCGTCGAGCAATCCTCGCGCTTCGCTCAATGCCGCATCGACCGCACGCACCACCGGCTCGGCCAATTCAATATCATGTTCGGCGATCATCACGTTGACCAGATCGGCCATCGGCAATTCGCCCATTGCGCCGGTGAGGTGATAACCGTTGACGAACGCCGGGATGCCGGCGTCCTCCAGTGCGTTCTTGACGAGATGCGCATCAATGATATTTTCGGCTCGATAGACAATTTTCACGCTGAGCTCCCGGGCAAAACGCGATGCCAGGATGGCATGCGCAAACGCGAACTTGATGAGGCACCCGAATTGTCCCACATGATTACTGCTGCCGCAGATGCGACACTGCGCATAGCGGAAATCCGTTGACTATTGCGGTGAAACTTTCCGAGTTGCCGGCGCTCACCGGCATCCGGCGGTTTCGCCGCGCTATGGGTAATGTTGTTTCATGCATGGGGTCTCGGCGCGTCGCCACATCTGGGGATCGATCTGGGAATTTTCTATTTCGACCTGGGCCATTTGTGCACGAAGGGCTGGGCCGGTGTAGATGTTTTTTCACGCTGTCGGCATTTCTGTTAATGCTGCCGTGGGCTGCTATTTCGTCAACCCGATCAACGACGCGCGGTAGACCTTGCCGATCGAATTCACCCGTTATCTCGGCCTGCCGATTCTCGCTTACGCGCTGCGACCACGCCACAGGATCATCCAGTTGTGCGCCGCGATCGCAGTTACCTGGAGTGATCGCGTGATTGCATTTCATTGGGTGACCGGCATCCGCGTGGTCACGGTGGTGCAGCATATCCCCGGGCGCATCGACCATTTCGTGATCGCCATGCTCGCAGGATATGCGTTCGTGAGCAGGCGCTTGAAACAAGAAACTCCGAGCCAGAGATGATTAAGCGCGCAATTCACGATCGCCGTCGGTGATATGTACGGCCTCGGCGAGTGGCTGCTCGCGGAACTGACCAACTACTGGAACGGTGAGCCGATCCTTTGGGTCTGACACACCCGTGCAAGCTACTTTATTACGCTGGCGAATTATGCAGCGGCTTGCGATGCCAAGCCGGTACGATTTCCGCTCGCAAACCGCACACTGGGTTTTCTCGGCGAAATCCGCTTCGGTCTGTATCTCTGGCACGTGCCGGTCCTCGGCTGGCTCGCGCCGCTTTTCACAACGATCGAATCACCCGACCAGGGATTGCTGACGTTGCTTGCCATCGCCATCCCATCCACTGTGCGCGCGGCGTGGCTGTCATACGTGTGGATCGAACGGCGATTCCTGCGCATGGGACGCCCACGTGTTTCACATCCGGCGCGACAAACCGAAATCGTGTCGGCGTGACAAGAAACACGCGCCGCTTCGCCTGAGCGCCATGTCCCGGTAAACTGGCGGGCTTGGCGCCTGGCAGCAGCATTGCTGCAGTTGGCAAACCCGCAAGTCGCATCGGAATCCCATGAACGACGAAACACCGATCAGCAATAATTTCATTCGTCAGCAGGTGCTCGACGACCGCGCGAACGGCAAGCACGATGGCAGTGTGGTGACCCGTTTCCCGCCCGAGCCGAACGGTTATTTGCATCTCGGCCACGCCAAATCCATCTGCCTGAATTTCGGTATTGCCGGCGAATTTGCCGGGCGCTGCAATCTGCGTTTCGACGATACCAATCCGGCCAAGGAAGATCTCGAATACGTCGAGTCGATCAAGCACGATGTGCAGTGGCTCGGTTTCAAATGGAGTGAACTGCGGCACGCCTCGGATTATTTCACGGTGTTTTTTTTGTGTGCCCTGAAGCTCATCCGAAGCGGCCACGCTTATGTCGATTCGCTCAGCGCCGAAGAAATTCGCGAGCATCGCGGCACCTTGACGCAGCCCGGCAAAGACAGCCCGAATCGCTCGCGCAGCGTCGCAGAAAACCTCGATCTATTCGAGCGCATGCGCGCTGGTGAATTCGCCGATGGCGCGCACATCCTGCGAGCGAAAATCGACATGGGCGCGCCGAACATCAACTTGCGCGATCCGGCCTTGTACCGCATCCGCAAGATCACGCACCAGAACACCGGCGATACGTGGTGCATCTATCCGATGTACGATTTTGCGCATGTAATTTCGGATGCGGTGGAAGGCATCACGCATTCGCTGTGTACGCTGGAATTCGAGGATCACCGTCCGCTGTACGACTGGTGTCTCGATCAGCTTGATCTCGGTAACGATGCCGAGCTGATCGCGCCGCTGCGCGCGTCCGGCCTGACGGTAAACGTGTCGCGACCGCAGCAGATCGAGTTCGCGCGCGGCAACCTTGACTACACCGTGATGAGCAAGCGCAAGTTGCTCGCGCTGGTGCAGGATGGGCTGGTCGATGGTTGGGACGATCCGCGCATGCCGACGATTTCGGGCTTGCGTCGGCGCGGTTTTCCGGCCGCGGCGATCCGCACCTTCTGGCAACGCGCCGGCGTGACCAAACAGACCTCGCTGATAGAATACAGCGTGCTCGAAAATTGCGTGCGCGAAGATCTCGATGCCAACGCGCCGCGTCGCCTCGCGGTGATCGATCCGCTGCGTCTGGTGCTGACTAACCTGGCTGAAACGCACGAAGAATCGCTTACGTTTTCGAACCATCCGAAGAACGAACTGTTCGGCACTCGCCGTGTGCCGTTCGCACGCGAACTATGGATCGAGCGCGAAGATTTCATGGAAACACCGATCAAGGGTTTCCATCGTCTCGCCCCTGGTACCGAAGTGCGGCTGCGCGGCATCGGCATCGTGCGTTGCAATGAGGTGATAACGTCTGCCGACGGTAGCATCGCCGCGCTGCATTGCACGCTCGATCTCGATACGCGCCACGGCATGCCGGGTGCGGATCGCAAGGTCAAGGGCACGATCCACTGGGTCAGCGCCAAGCACGCATTGGCCGCGGAAATCCGCTTGTACGATCGCCTGTTCGATGTGCCGAATCCGGACAATGACGACGACGGCAAAACCTATCGCGATCATCTGAATCCGAACTCGCGGCGTATCGTCTCGGGCTGGGTCGAACCGTCGCTGGCTGACATTGCCGCGCAATCCAGCGTACAGTTTGAACGCTTGGGTTATTTCGTCCGCGACGCGGATAGCCGCGCCGGCAAACTGATATTGAATCGCAGCGTGACCTTGCGCGATTCCTGGAGCAAGCCCGCAGCCAAGTGAGGCAACTATGCATACCACCGTTTTTTGCACGCGGATGATTCACAAATATCGGACGACCTGGCTGAACTGGTCGGCATTGCTGGCCTTGCTAGTTTGTTTGAATGCCTGCGCGTCCGAGCAAGCGTCGCCATCGACTGCCGCATCGAACGCTGCTGCAAACACGGTGCAAAAATCGCCGCCACGATCCGCAAAATTGCTGCCGAATCAGACACCGAGCGAAATCAACTACAGCTGCACCACGGCGGCCGACTGCGTGGTCAAGAACGTCGGCAATTGCTGCGGTTATTACCCGGGCTGTGTGAATACCTCCAGTGCGACCTTCCCCGATCAGGTAAGGGCGCAATGTACCGCACAGAAAATGCTCGGGGTGTGCGGCTTTCCCGCCGATCCCGGCTGCCAATGCGTAGCGCATAAATGCGTCACGACGGCCGGCCCGGGCAACGGCGGCGGCGCGGTCGAATGACGTATCAAAAATAATCTGACCCTCACCACGATCGCCTTACTTCAGGGTGCAATCCTTACATGCAACATTCGCCGATTCATCTTTCCCTGCCCGACTGGGTCGCCACCGAGATCGATGGTAATGAGGTTTATGCGACCAACGAACAACGCGTCGCATTGGCGATTCATCTGGCGCGGCGCAATGTCGAACTCGGCACTGGCGGTCCGTTTGGCGCGGTGATTTTTTCGCAGGATGGGCGCATCGTCGGCCTCGGCGTGAACCGCGTTGTGCCCGAACAGTGTTCGGTCGCGCACGCCGAGATGATGGCATTCATGAACGCGCAGGCGCGTGTGCAGCGGCATCGCCTGAACGAAGATGGTGCGCGTTACATCCTTGCCACGAGCGCGCAGCCCTGTGCGATGTGCTACGGCGCGAGCATCTGGGCCGGCATTGATGAACTGTTGATCGGTGCGCGCAGTGCGGATGTGGAAGAACTCACCGAGTTCGACGAAGGCCCATTACCGGCAGACTGGAGCGGCGAGCTGGAGCGACGTGGCATTCGCGTGCAACGCGATCTGCTGCGGGACGAGGCGCGCGCGGTGTTCGTATTGTATGGCGAGAAAAGCGGGCTGGCGTATTGACGTATCATGCGCCAGCCTAAGCGGATTTTCTTCCGTGCGTTGCATATTTCTCCGCCCTACTCTTCTGCTGATCCGGTTTGAAAACATGATGTATGCGTTGCTGAGATTTCTGTCGTGAGCGAAACATCACCCGCGCCAAAAACCGGATTGCTGGCGTATTGCCGTGCTGGCTTTGAAGGCGAGTGCGCGCAGGAACTCAGCGACCACGCCACGCGTCAATCCGCATACGGGTTCGCACGCACGCAGCCCAATTCCGCGCTGGTCGAGTTTGTGCTCGCGGATCCCGAGCAAGCCGCGCAACTGCATGCGTCGATGTATTCCAGCGATCTGATTTTTGCGCGCCAGATTCTACGGCTGCTGGCGCATTTTCCAAGCTTGCCGATCCACGATCGGATCGGCGCGTTGTTGCCGCTGCTGAAAAACAGCGACACGCGTTATTGCGATGCCTGGATCGAGACGCCGGACACCGATGCCGGCAAGGAACTGTCGGCATTTTGCCGTGCCTTCAATGCCGCGTTGATCGGTGTGCTGAAGCGCGAAAAACTGATCGATCGCAGTTCGACCAAACGGCTGCATGTGTGCTTCATACGCACCGACGCGGCGTTTCTCGCCGAGAGCGATATCCGTTACGCATCGTCATGGCCGCAAGGCATACCGCGATTGAAATTTCCGCGCGAGGCACCGAGCCGCTCGACCCTCAAACTCGACGAGGCGTTTCAGGTTCTGCTCAGCGAAACCGAACGCGAACGTTCGTTGCGCCCGGGCATGAGTGCGGTCGATCTGGGCGCCGCGCCGGGTGGCTGGAGCTGGCAACTGGTACGCCGCTCGATCCACGTCACGGCGATCGACAACGGCCCGATGGATCAGGCCTTACTCGATTCCGGCCTGCTCACGCATTTGCGCGAAGACGGCTTCCGTTATCAACCCAAACGCCCGGTCGACTGGCTGGTCTGCGACATGGTCGAGAAACCGCGCCGCGTCGCAGAATTGATTGCGCAATGGCTCGCAGCAGGGTGGTGCCGGCAAGCGATTTTCAATCTCAAGCTGCCGATGAAACAACGCTATAACGAGATTCAACTTTGCCTCGCGCTGATTCGCGACCATGTCGCGGCGGAAGGTAAAACTGTGGAACTGCGCGCCAAGCAGCTGTATCACGACCGCGAAGAGATCACCGTATTCGCGCAAATCGGCGCAAGGTAAAAGCTGCCGCGAAGAAATCGCATCGGTCCGCAATTTGTGTGCAGTCGGGCACGCAACCGGTTCCCGGAATGCGGGCACGCCGCCCGCGCGATGCAGTAGCTCGACATGCCCCTGAGGGGCACGAGTGATTGAACCGGTTGACCACAACGCCTGACGCGATCCGACATCACCAATGATGCCGGCATATCCGCGTGCGCCATAAACCGTCAAATAGCGCCGCTATATTGTGTCCTCTTTTGCCCAATACCTTTATAGGATGGGATTGCGATGTCTGGAAAATTCATTCGTTTGCTGAGCGCGGTTGCATTGTTCGTAACTGCCGTAGCGGGCCATGCCAATGTGCTTATCAGTCAGGTTTATGGAGGTGGCGGCAACAGCGGCGCCATTTATCAAAACGATTTCATCGAACGGTTCAACGCCGGTAGCTCGCCACAGCGCTTGAGTGGTTGGTCGGTGCAATACGCGTCGGTTACCGGCACCGCCGTCTGGCGTCGTCTCGCCATTGACCAGTGTCACGCGGCAACCGGGCCAGTATTACCTGATCCAGCAAGCCAGCGACGGCGCGGTCGGCGCCGTGCTGCCGCCATCCGATGCCGCCACGGGCCCCAGCAAACTTTCGGCAACGAGTGACAAGGTTGCGCTGGTCAACAGCACCACGGCGCTCACCGGCGTGTGTCCGAGCACCGGCTGCTCGACGAAATAGGTTACGGCACCGCCAATTGTTCCGAAGGTAGCGCCGCTCCCGCCGGCGGCAATGCGTTAGCTGTGATCCGCAAACTGGCCGGATGCACCGATAACAACACCAACTCGACCGATTTTGCCGCCGCCACGTCGCTCCCGCGCAATACCCTGACGCTGCCGCGGAATCCCTGCAGCAGCGGCACATCGTGCCTGCTGAACGACCGACCAGCGATGTTGCTCGACGCAACGTTTTATGGTGATCACTTCAATCTGCTGATGATCTTCGGTGCCGGTGACACACGCAAGAATGTTGCCGGCCTGATCACTGCGGGCCGGTTCGACATCACCGGCGATGTCAACGTGCCGCTGATCGTGGTCGGCGATTTCAACTCCTACGAATTCACCGACGGTTACGTCGATGTCACCGGCACGACCCCGCTCGTGCTCGATCCGACCACGGCCGCACACAGCTCGGATCACGATGGCCAGGTGCTGACGATCGCCATCGATCGAAGCTTCGCCGACGACAGCGAAGCGCCGCCGCAATAAACGAATCTTGCGCAGCGTTGCGCGGAGTTACCGCCAACGCTGCGTCAAGTCCCGTGACTTGTTATCCTATTCGTCAACTCACTCTGCTAGGTCCGGTGCGAACCGGCCCTGACTTTTTGCCCGAATGAAACGTCTGCGCTCCCTCCTTCCGCTGTTATTGCTGATCACGCTCGGCATCGTGCTGCTTTGTAATGGCGTGCTCGATCGATTCCAGCCCGCGCATCTCGCGGCCGAACAACTTCGTCTGCAGGCGATGATCGTCGAACATCCGCTACTCGCCGGCCTGATGCAGATCGTGGTGATGATGCTCGCGATCGCCACCGGAATTCCGGGCGCGATCGTCGTCATCTTTGCCGGCGGCATGCTGTTCGGCGTGTTCATCGGCACCGTGCTGTCGGCGCTTGGCACCGTACTCGGCGCTTTGATTTTGTTCGTCGCCAGCCGCAACGCGTTCGGCTCGCACAGCGACAAAAAGGCGCCAGCGATGGTTGAGGCGTTGCGCACCGGTTATCTCGCGCATCCGTTCAGTTACACGCTGTTTCTGCGACTGGTTCCGGTCATTCCATTCGGCGCCGTCACGGTCGCACTGGCGTGGTTGCGCTGTCCGCTGTGGCTGTTCCTCACCGCCACCACACTCGGCGGCGCGGTGATGGTCGGGTTCGAAACCGCCCTCGGTGCCGGCCTCGCCAAAACCATCGCGGAAACTGGTAGCGTCAACATGAATCTGCTCGCCGAACCGAGTGTGTTTCTGCCGATGATCGCACTTGGCGTACTAGCCCTCGTGCCTGTGGTGATCAGCCGTCTTCGCCGCAAGACCCCCTGAGGCATTTTTGTTGGCTCACGGTTGCCAGCTTGTGTGGCATCGCCATGCGCAGAGGCTTATTGACTCAATATGTCGTTACAACACAGAACGCGATATTCGCCGTTGATTCCGCCAGAAAGTCAACAATACGATCGCAGCCGCAAGTAACGACAGGGCAAATAAGCCGGTTGCTGGAAGGCTCGGAACGACAAATTGATTGATCGCGAAAAGTGCAGTCGGATCGGCACCGGTCTTCATGATTTCGGCGTTTCTGTCGCTGAGCGAGTAATACACAGCTCCAACCACATCATATTGGCCCGGAAGGGTTCCACCGATGTAGGTGTTGGACCGAGCCACTCCATTGGCATCCGTGAGCACCAATTCCGCGCCGTCTGTGAAGTGCCCATACATTGCTCGGGGCGGCGGCGTGCAATGTGGATCGCCCGCAAAGCAGCCCGATACGTTGGAAAAAAATGCGACGGTCAGGCCATCGACCGGATTACCTTGCGGATCGACCAGGCGCACGACAAAACGATTCCTGATTAGCCCCGACACTCAGCCAAGATAATTGCTCGCTGATCGCAAAGCGGGCTCCACGCAAGGCTTACAGACAGCCATTGCGCGCAACAGTCGCGGCAGCATGTCGCGCAATCGAAAACGGCGATTGAATCGATACGCCGCTTCGGCCAGATAAC
>JAYVLO010000188.1:0-2391 GCA_043759455.1 Pseudolysobacter sp.
GGCTGTGCAGGCCGGCTATTACAGCGCGATCTGGCTGTTCATGCCGATCGCATCGCGCGAAAATTACAACGATCATTTTCATTCGATCTGGATTCTGCCGGCGCTGGTACTCGTTCGTTATCTCTTTTATTTGTGTTGCGCGGCAATCACCGTGCGCACTTTTTTTCGCTATCAAAACTGGCTCGCCGATCACAGCGCCTTGCTCGAAGAATTTCGCCGCGACTGGCTGCGCCGCACCTTGTGGCTGATCGCGATGGTACTTGTGCTGCAAGCCGGTTTCAGCGTGTTCAATCTCGCAGTATGGCGTCTGCCTTATCACGCAGAATTTCCGTTGTACGTGGTGTTCGCCGCGCTGATCTGGCTGCTCGGCCTGGAGCGCTGGCGGCATGCGGCGCGCGTCTATCCGAAAATGGACGATGACAAAACCGCGACCGAACCCACCCCAGAAACGGCTCCCACAATTGCAGCATCGTCCGCGAGCGACTCGCGCCGTCCGACCCACGACTGGCCGGCGTTGGCAATACGCTGGACCGAGGAAATCCGCGCTCGCGAATGGTGGCGCGAACCGGATCTGAGCCTCGCCCTGGTCGCACGTCGGCTCGGCACGAACACCGCCTACCTGTCGCGTGCGCTGAATGAAGGTGCCGATCAGAGTTTCAGCGATTGTATCAATCGCCTGCGCATTGATGCCGCCAAGCAACGACTGCAGCAATCGCACGATGGCGTGCGCGATATCGCGCTCGCGGTCGGTTTCGCCTCGAAGGCGAGTTTCAATCGCGTGTTCAAGTCGCTCTGCGACGAAACGCCTTCCAATTTTTGAAAGCAGACTCAAGCAGAACGTCTCGAATCCTGAATTTATGCTGCCATTGGCGAAATTGAGACCACCGCCGATGGCGCAACGACAGACAATCGAGTACGCAGTCACTGCACTCTTCGCGCGATACGTCGATGATCATATCGATACCCATCCACCGACCACCTCAAGCCCAGGGTTCACTCCATGAAATCATTCTTCACCGCCTTTTTTGTGCTGATGCTGAGCACGCAGGCATGCGCACTCTACGATCCAACGCCTTCGGAAATTTTGTCCGCGGTCGAAGGCACCTGGGCCGGCACGCTGGAATATCGCGACTATCAGCCGCCGAATCGCCACGTGACATTGCCGACCAAACTCTACGTGAGCTTGGTCGCACCGAACGAGCTGAGCCTGCATTATGTGTTCGACGACGGTCCGAAAAAAATCGTGCACTCGTATGAATTGTTGCAGGTCGATCTTGCTAAAAAAACGCTGCGCTGGTCCGGGCTAAAACCGGAAGATACCTCGATCTGCACGATCGTTTCGACGCAAACAACCGGTGATGCCATCGAGATTGTCGCTGAGCGCAAAAGTGTCGACGATGGCAAGAAAAAACTGATTCGCTATCGCCTGAAACTTGCCGCTACCAACTTCGAAATACGCAAGGACGAAGGCGCGGATGCCACCCGCTTGAGTTTCGCCGATCGTTATTCGTTTCAGCGCAAATGAAACGGTAGCGCCGGGATCGGGCAACCGCGAAGGCGCCATCGCCCGCACCTTGAGTTTTAATCAAGCCTGGGTTGGAAACAACTCGCTGCCGCAGGTCGCCGGATCGTTCTATCCTGTCCGCCTGCCTGGATATTTTCGCATGGCTTTCGGGGCGAAAGACACGCGGCGCAGACTTTGTTCTAATAGACGCCAGCTCGTCGCCAGCCATCGAAAGCAAATCGACATCGCCAGCGGCTCGAATTCATCTACAGGAAGCCAAGAAATGATGCGCAACCGGATTCTCGCAACCGCGCTGGTTCTGACTATGTCCAACACGTATGCCGCCAGTAACAATCTGCTCAGCACCGTGGCCGAGCGCTCGGGATTTCTCAAGACCGGCCGCTACGATGAAGTGATCGAGCTGTGCAATGCGTTCCAGAATGCGTATCCGAAACAGGTGCGCTGCATCGAGTTTGGCCGCACACCCGAAGGCCGGCCGATGCAGGCGCTGATCATCACGCGTACCGGCGCACTCACCGCCGAAGAAGCACGCAGTCGCGACCTCCCCGTGCTGCTGATTCAAGGCGGCATCCACGCTGGCGAAATCGATGGCAAGGACGCGGGTTTTCTGACGGTGCGCGAGGTGCTCGACAACAAAGCGGCGAAAGGCGCGCTCGACAAACAGGTGATCATTTTTGTGCCGGTGTTCAATGTCGACGGCCACGAAAGATTCGGTCGCTGGAATCGCCCGAATCAGCGCGGTCCCGAGGAAATGGGCTGGCGCACCAACGCGCAAAATCTCAACCTGAATCGCGACTACGTCAAGGCCGACGCACCAGAAATGCAGGCGATGCTGCGCCTCGTCAACGCTTGGGATCCGCTCGCCT
>JAYVLO010000189.1:0-5369 GCA_043759455.1 Pseudolysobacter sp.
TGGCGGGTGAGGATATTCCGTTGCCGGCGCGCATCGTTGCGCTCGCCGATGTGTTTGATGCGCTTACGTCCGAGCGTCCTTACAAATCCGCGTGGAGTAACGCTGAAGCATTCCGCTATGTCCAGGAGCAAAGAGGCAAGCATTTTGATCCGGCTTGCGTCGATGCGCTGCTCGCCAACGAAGCCCGCATCGTCGATATCCAGCAGGCCGAATTGTTGCCGGCACATTTGAGTTTGTAATCCGGTTTGCGGCATAACGCAGCGCCAGCGCCGCGATTATGAATCGGTAGCGTGACTATAATGTTCTCAGCGCTTCGTGCTCTGAATCCGTCTACTGTGCGCAAAGTGTTGGTTTGTATTGATATGGGCGGATATTCTGAGTATCGGAAAATGCTATCGCGGGAGTGCAGGCGCAGATCTATCGAGTTTCACCCGGTGGGTTGTATGTTGCATAATCCGTGGCTCGCTGGATTTTGAATGGAATCGTGCAAGGTTGTCTCGCCGCGGGCTTGATCGGCCGAATTTAAAAGGTGATCAATGAACGAACAAGCGAAAGGCTTGGCCAAAATCATTTTCGACCGCATGCCGGTGCCGTTCGATACGTTTCGTACGCCCTCAGAACGGCATTTCGAACGGGCGTTGGAGGCATTCGCGGCGATCGCGCGAATGTATCGAACGGCTGGAATCTTTTCTTCGCAAGCGGTGTTGGAGTGGCGCACGGACTCGCATGCCGAAACTCCCAATTTTCTGCTGCCCCGATTGCTGGTCGGTTGCCGTGACCTCAAGCAACACAGCATCACGTTTATCTATTCGGCCGAGACTGCAGCGCGGATTCGCCTTTACGTGAATACCCCCGACGCGCACTACGCCGTGCCGGATTTGATCCGCTGGAGTTCGTTGTTTGATGCCTGGTGCATTGACGGCCACGGCGCCGAACTGGATGTCGAGAGTCATACCAGTCTGCTGGAGTCCGCCTTCGCGTGTCATGCGCCAAGCAAGGCCCGCTAAACGACGTTGGTTTAGTGCGTTCGCGCAATCGGCAATTATTTGACTAGATAGCTAGTGAACGCCAGCGCGGCATGCGACGCTGTAGTTGCCATTCTAGGCACACTACAGAGGACGACACCGCATGAATACGTATACCTTTCCGTCAAACCTGCCGGCTATTCGCCGCACGCGCATTCAGTTCGATGCCATCAATGATGCGTATTGGGTATTTCAACATATTGCCGGGCCGAACTCGAATCGCCCGTGTTGCTCGTCGCAAATCATCGACGATGGCATTCTGATTCAGCAATATCTTGCACGCAAGCAGGCCGCGACACGCGAGCGCAACGAAGTACCGGCGTTCACTCACGTTGTAGTTGGTTCGGATGCCGAGGTGTTTAATCTCGGTGGTGATCTGGCGTTGTTCTTGCGTTGCATCCAGATCGGAGACCGCGCGACCTTGGCCGACTATGCATTGCGCTGCGTCAAGGCTGTGGCAGGCTTTCAGGACGTAGCAGGCGATGGATCGGTGCATAGCATCGCGGTGATCCAAGGCGATGCGCTCGGCGGCGGGTTCGAGGTGGCGTTGTCGTGCAATACCGTGATTGCCGAAGAAGGCGTGCAGATCGGGTTTCCCGAAGTCCTTTTTGGGCTGTTTCCGGGCATGGGTGCGTACTCGCTGCTGAAACGTCGGATCTCACCGAATCAGGCCAGGCGTATGGTGCTTGATGGGCGTATGTTCAGCGCCGAGGAACTGCATGCGCTCGGCGTCATCGACATCGTTGCCGCGCGCGGCACCGGGATGGAAGTGGCGAGCAATCTCGTGCGTCAGCAACGCCGCGCAGCACTCGCGCAACGCACGGTCGGCAAGATTTACGCCGACTACGAAGCGGTATCGATGATGGAACTCGAGGATCTCACGTTGCGCTGGGTTGATGCTGCGATGGGCATCACTGAAAAAAACCTGAAGACGATCGAGCGCATCGTGCGCGCCCAACAACGTCGTTTCGCTGCGACCGAGGTTGCGGGCGAAGCTGCCGAGCAGCGGGTACGTTAAGCGATGCGCAAACAATGGCACGCACCCTTGAACGGGTTGTTAGGCCGTCCTGAGTTCTTGGACGACCGTCGGCAGCCTGGTGCGAACCTCCGCTACCAACGCATCGATTTGCCGGATATACGCGTGCATGACCAGGCGATCGGAATCGAACCGCATGCGCTCGGCGCAGGCATCGGCAAGCTTCATCGCGCCAATATTGATCGCGATTCCTTTCAGTGCATGCGAGGCGTCCCGCAATGCTGCGATGTCACAGTCGATCACCGCCATACGCGCCCGATCCATCGTACGGCTGATATCGTTCAGCGTCTCGCTGACCAGCGTGGAGACGAACTCGAAACCGAGTCCGATCGATACCAGTTCCTGCAGCATCGATTTGTCGATCACCTCACGCGAGCTCGACGGCTGGGTTATCTTGATTTTTTCGCTAGTGCCGGGTTTCGGCGAGGAAAGATTGGCCAGCAGTTTGAGCAGGTCGGCAACCACGAGTGGTTTGGCAATGAAATCGCTGATGCCGGCCTCGCGAGCGGCCTTGATTGTCTCGACCGTGACATCGGCACTGACCGCGACGAACGGCGTCCGCTTGCCGCCGCCGGCCTGCATCACGCGCGCTTGACGTGCGGCATCGATACCGCTGAGACGGGGCATGTGCAGATCGAGCAGCACGACGTCGAACGATTCCACCGCAAGGCGATCAAGCAACTCTTCGCCGTCGCTTACCAGTGTGCAGACATGGCCAGCTTTCTGCAGGATCCGCTGCAGCATAAAGCGGTTGGTGGCTTGATCGTCGGCAATCAGCACACGCAACGAGGCGACACGGGAGCGATGGCGAACGAACGGATCGTCGAACGCAATTACGTTGGCGCGCTCTTCGCTCCCATCGATCTCGAACGGAATCCAGACCTGAAACCGGGTGCCGCCGCCGGGGTTGTCGTCCAGGAAGATTTCACCGTCGAGCAGATCGACCAGGTTACGTGCGATGGTCGTGCCGAGGCCCGAACCGCCGTGTTTTCTTGCCAGGCCGCTATCGCCTTGTTCGAACGCGTCGAAAATCCGAGCCCGAATCGCGACCGCGATCCCTGGCCCGGTGTCGGTGACTGTGAAATTCAATCTCGCCTGGGTTTCATGCGCACCGCGCTGCACACGCAATGTCACGACGCCGTAATCGGTGAACTTGATCGCGTTGTGCAGCAGGTTGACAAGGATCTGGCGCAGATGCGGTGGATCGCCGATCAGCGCATCGGGCACCTCGTTGTCGATAGACACCTCGAAGCGCAGGTTCTTTTGCAGCGCCATCGGCTTGAGCATCACCGAGATGCTCTGCAGCGTCTGCGACAGCGAAAACGCCTCGTGATTGCGCTTCAGCGCGCCAGCCTCGATCGCGGCGATGTCGAGCACATCGTTGACCAACAACAGCATGCCCTGCGAGGAGCTACCAATCACCGCGAGATATTCGGCTTGCTCATCCGAAACCCGGGTGCTCACGAGCAACTCATGCATGCCGATGATGCCGTTCAGTGGTGTGCGGAATTCGTGGCTCATCGTCGCCAGGAAGCGACTTTTTGCCGCGCTCGCTTGTTGCGCAGCTTCCTTGGCTCGCGTCAGTGCATCAAGCAGCGAGGACAAATAAATTGGTATCGCGGTCACACCGAGCAGCAGGCCGATACCGAGCACGCGATGCTCGATCCAGTACGGACTGATCAGCAACATCAGACACAACACCGTGCACGACATGCTCGACGCCAAATACAGGTACTGGGTGCCGAAGCGCAGTCCGTGTCCGATCGTGGTCCAAGCCATCAGCACGCAGAACGGCGAGGTCATTTCGCCGCCGAGGATCAGCAAGGCGCCGACCGACCCGTAATCGATCAGCATGCCGATGACGCGACGGAAATGACTGATGCCCGGAGACAGATAAATCCCCACCACGAGCGCCAGCGTAAACGGCGCACTGATCGAAACATAGCAACACGCGCGCCACTGTTGCTCGGTCACGAGGCCCGAACCGCGAAACGCCATCAGGTACGCAAAAATGAACGCGGAAATGCCAACCCGAAGCAGCGCCTGCTCGTGCTCGGAGTCGGGACGCGCGGCAAGGTCGCGCCACACTTTGCTAAAGAAATTATTGCTGCTCAAGGCTGCACCATCTTGCCATTATCAACTTACAGGAAATTACCATGACGTCCACGCCGACGAATACTTCCCCCTCGCTCATGACCACGCTAACACCACGGCAGTTCGTCGCGCCACTTGCTCAGGATACGCCGCGTCAATGGCTGCCGGGCAATCCGGTTGTTTCGGCCATTCTGAATGCCTATTCCGTTCTTGTACCGGCCAATGAGAACTTTTACATCCGAACCCTGAAGGCCTGCATGCCTAGAGTACACGAGGTAAACACTCGCTGGATGATTGTGAATTTTGTGCATCAGGAAGCGCAGCACGGCGTTGGCCATCGGCAACACTGGAGCGTGCTCGACGCCCAGGGTTATCGTTTTCGGCGCTTCGAAAAATGGGTGGATATTTTGACGTTCAAGACAGTCGAGCGCATCGTGCCGTTGCATCTTCGGCTTTCGGCGGTCAGCTGCATTGAACACATCAATGCGTATCTAGCGTACGAATTTTTGCAGCAAAATATTCTCGAAAGTGCCCACCCATCCACGCGCGCGCTGTTCGAATGGCATTTCGCCGAAGAAATCGAACACAAACATGTAACCTACGAGGTGTTGCGCGAATTGGCCGGCGGGTATCTGGTCAGGTTGCTCGGTGCATTGCTGGCGGCACCGATCTTTTATCTGCTGATGACGATCGGCACGTTGAAGTTCCTGCGCCAGGACGGCCTACTGTTCAAGGCAGCGACCTGGCGCCAATTCGGCACCCACCTGTGGCGAGCCAATCATATGGCGCTGCGCACCCTTCGGCACCTGTGGAATTATCTGCGCCCGGGTTTTCACCCGAATCAGCTCGACGATCGCGCGCTCGCACGGCGCGTGATCGAACGTTATTCGACCGCACCGTCGATCTGGTTGCAGCCAACCGCGCGTGGAAAACAGCAGGCCGGGCCAGCCGTCAGCGGTGCAAACCCGGGCAGGGATGCAGCCTAAGTGGTCGGACTGTACCGATATAGGACAGTCGTCAGCGGCGCAAGGCCGCCGCTGACGCATGTACTGTCCGGGTGTTTGGTGAACGCGGGCCTGTATGGCCTATGCCCGGCCTAGGCTGCCGCCACCTGCGCATCCCGCAACTCGCGACGCAGGATTTTACCGACATTGGTCTTCGGCAACGAGGTGCGGAACTCGATAACCTTCGGCAATTTATATCCGGTCAGATAC
>JAYVLO010000190.1:0-19236 GCA_043759455.1 Pseudolysobacter sp.
CGTGCCTTCGCTGCGGCCTGCTTGCGCACGATCGGCGCGAGAATCTGACGCACCGGCCAGATGTTGGTGGCCCAGGCGCGCGCGCGCTGAACGATGTCACGCGTGTGGCCGTGCAGGATCAGTTCCTTCGCCGACTCGATAAGCAGTTCGGCGCTGGTGAGCGCATCGATGATACCGAGCGACTTGGCGTTTTCGGCGCTGACGGCGCGGCCGGTCGACATCAGGTCGAGCGCTTGCGGTGCGCCGATCAAACGTGGCAAGCGTGCGGTGCCACCCCAGCCCGGATGAATGCCGAGCATGACTTCGGGCAGGCCGATGCGCACGGACGGATCGCGACTCGCCACGCGATAACGACATGCCAGCGAGAGTTCGGTGCCGCCCCCCATGCAGACGCCGTTGATCGCCGCGACCGTCGGACAACGCAGGCGTGCGAGGCTCTGGAAAATACGCTGGCCGTTTTCGATCGATTCGAGCACGCGGCCTTGCTTGTCGAATTCCTCGAACTCGTGGATATCGGCGCCGACGATGAAACCAGATTTGCCGGAGCGGATGATCACGCCTTTCGGCAATTCCAGGCTCAGGCGTTCGACCATCTGCGCGAGTTCGTCAAGCACGGCGCTGTTGAGTGCGTTGACCGAACTGCCGGCGCGATCTAGCGTGAGTGTGACAATGCCATCGCTGCCGATCTCGTGGCGCCAGTGGGTGAAGCGAAGTCCTTCGAACATGGCGATATCAGTCTGCTGGGATAAGGTGCGACTATAATCCGGGCAGCGGCGTCGGCGGTCAATCGTAATCGCCGCGAACGCGCTACCATGCGTGCGCCGCAGCGGTCGGGGAGCCGTAGCGAGCTGGCTTGACGCCACTGCATAAAGAATTGTTTCGCGGTGTTTTTTGGCGTTGTCGATGTTGTGAACTTATTGTGATGACCGCGGTCTTAGGCGTTGCCTGGGCCGAGTCACGTACTGGAGAAGGACCCGGATGGGCGAATTAGAATCGGATCAACAACTGGTTGAGCGCGTGCAGAGCGGCGACAAGCGCGCCTTTGATCTGCTGGTGCGCAAATACCAGCACAAATTGGTGAGCGTGATCTCGCGCTATATCAAGGACTGGAGCGAATGCCAGGATGTCGCGCAGGAATCGTTCATTCGGGCTTATCGCGCGATCGGCAATTTTCGTGGTGACAGTGCGTTTTACACGTGGATCTACAAGATTGCGATCAACGCCGCGAAAAATTATCTGGTGTCGCAGAACCGCCGACCGCCGACCGACGATATTGCGATCGAGGATGCGGTGTTGCTGGATGGTGGCACGCGGCTGAAGGACAGCGCCACGCCAGAGAACGAAATGTTGCGTCAGGAAATTGAACAAACCGTATTCGCCACGGTCGAACAACTGCCAGAAGAACTGAAAACGGCCATCACTCTCCGCGAAGTGGACGGTCTGAGTTACGAGGAAATCGCGGAGGCAATGAACTGCCCCATCGGTACTGTGCGTTCCCGTATTTTTCGGGCGCGCGAGGCCATTGATATCCAACTTCGACCGCTGCTCGCGGACGGCAAGGCGTAATCATCATGACCGAACAATTCAACGAACAACTCAGCGTACTCATGGATGGTGAACTGCCACGCGACAGCGTCCGGTTTCTGCTGCGTGGTATCGATGCCGATCCCGCGCTGGCGCAAACATGGTCGCGTTATCAGGTGGCGCGCAGCTGCCTGCGTCGACAGACCGATGCTTTTGTCAGTATCGATTTTTCCGCCGCAGTGATGGCGCGGATCGATGAGGAATCCGTGGTCATCAGCGTGCGTGCGAACGAACATCGCTGGCTGCGCTGGGCGGCAGGTGGCGCGGTAGCGGCGTCGGTAGCCGTGGCCGCGCTGGTGGTTTCGCGACCGGCAATCAGTCCGGAGTCGCCGGCAAGAAATAGCGCCACTGCAGATGCAGTGCGCGTTGCACCAGTATTGCAGGAGCGTACGCCTGCATCGATGGAACAAAAAGTGCCGGCAATGGCCGCGAGCATGGTTGATTACAGCACGCCGACGGCTTCCGACCCGCGTCTGGATTCGTATCTCGTGCGCCATTACGAAGCGACCTGGCAAGGCATGCGCTCGGGTATGGTTCCTTATGTAATGCTGGTCGCGCCTCAGCGCACTGCGCCATCCGCCGTGTTGCCGCGCACGCAGGAAACACCCGCCAACGCGCAATGATGCTTAGCGCGCTACGCTGCGGCTGCGGAATATTCTTGCTGGCGCTGGTCGCCACAAACAGCCGTGCCGACGAGACTGCAGATCCGCAACAACTGCTGGCGCAGATGGCCCGCGCCATGCGCGAACTCGACTACGATGGTTCCTTTATCTATGAGCACGATAGCCGTGTGGATACCTTGCGTGTTTTTCACGCCGGTGGGGTCGAAGAACGCGAACGCTTGATTAGCCTCAACGGCGCGCGTCGCGAGGTCGTGCGCAACAGTCGCAGTATTACCAGCGTGCAACCGAATCAGCTACCGACGGTTTTTTCCGCTGAAAGCAATCGGCGCCTCGTGCCGTTGGTGCCGGATGCGCGGGCCGAGGGCCTGCAGGAAAACTACACGTTGCGCCTGATCGCCGAAGATCGAATTGCCGGCTTCAGCGCCCAAGTGATCGATGTGCAGGCCAAGGATAAGTATCGCTACAGCTATCGATTGTGGCTGGAAAAAAATTCGCACCTGTTGTTGCGATCAATATTGCTGGATGCCGATCAGCATTCGTTGCAGCAGTTAATGTTCGTCGCGCTGAATATCGGCGGACGCGTGAACGAAACCGACTTGGCGCTGAGTGAAGTTCCGGCCAAGACGATCGCTGCACAGGCACAAGAAGTGCTGCTGACCACGCCATCGGAATGGGCCCTTGGTGAACTTCCAGCGGGCTTCCGCATGGGCGCGCGCCGCGGGCCGGCCGATGCGTCCTCTGTGGGCGCGGAACATTGGTTATTGTCCGATGGTGTTGCCAGCGTGTCGGTCTACCTGGAGCCGGCGAACACCGCGCCGGGCGTGCTGACCCAAGGCAAGATATCGCGTGGTGTACTCAACGTATTCGTGCGCAATCTCAATGGTTATCAGGTTACCGCGCTCGGCGAAGTGCCGCCGGCGACGGTCGAGAAAATCGCCGACGCGCTTACTCATACCGAGCCGGGGGTTGCCCACTGAAATCGCAGCCTGAATGCAGGGTGTTTCAGCGTGATCGATCTTGGAACTTCAATGTCGCAACGTTATCCAATGGCGCGTCAGGTGCGAGCCATGATCAATCCAGTTTTATAAATCAACACTCGAGGAGAGCGGCATGAAATTGTTGGTGTCTGTGATGCTGTCCGGCGTGCTGCTGGGCGGCGCGGCGATAGCCCATGCGGATTTGCCGGATTTCACCCAGCTGGTGGAGAAGAATGCACCGGCGGTGGTCAACGTGCAGGCAACCCATAGCGGAAAAATCGATAGTGAAGCTGCCGATGGTGGCGATGACCAGGATATGCCGGATGTGTTGCGCCGCTTTTTCGGGCCGCAGGGGCCACAAGGTCCGCAGGGTCCGCAGGGGCAAGGCCATCCGCGTGGTGGCGCTGGCGAAGGCACCTCGATCGGTTCGGGGTTCATCATTTCTGCCGACGGTTATGTGCTGACCAACAATCACGTTGTAGAAGGCGCGGATCAGGTCACGGTGCGCCTGTCGGATCGACGCGAACTTGATGCAAAGGTTGTCGGCACGGATCCGCAAACCGATATCGCCTTGCTCAAGGTCGAGGCCAGCAGTTTGCCGGTGGTTGCGATTGGCGACTCAACCAAACTTAAGCAAGGGCAGTGGGTAGTAGCGATCGGCTCGCCGTTCAATTTTGATCACACTGTGACCCACGGCATCATCAGCTCGGTGCAGCGCAAGTTTGGTGGTGCCGATCAGCAGTATGTCGGTTTCATACAGACCGATGTGCCGATCAATCGTGGCAATTCCGGTGGTCCGTTGTTCAACTTGAATGGCGAAGTGATCGGCATCAACTCGCAGATTCTGAGCAATACCGGCGGCTACATGGGCGTGTCGTTCTCGATCCCGATCGATGTGGCGATGAACGATGTCGAGCAGATCAAGAGCAAGGGGCGCGTCTCGCGCGGCATGATCGGTGTGCAGATTCAGGACATCAATCGGGAAATGGCGCAAAGCCTCGGCCTGCCGCGGCCGGGTGGGGCGCTCGTCAACAAAATCACGCCTGCCAGTGCCGCGGAAAAAGCCGGCATCCATGTCGGTGACGTGATTCTGTCGTTCAACGGCAAGGATCTGGATCATTCGTCCGATTTGCCGCCGCTGGTCGGCATGAGCAAGCCCGGCAGTCAGGTCGAGGTCAAATTGTTTCGCGATGGCAAAACGCTGGGCGTGCCCGTGACCGTGGGCGAACTGCCGCAGGACAAGAACGCACTAGCCGCCGTAACGGCCACACCAACCGCGAGCAACCTGCTGGGCATCGTGGTCGAGGATCTGACGGCGGAGCAACGCAAGGAGCTGGGCCTGAAGGATCAGGGTGTGGTCATCAGCAATATCACCGGTGCCGCTCGGCGCACCCAGCTGCAGCTGGGTGATGCGATCCTGATGGTCGGCAAAAAATCGGTGAAGTCGGCGTCAGAGCTCAATCTGGCCTTGAAGGACTTGAAGCCCGGCGACACCGCAATGTTGCTGGTGCGTCGTGAAGATGCCACCAGTTTTGTCGCCGTGACTGTGCCAAAAGCCAAAGAGAAGAGCTGAAGCGCAACTCCCTGCCAATGCAGTGACGAACGGAGCCGCGAGGCTCCGTTTTGCTTTGTGGTCAGGCGCGAAGCCTGGAATACCAGAAGCTACATGCGGACGATCAGCTTGCCCTGTTCTGAAAATACCCCGCCGCCTGGGGCGGGGATCTTTGTGGACAATGCCGATTCAGAATTGGAAAGCGGCGCTGAATCGATTCACTATTCGGTTCTATGAGCGCATGCCGCAGCACTAAACGAGTAACCGTTTACACAAAATCGCGGATACCCTCTTGCGATGACGTGATCGGCTTCACTGATCCACGTAGGCGTGTGCAGGCCACCTTAGCCGTCCGGCGTGACTAAACTATCGGCACTGGTACGCGCTAGCGTACTCTTGCTATTCAACCGTCAACCTTGTTGCTGATCCGCCATTGGAGTCGCTGATGCATTGCCGATCCACCGCTTTTGCTTTGTCGCTGATTGCCCTCGTTGCTACGTCGGCTGGCGATGTATTCGCCGCAGATGCCCGACAGTTCAAACCCCTCGATGTGTTCCAGTTGCAGTGGGCGAACAATCCCGAGATTTCTCCCGATGGTCGCTCGGTGGTTTACGAACGCAGCTATTTCGACATCATGAAGGATCGCAAGCGTTCAAACCTGTGGATCATCGATATCGCTAGCGGCAACCAGCGTCCGTTGACCAGCGGATCGGCGAATGACGGGCAAGTGGCGTGGTCGCCCGATGGCAAACGTCTCGCCTATGTCTCACTTGAAGATGGCTCGGCACAAATTCACATGCGCTGGATGGATAGCGGACAATCCGCGCGCATCACGACCTTGACGGAGGGGCCGCAGGGTTTGTCATGGTCGCGCGATGGCAAGTGGTTGGCTTACGCCTCGCGCGTTCCGATCGAGGGCAAACAACTTGCGACGATGCCGGCAAAACCGAAGGGTGCGGAATGGGCCGATCCGGTCAAGCTGATCGATCGCCTGAACTATCGTTTTGATGGCGTCGGTTATATCGATCCCGGCTATTCGCAGATTTTCGTGGTTGCTGCGGATGGCGGCAGTCCGCGCCAAGTCACTAGCGGCGACTACAACTACGCCGAAAATCCCGCATGGACTCACGATGGAAAATCACTAATCGTATCGTCCAATCGTCGCGAAGATTGGGAATACCATCCATTTGAAAGCGAGTTGTATCGCATCGATCTCGACAGCGGCGCCTTCACTCAACTGACCGATCGCAATGGCCCGGATACACATCCGCTGATTTCTCCAGACGGCAAGCAGATTGCTTACCTGGGGTTCGATGACAAGCACCTCGGTTATCAAGGCAACCATCTGTATCTGCTCGATCTGAGCAGCGGCAAAAGCCGTGTTTTGACCGAGAGTTTTGATTTCGACATCGGCAATCCGAGCTGGGACGCCAATGGTCATGGCCTATTTTTCAGTTACGACGACAAAGGCGTCAGCAAGATCGGTTATGCGAACGCGAGTGACGGAAAAATCGAAACTGTCGCGAGTGATTTTGGCGGCACCGCGATGGGTCGTCCTTACGCCGGTGGCGCGATGTCGGCAGCGGCGGGGAAGGTTGCGTACACACGCGGCACTGAATACCGCGCAGCCGATGTGGCGGTAATCGAGCGCGGTGGAAAGTCGCGAGTGTTGACCAATCTCAATGCCAATTTGCTCGATCACAAGGATCTGGCAACGGTCGAGGAATTGTGGACAGCGTCTTCTGCGGATAGTCGACCCGTCGAAGGCTGGATCGTCAAGCCGCCGCATTTCGATCCGGCCAAAAAATATCCGCTGCTGCTGGAAATTCATGGCGGACCTTATTCAAATTACGGCCCGCGTTTCGCCCCGGAAATCCAGCTTTATGCCGCGGCGGGTTACGTCGTTTTGTACAGCAATCCGCGCGGTAGCACGAGTTATGGACAGGAGTTTGCGAACCTCATCCAGAACGCGTATCCAAGCAAGGATTACGACGATCTCATGAGCCTCACCGATGCTGTGATCGCCAAGGGTTATGTCGACAACAAAAACCTGTTCGTCACCGGCGGCAGTGGCGGTGGTGTGTTGACGGCGTGGATCGTCGGCCATACCGATCGCTTCCGTGCTGCTGTGGTTGCGAAGCCGGTAATCAACTGGTCGAGTTTCGCCTTGACCACTGATCTATCCAGCCTGATTCACACCTATTGGTTTGCCGGTTATCCGTGGGAACATGCGGACAACTACGCGCAGCGCTCGCCGATCACGTATGTCGGCAATGTCAAGACGCCGACCATGCTGATCAATGGCGAATCGGATTACCGCACACCGATCTCGGAAGGCGAGCAATTTTATCAGGCGTTGAAATTGCGCAAGGTCGATACCGCGATGATCCGCATCCCGGGCGCCTCGCACGAGATCAATCGCCGGCCGAGCAACATGCTGGCACAGGTGCTCAATACGCTCGCGTGGTTCGAACGTTATCGCGGCAAGGATTGATCGTGATGCGCGTTTGTCTCTGCATGATCGTCAAGAACGAAGCACACGTCATCGAGCGTTGCCTGCGCTCCGTGCGACCTTTCATTCACTCGTGGGCGATTTCCGACACAGGCTCGACCGATGGCACGCAGGAAATCATCCGTCGTGTGTTAGCCGATTTGCCGGGCGAATTGATCGAACGGCGATGGGTGGATTTTTCGCACAACCGCAACGAGGCGTTGAAACTCGCGGCGAAACACGGCGATTTTGCATTGACCATCGACGCCGACGAAGTACTCGACGCCGATGACGGATTCGTTTATCCCAGGCTTGAAGCACCGGGTTACATGATCGAGGTGCATTATGCCAACACCTCGTATCAGCGTACCGCTCTGGTGCGCACGAATGCGCTCTGGGAATGGAAAGGTGTGCTGCACGAGGCACTGAATTCACCGCTGGCGGCGGCCGTGCAACGGTTGCCGGGATTGCGCATGCGGCCGTTTCCGGATGGTGCGCGCAGTCAACGTCCAGCCGAGGAAAAATACGCCGAGGACGCCGCTGTTCTGCAGCGTGCATTGTTCGCAGAACCGGACAATGCGCGTTACGCTTTTTATCTCGCACAAAGTTGGCGCGACGCCGGCCAGAACGAAAAAGCGCTGAGCGCGTATGAGCATCGCGTCGCGATGGGTGGTTGGGATGAAGAAGTGTTTTTTGCGAAATTTCAGGTGGCCGTGATCAGGGAGCGTTTGGGCCGGCCGTATGCCGATATCGTCGCGGCATATCTGGAAGCTCATGATTTTCGCCCCGCTCGCGCGGAATCGATGTGCGAACTTGCGCGCTATTGTCGATTGCAGAATCGCTTTGCAGTGGCGGCGGAATTTGCGCGCATCGCGATGGAGATTCCACAGCCCGCCGACTTGCTGTTTGTCGACGTGACCGTGTATGCATGGCGCGCCAAGGACGAGCTCGCGGTCTCAGCCTACTATTGCAAAAAACGTGAACTCAGTGAGCGGCTGTGCATGGAGTTACTGGAAGGAAACTCGTTGCCCGAGAGCGAACGCGAGCGCGTGCAAAAGAACCTGGAATTTGCGCGATCGCTTTGAGGAATCGTTGCACGCAGATGCAATGATTTTTTTGAGCTTGTTACGCAGAATCGCTGCGCGCTGGATCGGAAACTTCGCGAGATTCGAAGATTCCGATTTAGCCGATTTTTCCGGCGTGCAATTTCCATCGCGCGTCGACTGACCCATTCCCAAAACGCAAGGAAGACTAGGTCGCGACAAGAGCTTTCTTTTTGCGGGCAACGGTAGCCACCACTTTTGCAATTGGCGGCGCGGCGACCGACAGTTTTTTTGTCATGCGATCCTGCTCCTTGAACGCCTTGGTATAGCGCGTCATTTCATCGCGCATCTTCGTATCGCCTTCGGCCTTGGCGAACTGTCCCTTGTCGATTGCCTTGAGCATACCGCGCATCAAATCGTAGTCGTGATAGTCGCGGTAGGGTTTCAGATCCAGATCCGCGGGCACTTTGGTCAGGCGTTCGTCACCGATGCCCTTGACGTATTTCTGCATGAACCGATCGTACTCGCGCCACGAAATTTTCTCGGCGCGGACCGCGGCTTCTTCGGCGCGCGTGGCGATCTGATGTGCATGCAGGTAGTGCAGACCGAGCTGATCGATCAGGGTCTTTTCCACCTCCTCGTGCAGTATCAGGTAACGTGCCACTTCGATCTCGCGACCGTTGTAGCTGAACGTCCTCGGCAGATGCCGATCGATGTAGATCGTCTGCCCGTCATTGCTATAGCCGGCCAGGTACGGCACGTCATGTTTGCGATCCAGCTTTTTCACGCGACGAATGATCGCGTCGAGCGCGCGATCCATCATCAGACTGGAGGCAAACCAGTCAGGGACACGCAATTTCTTGTGCGGCGCTTGCGGATGACAACACATGCTCGGCATAACGCTCTCCTTTTGCAGCTTGTTCACGAGCGATAAACGGTACAACAAAATGGCGGCGATTGCAGGATCGACCACGCGCGCGTCCTGCGTTTGCGATGGCGCAGGGTCGCTGCTCGATTCAATCAGTGCCATGCGCTTCATTGCTTAATCTATTATAATAAAGTTCCATGTGTGCGGCGTGCTAGACGCGAACAGTTCCAGCAACATATGTGGTCTAATCGTGAATAGTTTGGAATAGTGCGTCGTTTGCAAGTCTCAGGAAGAAAGATGTCAGCCGTGATTGATCAAAGCGCGCTGCGCGTAACGCGTGGCGCGGCGCATTCTTCCGCGCGGGTTTCGGTGCCAGTCGAATCAAATCGCATCGCTCAACTTGCCCGTCTGTTGCCGGGACTGTTGCTCGGTTTGATCGCAATCAAACTGGTCGCGCTGCTGATCGATCCGAATGTGCGCCTGTTTCTCGGTGATTCTGCCTCGTATCTGTACAGCGCGGTCAACAACAACACGCCCCCGGATCGCTCCTTTACTTACCCGTTGATGATTTTCATGACGGCGGTGCGGTCCGAATCGCTGTTTTCGCTGTTGTTGTTGCAGACCGGATTTGGGGTTGCCACCTGCACCCTGCTGTTTCTGACTCTTTATCTCGGGCTGGAGGTTCGCGCATGGATCGCGATGGTGGCTGCGCTGCTGTTATGCGTCGAACCAAGCCAGCTGTTCTACGAACGCATGGTAATGACCGAGTCGGCCAGCAGTTTTCAATTGCTTGCGGCACTGGCTTGCTGCACCGCGTATTTGCGTAGCGGCAAGTTGCGCTGGCTGTTGTTGTGCGTGCTCATCGGCACGGTGCTGGCAAGCCTGCGCGCGGGATTGGTGCCGTTCGCCGTCGCCGTGGCGCCGGCTGCAGTCCTGATCGGTGCGTTGTATGGCGTGAGCAAACGCCGGCACGTGTGGATTGTGCATTTGCTGCTGATTCTGCTGGTCACGGATCTATGTCACGACGCCTATCGGGCGTGGTACGGGCGCCGCGCCGGCGGTGAGCCTGCGTATATCCTGGATGCGCCATTGTTTCGTCTGGGGCTGGTGGCGCCGCTGGTTCGACCGGAACATTTTTCCGGCACCGGCGTTGATCCTGCGATTTTGCAGGAGGTCACCATTCCGCTCGACAACCAGCGCCTGCGCGAAGAACAGATCTGGTTGCCTGGCGGCCTCATTCCCATACTGCGGGCGCATGTCGGAGATCAGCGCGCGCGCGCGGTGGCGGCGATCCTCGCGAAACGTGCCGTGGCCGACAATCCGCTTGGCGTGGCGCGGCTTGGCATCACCACCTTGCCGGAATATTTTGACCCGCCACGACGCGAGATGCGCATGCTCAGCGATCTGGGTTCGGGTCAGCCCCCCGACGAAAAGGTTCTGAGTCTGCTGCGCCAGTGGTTCCACTACGACGCCGCCAGGATTGCGCGCAATCATTCGCCGGTCAAGGCGCTTTTCGGCTCCAGCGGATACTGGTTGATGTTCTGTCTTTTTGCCCTCGCGCCGATCGGACTGGCACTTGCCGGACTGGGGCCGCATCGTGTTCCTGCCGTGGTGATGCTGGTAACCGTGTGTGCGGTTGGATTGGTGATCGGGCAGGTGCTGTGCTCGCATATTATTTCGTTTCGGTATCTGCATCCGTTTCCGATCCTGCTGTTGCTGGTTGGTGCGGGCCTGACCGAGCGATTGCTGGAACGCCACGCGGTCGGTGAGAAAATCGGGCAGTGGAAAGCGTCGAGAAAAAACGCCTTGAAGCCTGATGTGGAAGTCGCCCTGACTTAAGCTCGGCGAATCGGTTCTCTGTGCATGTATTCAAGACATGTCGCTGCAAGTCGCGCGAGCAGCATCCGGGATGCGGCGGGAGGCAAGTCCGAATAGGCGTTTTTCGGGTGCATTTGTATTGACAGAATGCGTGCAGATCGCATAGTTTGCGAAACGAAACCGTGCCAGGTATTTGCTTTGTCACGCATGCGCTCGCATTGTTATCCCAAGGGGGAAATCCGATGTTCACTATCCGGTCCGCGAGCGCCTTGTTGCGCACACTACTGGTTCCATTCCTGCTGTTTTGCGCGAGCGTCGCGCATGCCGATTTTGTTGTGCCTGCAGGCGGTTCGGTTTCGCTCGGAGGCGGCACGATTGACCTTGGCTGCACCAATCTTTCGGTGGGCGGAAGTCAGCAAATCAACAGCGGCAACATGCTCAATACACGCAACCTCAGCGTGCAATCCGGCGGTGTGCTCGATGGTGGTAGCGGAAATATCGGGCTAGTCGGCAACTGGTCGAACAGCGGCACGTTCAATGCCGGATCGGGTACGGTTTTGTTCTCCGACAATCCCACCTGCGCGACGTCATCGACCATTACCGGCACCAGTATGTTTGCGAATCTGAGCCTGATCAGCGCCAATGGCAAAACCTATACCTTCGCCGCGGGTCTTACCCAGTCGATACTGGACGCACTGACGATCCAGGGCACCTCCACCACGCCGATCGTTATCAACAGCACCATTCCCGGGCAGCAAGGCAATATGTTCTTGGCAGTTGGCGGCACTCAGAATATCCAGTTCGTATCGGTCACCGACAATTACGGCACCGGCCAGATTCTTGCGCCGACCCAGCAGAACCAAGGCGGCGGCGGCAAGGTGCGTGGCTGGTTTGGTATCCCGCTGATTCCGGTTGATGTCATTGCCCAGGCCATTCCTGCGCTTGATGCGAAAGCTCTGCTGTTGTTGCTGGCACTGGTCGGCGGCCTCGGTATGCTTGCAATGTCCGGTCAACGTGTGAATAAAAATAGTCGGAGCTGAGCCACCCGCAATCTGCATCCACCGTTTCCGGTTTTTCTCGTAGCGGCATCGCGGTTTCGATCTCGCTGGCGCTTGCCGCGGGCTTCGGTAACGCCCACGCCGCCGATGTACAGGTCAATACGCCGCCGGCAGGAAATTTTGTCGTCAAGGACAATACCGGTGCGACGACGTTGTTGCAGGTGCAAGGCAGTGGCAGTGTTGTCATACCGAACTTGCCATCAGCATCGACCTACACTACCGGCGTGTGTTTTGACGCCACCGGCACCCTGGGTCAATGCGCGCCTGCGTCGGCAGGTGCGACCGGTGGCACGGGCCCGGTCGGTGCGCCGGGTCCGGCTGGTCCGACAGGCGCAGCCGGAAGTGTTGGTGCGACTGGCCCCACGGGCGCTGCAGGTTTAACCGGCGTCAGTGGCAACACGGGTGCGGTCGGCTCGACCGGTGCCGCCGGTATCACCGGGCCGATAGGCAATCAGGGCGTGCAGAGCGTGACAGGGGCGACAGGTTCAAGCGGTGCCCCTGGCGCTACTGGCAATAGCGGTGCGACCGGTACGACGGGCGCTACGGGCAGTACCGGCAATACCGGCGCACTTGGTCTGACCGGTGCGCAGGGCATTACCGGCAGCATAGGCAATACCGGTGCGGTTGGCTTGACGGGTGCCGTCGGCTTGACCGGTGCAGCTGGCCCGCCAGGCGCAACAGGTTCTACCGGCCCGAATGGTTCGCCGGGATTGACCGGAGCGGCTGGCGCAACGGGCGCAACGGGTCCGCAAGGTTCAGCTGGCCCAACCGGAGCCACCGGCGCGGTCGGCGCATTGGCGCTCACCATGTTCTCCAACAGCGTCGCCACTGGAGCGGGCGGAGGAGTCACGGTGACCGCAACCTGTGGTGGCGCGACCACGACGGTAGTCAGCGGTGGTTGTCATACCACGTCGATCACAACTGATGGCGCATCCGCGAGTTATATGGGTGATCCGGTCGCAGCCGGGCCATTTGGGCCGCCCGCTAGCAACAAGAGGACATGCTCATACGGTTCGGGCGGTGGAACAACCATCACCGCTTTCGCCTACTGCAAATAGCGTCCGACAAAACCACGTAGACGCCACAACCGCAGGCAATGGATAGCGAACCCCGAAGCAGGGGTTCGCTATTTCGCGCGTTGATTCAGCTCCGCCTTGGCCTTCGCGAAATCCGCCTTGAACTCCGGGCTCTGCAACATGTTCGCCGCGATCACCGTACCGGCGATGCGGCCACCTTCGATATCGCTCGGATAATGCACGCCATCGATGACGCGGTTGTGCGCGTATTCTGCTGCGCGCGCGAAGATTGCCTCGCGCTTTTCCGGCAGCAGTTGCGCCAGGATAATCGCGGTCATGTAGGCGTACGCAGAGTGTCCACTCGGATACGATCCAGTGGTCGGTTTATCGATGATCGGGTGCACGTCGCTGCTAGCGAGGAACGGACGCGGGCGCTGCCATGCATCCTTGATTGCAAGGATCGCCACACGACTGTCGTTGCTGATCTTCTTGAAGAACAATGCAGTGAACGGCAGCTTTGCGGCAGTGAAATTCGGGCCGACCGCATCGGCAAAACGAAATACCGACGTCTCGACATCGGCCTGCGCGCGTTTTACCTGCGCGGGAGTGCGGGTCTGTTGCGCTTCCAGCACCGTTCGCAGATCAATCTTGTCCGCCTCCGATCCGGCCACCGGCGGCGGTCCGAGCAGGATCGTCAGATCGATCTGCGCATTGCCGAGATAGCTGGTCTGCAGCGCGAATGCCGAACCCGAAAACAGCGTGAACAGGGCGAACGCGTATAACGGTAGAAGTTTGCGCATGGGTTGCTCCGAAGATGAATCGCCGGTGTGCAAGATAAGCGCTTCCGCGCCGACGAGCCATAGGCGCGAGGTGTTTTATGCCGTCGCCGATTTGCGTATGCTTCGCGATCACCTGTTTTGGCGCAAGACATGATCGAAAAATCTCGGGCCAAACCCAAGCGCAATTTCGTGCTTGTGCTGATCGCCGCTTTCAAGCTGGTCAAGGCGGCCGCTTTGATCGTCGCTGCGCTCGGCGCGTGGCATCTGCTAGCGCCGAACGAGGCAGAAAGGTTTGCATCATGGCTGACCGAGCTGCCATTCATCACGGGACATTCGCTGGCAACGCGCGCAGCGGCGTGGTTCATGCAATTGACCCCGCGCAGTCTCGAAGCGCTCGGTGCGGGTGCGCTGGTTTACGCCGCATTGTTCGTAGTCGAAGGCGTGGGTTTGCTGCTCGGCAAACGCTGGGCGGAATATCTCACCGTGATTATCACCGCCTCACTGATCCCGTTCGAACTCTACGAACTCGTGCACAAATTCGGGCCGATGAAAATTGCCGCGCTGATCGTCAATATTGCGATCGTGGTGTATCTGATCCGGTTATTGCGTCGCGAGCGCGGCCACTGAGTTGAGCGGTGCCGCAGCGGCTTCGACCCACACGATCAGGCCGTTCAACGCGGCATTACCCGATGGCAAATCGAGCGCGGCCGGGTCGGAAATATCGTTGTAGCTCACGCCATCGAGCGTCGCTGCGCGCGTCAAACGCGTACCTTCACGGCGATGATCGAAACCGTGCGGCAGCGAGGCTACGCCGCGCATCAAGTCGTCGCAGGATTTGACCGCGACGGTAATGCTGCCGATGACCGAACGCACGCGAACATCGACACCGTCGACAATGCCGCGCGCCGCGAGATCATCGGGGTGCATCAATAATTGATGCCGCGGTTTGCCCTTGATCAGGCGCGGCGCATTGTGCATCCAGGAATTGTTGCTGCGAATATCGCGGCGCCCGATCAACTGCAGACTGTCGCTCGGCGCGGGTGCAAACGCATCGCTCGCGAGTCGCGCCAGATCTTCCAGCAACAGCGACGGCGCGCATTCGATCAAACCGCTTTCGGTTTGCAAACGCGCCAGCAGATTGGGTTGCAACGGTCCGAGATCGATGCCGTGCGGCGCGGCTCTCAGATCGTCGAGTGTGATACCGGACTCGCCATGTTTCAACCCGGCGGCGATCATCTGTTCCGGCGCTGGCAGCGGTGTCCACGGTTTGCCGGCGGCGTTGCTGTACGCTGCGCCAAGCGCGTTGAAAATTTCCCAGTCGCCGCGCTCGTGTTCCGTCTGCGTGCGCAGCGGCGTATTCAGACGCGTCACGCGGCGCACCGCAAATGCGTTGAAAATGAGATCGTAATGATGCTGCGTGAGTGATGAAACCGGCGGCAGAATCAGATCCGCATGCCGCGTGGTTTCGTTGATGTAGATATCGATCGATAGCATGAAATCGAGCGATGTCAGCGCGCCTTCCAGAGCGCGACCGTTCGGCGTCGACAACACCGGATTTCCTGCGCTTGTGATCAGCGCACGCACCTGGCCGTCGCCCGGGGTCAGGATTTCCTCGGCCAGCGCCGATACCGGCAATTCACCGGCAAATTCCGCCAGACCACGCACGCGACTACGCCATGCGCCGTGGTGACCGCGAGCCGTGCCCGCGCCGGTGAGGCTGATGATGGCGTCGTTCGGCACGATGCCGCCGGGCCGATCCAGGTTGCCGGTGTAGATCGCAATGAGCTGCAACAGCCATTGCGCCAGCGTGCCAAACATCTGCGTCGAAAGCCCCATGCGTCCGTACACCGCAGCGCGCGGAGCCGCGTACAATTCGGCGGCGATGCGCTCGACTTGCGCCGTGCCGATGCCGGTGCGCGCGGCGATGAGTTCGCTGTCGAAATGCGCGATGCTCGCCAACGCGATGTCGAAATCCTTGAGCTTGCCGGCGTAATGATCGAGCCGCGCCGTGCCGATTCGCTGCAAGGTTTGCAGCAGCGCAATCAGGAACAACGCATCGCTACCGGGCCGAATGAAAATATGCTCGCTTGCTACTTCGGCGGTTTCGCTGCGACGCGGATCAATCACCACGAGTTTGCCGCGCGTGCACAGCGCCTTGAGGCGTTTCGCGATGCCCGGCGCAGTCATCAGGCTGCCCATCGACGCCATCGGATTGGCGCCAAGCATCAGCATGTAATCGCAGTGATCGATATCCGGAATCGGCAACAAAAACTGATGTCCGTACATCGACCACATCACCACTTGGTGCGGCCACTGATCGACGCTGGATGCGGAAAAAATGTTGCGCGATTTCAACGCGCGCAAGAATGCCGGCGCGTACGCGATGCTGCCGAAATGGTGGGCATTTGGATTGCCGAGATATGCCGCAACCGAATTCGCGCCATGCTCGCGCTGGATCGCCGCGAGTCTTTCACCGGCGAAGCGAAATGCCTCATCCCACGAGATTTCCTCGAACTCCGTGCCGCGCCGACGCAGCGGTTTGCGCACGCGATCGGGATCGGCTTCCAGGTCGAGAATCGCATTGCCTTTCGGACAGATGTGACCCTGACTGAAAGGATCAGCCGCATCGCCGCGAATCGCGACGAGTTGCTTGTCTTCGTACTGGAATTCAAGACCGCAGATCGCCTCGCACAGCGGGCAGGCACGGAAACGGGATAGTCGCGAAATCGCTTTCATCGAGATAGGTTATGAGGTTTTGGCTGCAATCGCGTTATGGCGAAGGCTCGTCCACTTTCTTGAATTACCATGCGGCATTCCACGTTGGCTGAAACTTCTTGATAAACACCCGTTCTTCGACACACGCCATAGATACTGCGTCTTCGCCGAACAATGTCGCGTTATCAGCTTTTCTGGCATAAACGTCGTAGCATTTATTGTCGATAAATCCTTTTCTAAGACGACCAGCGTGAGCCTTCCCCGTTGAGCTGCGTCTAAAACCGCCTTTATGCTGCTGACATCGTGCGTGCAGAGTTCTCCCCGCTTTTCCTACATAGACTACAGTAAACACTTGCCCCGAATTTTCAATCCACAGATAGACGAAGCCATGCTCGGCGCACCGGCGCGTGAGGTTGAAAGCGAGGTGATCTGCTTTACACAGAATCTCCCCGACATTCTGGAAGCCATACTTGTCCATTTCCGACAAAAATTTGATTTCTTTCATTGGAGACCAACGTTTGAGTAAAAGTGCCGTGCGAGACGATAGGAAAAGGGTAAAACACGTTGCCGCGCGTTTAGGGAATTGTGCCGACCTTACTCCGGGGCGAAGCACCACGTAAGACCGCGCAACATTTAGCGCGGGAGCCTTTCCAAATGCTAGGTGCAGCATTGCCCAAAGATTTTTTTGCATCGACTGCGCGCAACCGATATTTGCAACCGGACTAACGCGGCAGAGTGTTAGCTACGGATGAAAACAAAACCTATGATTCACTCCACATCGCTTGCAATTGCTTGCGGCCATGTTCCAGCTTTGCAATCCACTGCTGCGCTCTGAGCCGTCCTTTTTGCTTCACCGCATCAGCGCGAGGTCGGCTCAATTCAGTTGCAGTAGGGCTCGCAGCCAGGCCGATGTATTCGATGACGTTATTGATCCAGTGTACTACCGAAGTGCCGCCCACGAATCTGCCGCTGCTCAGCAAGATCAAATCCTTTTCCAGGATCGCTGAAGGAAGCAGAAATTGTTGGTCATGCACGAACCAGCCATCATGTATGTGCAGTTGATCAAAACAATCATTTGCTCCCCACGCGGTGTTGGATATTGATTTGAGATGCTCATCTTTCACGGGAGCGCAATTGAACTGAATTTCTTTCTCTTCTTCGTCCGTCACACGATCAATGTCGTCGATCACGCATTTCGTAATCCGTGCGCCTTCAAGGCAGACGTAGAACTGCTCGAATTCAAAAGATCCACCCCCGCTGTAGCCGCACACGCAGCCTGCAAATTCGTTGATCGAAAGTTGTCGGTAAGCGATGAACCAAAGACAGTAAGCGTGAGCAATCTCGGTACTATCCAGTGTCCAACATCCATTCCACAGATAATGTTCGTCGGTTGCGGTTGGTGTTTTCATTTTCATGCGAAACCCGTGTGTTTGCCCACGAGGTATTCGACAACCCTGGGCCAATCAGGAAACTCCGGCGTGCCGAAATGAATGTGCTCTCCGACAAATCGATCCACACCATTTTTTGTTCGGTCGTCAACCAGGAAGTCGCCTCGATTGAGATTCTTGTGGTGCGTCAGAATGAGACGTTTGTAGCCGAACTCACCCAGATATTTTTTTACCCAAAGCAACTTGTCGGACCATGCGGATGGATTCTCCCACGGTGACGTAGACAGAATGTAGGTGTCGTAGATGCGCGATAGCAACTTTACCGACGCAATCGCTTCCGGCATCGGGATCATCAAGGAAAAGATGCTTGGCACTTCGTCCAGACAATCCTCGAATTCGTCCGCAATCGGCTTGGGGACACGCGCGATGCCAGAGGAAAAATCCACCATTACATTGTCCATGTCGATATAGAGAATTTTTTTCATCGGGTAGCTTCTGTGATAACCGCAGACTTTGACGTTCGGCCGTTGCCGCTAACTACTCTTCTTCTTCAAACTCTACACGGATTGAAAGGCCCGCAGCGCAGCCGTTGTGGGGATTGTGATTCAACATCGTGAAAATCCCTTTGCTGGTTTTTTCCTCCAAAAATGCCACGTCGTGCACTCCTGAATCGGCTCTCACGTTTGGCCCGATTTTGATTTCCACGCCGAGCAATTGCGCACCTCGATATTCGTCCAGCTTGTCGTCGGTTCGCATGTGTTTGTCGGCGAACATTCCGAAAACATACTTGATTAAGCAAGGTCGTGACCGCAGGTTGTTGTGCATGATCCGAAATCAATTGTAGTTTCGGTTTTCTAATTCCATGCGCGTTACCTCGACGCGCGTCTCGTTTTCTATCTTGCGGGAGCAATCGCTTGGCACTTTTCACTCCGTTCACTTTGCGTGGCGTCACGCTGAAAAATCGCATCGCCGTTTCGCCGATGTGCCAATACTCGGCGCAGGATGGTGTGCCGAATGATTGGCATATGGTGCATCTCGGCAGCCGCGCGGTAGGTGGTGCGGCGCTCGTGATGACAGAAGCCAGCGCTGTACTTGCGGAGGGTCGCATCTCGCCCGGTGATGCCGGTATTTATAACGATGCGCAAGTTGCGGCGTGGCAACCGATCACACGTTTTATCCAGTCGCACGGAGCAGTCGCGGCGATGCAGCTCGCGCATGCTGGGCGCAAGGCAAGCACCGATCTGCCGTGGCGCGGCGGTAAACCGATCGCGGTGGAACAGGGTGGCTGGTCGCCGATTCCGGCACCGAGCGCACTGGCGTTTTC
>JAYVLO010000191.1:0-10212 GCA_043759455.1 Pseudolysobacter sp.
CGATCGAATTGCGCGGTGATCGTGGTCAGCAGGCCGACCACCTGCCATTGCGGATCATCGAGCAGACGATCCAGCGCCATCAGGCAATCCTTGCCGCCACTCCACGCCACAAGAATCGGTGTTTTCATGCCGACACTTTAACAAACGCGAGTTATTGCGCAGAGCGATTTCACAGCCCGTTTGCAGTCGACAGAGAACGTGCCTTACGGCAGGCTCAGCAACAACGCGCGCACCAGCTGCGTGCACTGGTTGTTGTCGCGCAGATCGACGTAGAGCTGGCCCCAAAAAACTGGACAGTCAGTTAAGTGGAATTTTTGCATCCGCCTGGGCAATCATGCTTGCCTTACGAGGAGCAGAAAATGAAGAAGAGACCGCGCCGCACCGACTGACCCGCATTCAGGCCAAAGTGTCGCTGCATGCCGTTCGCGGCGAGAAAACGCGGGCCGAGTTGTCCCATTCGCATGACGTGCCTGCGAACCAGATCATCGACTGGCAGCATCTGCTGCTGGCTGGTGCTGCGAACGTGTTCGGTGCCGAGCGCCGCGATTCGGTGATTGACGTCAAACCGCTGCATGCCAAGATCGGCCAGCAAGCGCGGGAAATCGATTTTTTAGCCGGTGCGCTCGACAAGGCGGGACGGTGCAGCGCAAAGCAAAGCGATGATCGACCGCGAACAGGCGCTTTGGGTAACACGCCAGGCAGAACTCATCGGCCTGCCACGCCGCAGCGTCAACTCCCTGTGTCCGTCGGCTGCTGTGGCGCATGATCAAGTACGACGAGGCCTATCTGAACGCCTACGAGCGCGTGAGCCGTGCCCGCGTATCACTGACCCGCTTCATTGCGGTCTACAACACCCGTCGCACACATTCGGCGCTGGACGCCAAGACGCCGGATGAGATTTACTTTGCCAACGCAGCCGATGCGCGCGCGGCAGCTTGACGCATGCTCGGACAAACAAGAGCAACAAATATAGATTTAAGCCAGCAATTGCAGAGCAGAAATATCACTTGGCAAAAGCTGAAAACTGTCGAGACTCAAGGGGCAAGCTCGCAACCACGTCGTGATGTTGTTGATGATCCCGAGGCCAAGGTGGAATCAAGTGAGTCTGATTCCACACACTGCGGTCGTTGCAACCGCAGTGTGTTCTCTACGTTTTTTAACTACCCGAACGCGATGCTTTCTTGCGATCGTTTTCGGTCAGCGCACGCTTGCGCAGGCGAATTTCCTTCGGTGTGATCTCGACCAGTTCGTCTTCTTCGATGAACTCAAGTGCTTGCTCCAGCGTCATCTTGATTGCCGGCGTCAACGGAATGGTTTCGTCCTTGCCGGCGGCGCGCATATTCGTCAGCGGCTTCGGCTTGAGCGCGTTCACGGTGAGATCGTTGTCCTTGGCATGAATGCCGACGAGCTGGCCCTCATACACGAGGTCGCCGTCGTTGCAGAACATGCGGCCGCGTTCCTGCAAACTCACTAGTGAATACGCTGGCGTCGAGCCGGTGCCGTTGGAAATCATCACGCCGTTCTGGCGCTTGGCGATCGCGCCTTCCGACTTCGGACCGTAGTGATCGAACACGTGGAACAACAGGCCTGAACCTTGCGTCAACGTGCGGAATTCGGTCTGGAAACCAATCAGGCCGCGTGCTGGAATCTGGTAGTCAAGGCGCGTGCGACCGCGACCATCCGATTCCATGTTCTTGAGCGCGCCGCGACGCATGCCGAGACGTTCCATCACGCCGCCCTGGTGCTGTTCCTCGACGTCAACCACAAGCTGTTCGATCGGCTCCTGCAGTTTGCCGTCGATTTCCTTGATGATCACTTCCGGACGCGACACGGCCAGTTCGTAACCTTCGCGACGCATGGTTTCGATCAGCACCGACAGATGCAATTCGCCACGGCCTGACACTTGGAACTTGTCCGGATCGGTGCCTTCTTCGACTTTCAGCGCGACGTTATGCAAGGTCTCGCGTTCGAGGCGCTCGCGGATCTGGCGGCTGGTGATGAATTTGCCACCGCTGCGATCCTTGTTGCCGGCGAACGGTGAATTGTTGACCTGAAACGTCATCGTGATGGTCGGCTCGTCCACGGTCAGCGCGGGCAGCGCTTCCGGCGTATCCAGCTGGCATACAGTATCGGAAATGCTCAGGCCTTCGATGCCCGAAATCGCGACGATGTCGCCGGCGTAAGCCTCGGACACCTCGCGGCGTTCGAGGCCCATGAAACCGAGCACCTGCAGAATCTTGCCCTGACGTTTTTTGCCTTCGCGATCCACGATGCTGACCGGCTGATTGGTGCGCACCTTGCCGCGCTGGATACGGCCGATGCCGATCAGGCCGACATAACTGTTGTAGTCGAGCTGGCTGATGCGCATCTGGAACGGGCCGTCGGGATCGACTTCCGGCGCTTTCACGTGCTGCATGATCGCTTCGTACAACGGCACCATGTCGCCTTCGCGCGCTTCGTTAGTCAGACTGGCGTAGCCGTGTAATGCCGAGGCGTAGACGACCGGGAAGTCGAGCTGCTCGTCGGTCGCACCGAGGCGATCGAACAAGTCGAAAGTCTGATCCAGCACCCAATCCGGGCGTGCGCCGGGACGGTCGATCTTGTTGATCACGACGATTGGCTTGAAACCCATGTCGAACGCTTTCTGCGTCACAAAACGCGTCTGCGGCATCGGGCCATCCATCGCATCGACCAGGATCAGCACCGAGTCGACCATCGACAAGACACGCTCGACCTCACCACCAAAGTCAGCATGGCCCGGCGTATCGACGATGTTGATACGGTTGTCGCGCCATGAAATCGCCGTGTTCTTGGCCAGGATGGTGATGCCGCGTTCCTTTTCCTGGTCGTTAGAATCCATCACGCGCTCGGCCAGCACGGTGCGCTCGCTGAACGTGCCTGATTGTTTCAGCAGGCAATCGACGAGGGTGGTCTTGCCATGATCGACGTGGGCGACGATGGCGATATTGCGGAGTTTTTCGATGGACATATGCAGGCTCGCGGCGCCGACGGGCGGGGCCGCTTGGGAGTAAAGGACGCCGTCAGGCGGGACAACCTAGGATTATAGCCGGCTTTTATGCAACTTTCCGCATCGCAGCACGTTTTGGCCGTTTTCGATGACATTCGGTTGCGGCCCGTTCACATGCAGGTCGGGTATCATGTCCATTTTCGCCGAGGAAACACCTATGAGCACAAACAACGAACTCATCGCCGATTTCGCCACGTCGCGCGGTCATATCCATGTGCGCCTGTTCGCCGAACAGACCCCCGTCACGGTCGCCAATTTCGTCAATCTGGTGCAACACAAGTTCTATGACGGGCTGAGTTTTCACCGCGTCATTCCTGATTTCATGATCCAGGGCGGTTGCCCGCTCGGTTCGGGTACGGGCGGCCCGGGTTATCGTTTCGAAGATGAAATCGTGCCGACGCTGCGTCACAGCAAGCCGGGTATTCTGTCGATGGCGAACGCCGGCCCCGGCACCAACGGCAGCCAGTTTTTCATCACCCACACCGCTACGTCGTGGCTCGATGGCAAACACACTGTGTTCGGTGAAGTGCTGTCGGCG
Organism: Pseudolysobacter sp.; assembly: GCA_043759455.1. Taxonomy (GTDB): domain Bacteria; phylum Pseudomonadota; class Gammaproteobacteria; order Xanthomonadales; family Rhodanobacteraceae; genus Pseudolysobacter. Next base: position 3,567 of record JAYVLO010000191.1, read on the forward strand.
GACGACCAGAAAGTGGTTGATCAGATTCGCGGCGGCGACAAGATCGAGTCGATCACGATCAATGGTGATACGACGGCGTTGTTTGCGAAGACGCAGGCCAAGGTGGATAGCTGGAACGAGATGTTGAAAAAGTAGGTTACGAGAACGATGAATCAATCTTCGTTAGGAACCGCTGTCACGCTAAGGCAAGCGTTGTTGATAATGCATGCACACTTGGAAATGCATTGGCAGTTAACTGGCAAACCTGACGAAATTGGCGCGTTACTGAGTCAACTTTCGCTTTGGCAGACTGAGAGCGGCGGCAAAGAGCCAATGGACGCGGCAGTATTTCCAGATCGGCTCGCTTGTGCTGATGTGGTGTTGATTGCCCAAAGTAGTGCTGTCGGCTATCAAGGAGCTGACATTCTGTTGAATGGAAAACCTGCTGACTTGAAAGTGCGGAGATAACTTCGCCACCCGCTTTTGTCCGAGCAAATTGTTTTGCGACTGCAGCGCCGGCAGCCATAGCCGGCGCTGCAATTTATAGCCGAAGCAAATCGCTCAAGCGTGCGTGCGATTCGCCATCTTCGCCAGCGCAATCGTCAGCGCCGCGCTCCCCAACGTTTTCACCAATCCCGCGTGCTGCGCATAAAAATCGCTCATCGTGTCGATGATGCTTGGCGCATGCTGTTCGGCATGCGTCGCCGCTTGCTGCACTTGCTCGGGCGTGATCGTTGATGCCTGCTGCGGTGTTATCGGTGCACCGCCAGCGCCTTGCACCAATGCGCCGAGCGGACCGCCGAGACTCGCCGCGACTTTCGGGTCGAGCGAGCCGAGCAATTGATTCAGCATCGCACTGCGTTGCTCCGGCGTGGCGTTGTTGAACATCTGCGACACCATCTGGCCGAATGGCGGCGTTTGATCCGAACGCATCGCCGCAGCAATTCCCTCGCTAACAACCGACGCCGGCGCCGCCGCAGCGACCTCGTTATAGTGATCGGCCGCATCCGCGTTGACCGGCGCGGTGGCGCCGCCGAGATACTGCTTCAGCAAATCTGAAAATCCCATGACGCAATCCTCCAACAATGATGAATCCGAATTACGACGACTTGCGCACCATGTGGTAAGCGATCAGCAATACGATGGCGCCGATCAGCGCGCCGATAAATCCGGCCGACTGCCCGGGCGCGTACCAGTGCATTTCCTGCCCCGCATAAGTCGCGATCAGCGAGCCGGCAATACCGATCGCGGACGTGACGAAAAAGCCGCTCGGATCGCGCCCGGGCGTAAGCATTTTTGCCACGAAACCGACGACAAAACCAATCAAGATAGTCCAGATAAGATGCATGTTAATTCCTCGATAAAGTGGGTGGGTGTTACGTTCGGGATTGCTTGCCGGTGTAGCGGATTGATCGGTGACAGCCGCGCTAATGTATTACCCGGCGTGGCGAATTGCACGCGAGTTGCATGAAGTTTGCACTTCGCCGATGCGATGTGGCTCGCTAACGAAGCGCAGCTATCCGTTCAGGTGGCGAGGACGGGTCGGGTTTTTTCGAGATTCGGCAGAAAAATGGTGATGATGCCGATCAGCGGCAGGAACGCACAGAGCTGATATACGTATTCGATACCGTGCAGATCGGCGAGGTGTCCGAGCACCGCCGCGCCGATGCCGCCCATGCCAAATGCGAAACCGAAAAACAATCCGGAAATCGTGCCGACCTTGCCCGGAATCAGCTCCTGCGCGTAGACCAGTATCGCGGAAAACGCCGACGCCAGAATCAGGCCGATGATGACCGTCAATGCGCCGGTCCAGAACAGGCTGGCATAAGGCAGGATCAAGGTGAACGGCGCGACGCCGAGGATCGAACACCAGATCACGTATTTGCGGCCGATGCGATCGCCGATCGGTCCGCCGATCAAGGTGCCGGCCGCTACCGAAAACAGAAAAATGAACAAATATACTTGTGCACTTTGTACCGACAAGCCGAATTTGTGGATCAGGTAAAACGTGTAATAACTGCTTAGACTGGCCAGGTAAAAATACTTCGAGAAAATCAGCAGGCCGAGGATCAGCAGTGACCAGAATATCTTCGAGCGCGACAATATCGCCTGACCTTGGCGCCGCGGTTGCGGTTTGCCGCGCACGCCGTGGCGATGCAACTTGTACCAGTGGCTGACCTTGATCAGCAAAAAGATCGCGACCAGCGCGGCCAGCGAAAACCACGCGACACTGCCGCGCCCGCGCGGCACGATGATCCACGCCGCCAGCAGCGGCCCGAGGGATGAGCCCATATTGCCACCGACCTGGAACACCGATTGCGCAAGGCCGTGGCGTCCGCCCGAGGCCATGCGCGCGACCCGCGAGGATTCCGGATGAAACACCGACGAACCCATGCCGACCAGACCGGCGGCCAGCAGCAACATTGGAAACGTCGGCGCGATCGACAGCAGCAACAGACCCAGCAACGTGAAACCCATACCGATCGGCAACGAATACGGCAGCGGCCGGCGATCGGTATACACGCCGACCGCAGGCTGCAATAACGAGGCGGTGATCTGATAGGTGAGGGTGATCATGCCGATCTGGGCGAAGCTCAAGTCGAATCCACTTTGCAGCACCGGGTAGATCGCAAAGACCAACGACTGGATCATGTCGTTGAGAAAATGTGATGCGCTGATCGCGCCGAGGATGCCGAAGTCGGTGGAGTTTTCTGCGGCTGGCATCACACCCGCAAATTTTGCTTCGATCTCACGGCTTGGCATGGATGGTCCTTGAAGAAAATAGTCGCATGGCGCGTCGCGCGTGCGGATGCGCGGCGAAAAGTGACGATCAAACGCGATACAAGATGCCGAAAGTACCGGCACGGCATCGCAATCGGCACGACATCGTCGCAGCTTCGACATGCAAATCGACGCACAAAAACGGCGCTTGATTATGCGCTCTTTATGTTAGAATATTGCGCCGCAACACGGCGCTTCGATTCCACCTACCTCGAGAATCTCCCCATGCTGCAATTAGCTGAGCGTATGAGCCGGGCCAAGCCCAGCGCGATCATGGTCGTCGCCGAAAAAGCCAAAAAGCTGAAGGCCGCCGGCCGCGATATCATCAGTTTTTCAATCGGCGTGCCGAATTTTCTGCCGGGTGAACATGTGTATGCCGCGGCGCGCGATGCGCTGGCGCACGACTCCGGCCAGTACGGTTCGAATCGAGGTTCCGATGCCTTGCTCGATGCGTTTCTTGTGCACCTGAAAGAAGGCGGGTTCGACGGTTACGAGCGCAAGAATCTGGCGACCGGTGTCGGCGCCAAACATGTGCTGTTCAATCTGATGTATGCGTTGCTCAACGAAGGCGACGAGATTCTGATTCCGGTACCGTATTGGACCAGCTACGTCGATATCGCCGATATTCTCGGCGCCAAAATCGTGTTGCTGGCATGCCCCGCCGAACAGAATTACAAGCTCACGGCGGCACAACTCGAAGCGGCGATTACCCCGAAGACCAAACTGCTGCTTTTCAACAATCCGTCGAATCCGACCGGCATGGTTTACAGCGAGGAAGAAGTCGCCGCGCTCGCCGATGTGCTGGTCAAGCACCAGCTGTGGATTCTGTCGGACGACATCTACAACCGCATGATTTTCGACGGACTGCAATACGCGCATTTGGTCAAGGCGCGACCGGAGTTGCGCGATCGGGTGATCCTGATTGATTCGATTTCCAAAACCTACGGCATGCCCGGCTGGCGGGTCGGTCTGATTGCGGCGCCCGAGCAGGTGGCGCTGTCGCAAGTCACGCTTAACTCGAATCACATTACCAATCTGCCGGAAGTCGTCACCGCCGCGGCTACTGCGGCGCTGTCCGGACCGCAGGATGTGCCGCGCGAGAAGAACAAGGATTTCTCCAGGCGGCGTGATGAAGTGATGGCGGTGCTCGAAAGTATTCCCGGTCTGCGTTGTCCGAAACCGCAAGGCGCGTTCTACGCGTTCCCGGATATTTCGGTCGCGTTCGGCAAGCATCACGGCACCGCCTTGATTGCGAACGATGTGGATTTCTGCAATATGCTGCTGGATGTCAAAGGCGTCGCCTGCGTGCCAGGTAGTGCGTTCGGCGAGCCGAAGGCGATTCGCATTTCCTACACCTGCAAACCGGCCGAGTTGACCGACGGCCTGAATCGCATCAAGCAGTTTTTCGCCGAATTGGTGTAGTCGAAAAGACATCGCGTACGCAACGTCTGCGAGGCACACAATGCACGGCAAATGGCTGGCCCTGTTTATTGCCCTGATCAGTGGCGTGATGTTGTGGCAGCACAAGATCGAGGCGAAACGCGACGATCCGCGCCGCGACACCGGCAGTAACGGCATCGTGTTGCTGAGTGCGGAGTGGTGCGGTTACTGCAAGGCGTTGCGCGCTGCGCTGGTGGCGCACGAAGTACCGTTCCGCGAACTAGATGTCGAAACCAATGGTGAAGGCCAGCGCGCCTACAGCTCGCTGCGCGCACACGGCATTCCGGTTACGGTGATCGGCCAGGATGTTGTCTACGGTTACGATCTGCGGCATATCGATGGCCTGCTCAAACCGCTGGGTTTTGCGATTCAATAGAACGTTTCAAGCGTGCCGGTCTGCAACAAGCCCGACATGCGTTTGCGAAAAATTGGTCGAGATAGTTTGCAATTATCGTGTGGTTCATCGTTCATTGATTGAGGACTTCGTCTTATGAAATCTCCCGTTCGTGTTGCAGTTACCGGCGCCGCTGGCCAGATCGGTTATGCCTTGTTGTTCCGCATCGCTGCCGGCGACATGCTCGGCGCCGATCAGCCGGTGATTCTGCATCTGCTCGAAATCACTCCGGCGCTGCCGGCGCTGCAAGGCGTGGTGATGGAGCTCAACGATTGCGCATTCCCGACGCTTGCCGGCGTGGTCGCCACCGATGATGTGAACGTCGCTTTCAAGGATGTCGATTACGCGTTGCTGGTCGGTGCACGTCCGCGCGGCCCCGGCATGGAGCGCAAGGATTTGCTCGAAGCCAACGGGGCGATTTTTGCACCGCAGGGCAAAGCGCTCAGCGATCACGCCAAGCGTGACGTCAAAGTGCTCGTTGTCGGCAACCCGGCCAATACCAATGCGCTGATCGCACAACAGAATGCACCGAGCCTCGATCCGAAATGTTTCACCGCGATGGTGCGTCTCGATCACAATCGGGCATTGAGCCAGCTCGCCGAAAAAACCGGTGCGCACACCACCGATATCAGGAAGGTCACGATCTGGGGCAACCACAGCTCGACGCAGTATCCCGATATTCATCACACCACGGTCAAGGGCAAGGCCGCGACCGACCTGATCGATCAGGCCTGGTACGCCGATACTTTCATACCGGTCGTGCAGCAGCGCGGCGCGGCGATCATCAAGGCGCGTGGCGCATCCAGCGCCGCGTCGGCGGCATCGGCGGCGGTCGATCACATGCGCAGCTGGGCGCTCGGCACGGCGGAGGGTGATTGGGTATCGATGGGCATTCCGACCGACGGCAGCTACGGCATCGCGCCGGGTCTGATCTACGGTTATCCGGTCACGACCAAAAACGGCAAATACGAAATCGTCCAGGGTCTGGAAATTAATGCCTTTTCGCGCGAGCGCATGGCCGCCACCGAAAAAGAGTTGCGCGAAGAGCGTGCAGCGGTCGAACACTTGTTCGCGAAATAATCTGGCGCCAGGGAAATTTCCCACGCCGTGATCCGGCGCGGGAGATTTCTGCCATGACTTTCGGCACAGGCTGCGCGAGGCGCATGCGGCCTATCGTCGCCGACCTTGCAACTCGCCTCGAAATGTGGAATTCATGATGAAGAAGTTCATGCTGGTCGTCTTGACTGCATTCGTTGCCACCAGCGCCGCCTTCGCCGGCGAGGGCATGTGGACGCCGGATAATCTGCCAAAAAAGCAGTTGCAGGAAACCTACAAGTTTTCGCCGGACCAGAAGTGGATCGACCACGCCCAGCGCGCGGCGTTGCGTCTGGCTGGCGGTTGTTCGGGCTCGTTCGTCTCGCCGAACGGATTGGTGCTGACCAATCACCACTGCGTCAATTCCTGCGTGCAGCAACTCTCGACCGCGGACAAGGATTTCATCAAAACAGGTTTTTACGCGAGACAAGAGAACGAAGAAATCAAATGCCCCGAGATCGAGTTGAACCGACTCGACAACATCGGCAACGTCACCGAACGTGTGAAAAAAGCCACCGCCGGCAAGAGTGGCGAGGATTACAGTAAGGCCGAAAAATCGGTGAAGTCCGATATCGAGAACGAATGCGTCGGCTCGGCCAAGGAAACCACGCGTTGCGACGTCGTCGATCTGTATCACGGCGGTCTTTACGACCTGTACAAATACCATCGTTTCCAAGATGTGCGGCTGGTGTTCGCACCGGAACTGGCGATGGCGTTTTTCGGCGGTGATCCGGACAATTTCAACTTTCCGCGCTACGACCTAGACATGGGCGTATTGCGCGCTTACGAAAACAACAAGCCGGCGAAAGTGGCCGAATATTTCCCGTTCTCGAAAAGTGGCGCCGAGGAAAAAGAGCTGACCATCGTGGTCGGCAATCCGGGTGGCACCGATCGTCAGCTGACCATCGCCGAACTCGAGTCGACGCGCGACATGGATACTATTCCGGCATTGCTGCA